>NZ_LVDJ01000004.1:0-357465 GCF_007636505.1 Shewanella sp. KCT
ATTGATAAATAGCGAATTTATCAGAGTGTAGATGCGGGTTGCCGAGTAGCCTGTCTATCCGTTTGATGTTGTGCTTTGGCGCCACCGCACCAGAGATATTGCGACCAAGCTGAGTGAGTGACAACTGATTGCCATCAAGTAACGCTTCTGTAGCAACCATCAGAGAATTAAGCCGTTTTTGATGTATTTGCGGGCATTGCTTTTTGAGTAAATCGTGTAAGGTATGGACATCACGCATGGTGTTGGATCTGGTAGTTTTTTGGCGAAATCAATTAGATCAATCAACACCATGCGTGTCTACTGAATTGAATAAAAAGGGAATTATCTGGGGATTCCCTAGTCAGCGGCGTTATCAGGCCAAGCTGCAGGCGATGCAATCCCATCAAGGGATCCATTAGCCTGTTTATTCAGAGAAATGGTTATTTAGAGAAAATGTTATTCAGAGAGAAGCTTTCTCATAGGCTAGTTTATTCATAGACAGGTCATTCAAAGATTAAGTCTTCCATAAACCAAGGCAAACAGGCATGTATGCCTTGGTTTAATGACCATATATAACCAGCTCACCCTATGAGTCGCTAGCCGTATGAATAGCTAGCGGGTTACTTGAGATCTAAAGGCATCCTTACTGGTTCAAGTTCCGACTCAGGCTTAGACTCTGGCTTGAGTTTGGGTTCTGGTACAGAGGGAATGCTTTTCCTCACCACCTCGGCTTCTTCCCTATCCAGTTGTGCTATACCCAGATCTATCTTTTCCGCTAAGGACTGACTGTGGCAGGCTATCTTGCGTGGCGCCGCTGCAAATAGGGAGTGGCGAGAGGTTGGCTGTTGGGTGTCGACTCTAAACTTGAGTTGCTCGCGGTAGTAGTCGAAGATGCGCCCCTCTAGGATGATGGCATTGACCCGCCCGGAAAACAGCATCATCACCTGACTCTTCTGACTATTGGATTCGCCATATTGTGGGTTACTGAGCGCCATCTGATAGAAGTCTCTACCTAAGTATTGGGTCGCGTTCTGAAACCCCATGACAGAGATCCCGGCCAGATCGGCAACCGAGTCGATGGCCAGTTTATTGCTGGCCAGGGTGAACACGCTGTTTTGGTAGCTGATTAGGCTGCGGGTGTAGTAGAGACCCGCCAAGTTTTCCGGCGCATTGATGAGGCAGTCGACATTGCCACTGGCGACCTGACGAAAGGCTCGCTTATTGGGTGACAGATAGATATGGCCTATCGATAGGGACTGCTTGGCTAACGCGGAGGCGAGACGCTCATATTGAATTCCGCTTTGACCGTTAGCAAAGAAGTAAGGGGGTATGGTGTTGCTGACCGCAAAGGAGATCTCAGTGTTAGCATTTTGTGCCAGGAGTGGGTTAGAAACTAACATAAAACCAGATGCCAGCAGCAATCTTCTCATCGGGTTGATGGTTACCTCAACAGGGGCTGTAGCGCCATCGGCGCGGTATCGAGAGCCTCAATGTGACTCTCTTATGACCATTAATAATCTACTATAGATAGGCTTTTGGTCGATTTCCAGATAAATGTTAACACTTTGTTTTGTTACTTCTGTTTTTTCTAGCAGGCTTAGCTGAGGAAGTTTTAAATAAAAATAATAATTTAATCTTATATAACAGATGGTTATTTTTATCTTCTTTATTTTATTAATGTTTGGTTGCAATAGCTGTGGATACTGGATAAATTGAAATCAGTAGTGCAATAGAGAGACCCTTATTTAATCCAGAGCCGGAGTGGAAAATAAATATCATGTATTATCAAACTGATGACGTTCGCATTAATAAAATTAAAGAGTTGTTACCCCCTGTCGCTATCCTCGAGCGATTTCCGGCAAGCGAAAATGCATCGGCAACAGTGTTTAACGCGCGGCAGAATATTCACAATATCCTGAAAAAAGAAGATGATCGTCTGCTGGTGATCATCGGACCCTGTTCTATCCACGACCCTAAGGCGGCGCTGGAATACGGTGAGAGACTCGCCAAATTGCGCGAGCAATATAAGGATCAACTCGAGGTAGTGATGCGCGTCTATTTCGAGAAACCGCGCACCACAGTGGGTTGGAAGGGCCTGATCAATGACCCTTACATGGACAATAGCTTCAAGCTGAATGATGGCCTGCGCACAGCTCGAAAACTGCTTTTAGATCTCAATGAGTTAGGTGTGCCGACCGCGGGTGAATTTTTGGATATGATCACGCCCCAATATGTGGCGGATCTCATGTGTTGGGGCGCTATCGGTGCTCGCACTACAGAATCACAGGTACACAGAGAGCTGGCATCTGGCCTCTCTTGCCCCGTTGGTTTCAAGAATGGTACCGATGGCACTATCAAGGTGGCTATCGATGCTATCGGCGCCGCCAGTGCACCGCATCATTTCCTGTCGGTGACCAAGTATGGTCATTCGGCGATCGTCTCCACCAAGGGCAACCCAGATTGTCATATCATTCTGCGTGGCGGCAAGGAGCCTAACTATAGCGCCGAGCACGTGCAGGCGATCAGCGAGCAGTTGGCTAAGGCTAACCTGCCACAAAATATTATGGTGGACTTTAGCCATGCCAACAGCAGCAAACAGTTTAAGCGCCAGATGCTGGTGGGCGAGGATGTGGCCAGCCAGATAAGCGCCGGTGAGCGGGCGATTTTCGGTGTGATGGTTGAGAGCCACCTGGTTGAGGGACGTCAGGACTATATCGAAGGGCAGCCGCTGTGTTACGGCCAGAGCATCACTGATGCCTGTATCGGTTGGGAAGATACCGAAACCTTGCTGGCAAATTTGAATCAGTGTGTGCTCGAGCGCCGCGGCTAACGCTATGCCAGCTTTGCCCAAAGTTTTGTTGGTTGCGGAGTTAGCGATAGTCGCTTGATGCTATGCCGACCCTAATATGAAAAAGGAAGCCAATTGGCTTCCTTTTTTGCGTTCTGCTGGCCCGTTTATTTGGCTTGTTGTTTCACCAGATATTCGTTGGCTTTAGCAAGACTGCCAAAAGACGATATTAAATTGTTTTGACCCTTTTGTTGGATTTCTGGGCTGTTCGATTCTGTCATCATCCATACCCAAGTTTGTACCAATGGCAATGGAGGGTATTGCACGTCAGATGATTGTGGCATATCGGCTTCCTTTAAAAATTTGGGGTTATTCCCGCTCTGCTTTTTACTCAGCTTGAACTGCCTTAAGCTGATCTTGAGATTATCAAAATCTCCGGCAAGAGATAACAATAATTACCCCGTTGAAACACTAAACTGATAATTATTCTCTCAAGAATAATGCTTTTTTCTGGTTTTGCCATCATTTAATCAGTCTAAAGTTGTACCTGTTTGTACGGGGGACTGCGCCAAAAGTCTGAAATTGACCTCCTTATCTAAGGCAAAATGCTAACCCCTTGGCAAAGGTGGATAATTGAGCTAGTGGCGGGTAAGTCTACTGAGGTAAGATGGTGTATGTTATGGCTTTTATCTTAACCTCACCTAAATGCCATCGTCCTTATCTTGATGCTAGCTGGAGTTGCCATGCGTCCCACGCTCTATTTTGATGGTCCTATCGATAAACTGAACTGGCATGTCCTGAAATTGCTTTGGCCCTATTTGTTGGAATTTAAGGGGCGGGTCGTGCTGGCGCTGGCCTGTCTTGTGGTGGCCAAAATGGCGAGTGTCGGCCTGCCATTCGTACTCAAACAGCTGGTGGATACCCTGAGTGAGGCCTCAGTCGAGCAGATGATCGCCGTACCCATCGCCCTGGTGCTCGCATACGGCAGCCTGCGCCTGCTCAATACGGTGATCTCAGAGGTGAGAGACACACTATTTGGCCGGGTCACCGAGCGGGCGATAAGACGCCTTGGCTTGTCTGTGTTTGACCATCTGCACAGGTTGGATCTGGCGTTTCATCTTGAGCGGCGTACCGGGGGACTGTCGCGGGATATCGAGCGCGGTACCAGCGGGGTCAGCTTCCTGATGCGCTTCATGGTATTCAATATAGTACCGACCCTGCTTGAGATCGCCCTGGTGGTGGGTATCTTGCTTTATAACTATGGCTGGGCGTTTGCGTTAATTACCCTGAGCGCCGTTGTCGCCTATATTCTCTTCTCTATCTTCGCCACTGAATGGCGTACTGGCTTCGTGCGTGAGGCGGCGATGGCCGATTCTCAGTCCAATACCCGCGCCATAGATAGCCTGCTTAACTATGAGACGGTGAAATACTTTAACAACGAGGCCTATGAATCTGAGCAATATGATCATGCCCTCGAGCGCTGGGAGGTGGCCAAGCGTAAGAATCGGCTCTCATTGTTTGCGCTCAACGCCGGTCAGGCGCTGATCATCTCGCTGGCGATGACGCTGATGTTGGCGCTGGCGGCAACTCAGGTGAGCCAGGGAGCCATGACCATAGGTGACTTTGTGCTAATCAACGCCTTCATGATGCAGCTGTTTATGCCGCTGAATTTTTTAGGCTTCGTCTACCGTGAGATCCGCGGCGCCCTGGCCAACATAGAGCGCATGTTTAGCCTGCTAGACAGACAGCCCAAGATTGAGGATGCCCCCGATGCGACATCGCCCCAGATCGCCCAAGGGAGCCTTAAATTTGAGGGGGTGAGTTTTCGTTACAGTGACAGGCCTATCTTGTCCGATGTGAGTTTCGAAATCCCCGCCGGTCACAAGGTGGCGATAGTGGGCGATAGCGGCGCGGGGAAATCTACCATAGTGAAACTGCTGTTTCGCTTCTATGAGACGCAGCAGGGGTCTATCACTATAGATGGCCATGATACCAAGGCGCTGACTCAACACGCGCTGCGTAGCGCCATCGCCATAGTGCCCCAAGATACCGTGTTGTTTAACGACTCCCTATTGGAGAATATTCGTTATGGTCTGCCGGGGGCGAGCGATGAGCAGGTGAAGGCGGCGATAGAGCTGGCGCATCTGTCAAACTTCGTCTCGCAACTCAGCGAAGGCTGGCACACCAAGGTGGGTGAGCGCGGATTAAAACTCTCCGGCGGCGAGAAACAGAGGGTGGCGATCGCCAGGGCGATCCTCAAGGGTTCTCCATTACTGGTGTTCGACGAGGCGACCTCTTCGCTGGACAGCCATTCGGAGCAGGCCATTCTTAATGCGCTCAAGGAGATGGCCAAGGGGCATACGAGTCTGGTTATCGCCCACAGGCTGTCGACGGTCGTGGATGCCGACCAGATCTTGGTGCTGAGTCAGGGCAAGATAGTTGAGCGTGGCGATCATCAGAGCCTGCTGGCGGCCGATGGCCAGTATAAGAAATTGTGGACCGTACAAAATCAGCATTAATTGTGTGGGATTAAGTATTCGTTCAGGTTTGATTTGCATAATATTTGTTAATAACTAACCTACGGAGGCGGTCCCATGAAAAACATCCCTATACATGCAAGTATCGAAGGCCAGGCACGGATCGTTGATACCGATTGGCTTGCCATCATGGCGACCTTAAGAGAGCGGGGATTGGGACAGGAGGAGTTGGTGGTAGTCTATGCTCAGCTGAGTTCCTACCTGAGGGTCACGACACGGGGTCTGACCCTTGCCATGATCCCGCCCTCGACCGTAATCGAAGGCCTTACGCGTGAAGTAAAGCACTACGCGAATGACTATGCGGGGATGATGTAGGGTTTGCCGCCAGACTGGCTGGCAGAAGGACTAGGCAGTTTTTGAGGTGTTGATCGGCTTCCAACCGTCACAGAGGAGGCTGAGCTTGGTATTTTGCGGCTCATAGGGGGTCAGTCTAATGATCTCTCCACCCTTGAAGCAGATGGTCTCGCCTTCGATAACCGTTAATCGGTTGCAGTTTTGACAGCTAACCGACAAAGGTTTACTTTTATTTCCCGCTCCAAAAAACGAATTACTCACCAGTGATTCTCCGTGGCTGCGCTTAATGTCAGCGCGTGCTGCTATTCCATATATCGCTAATGTAATCAAGTTTAGATCATAAAGCTAGCGCTATCTAGACTAATGTCTAATCCTTATTGGGTATTGCCTGAAGTTGCACCATATTGGGTTTTTATCAGGCTACTTGCGCCATCTTGGGGCAGGGAAAGGATAAACAAATTGTCATATTCATCCTCTCTCAATTGAGGTATTTCGGGTCCTCGAAGTGCCTTGATGATCAGTGGCACAGTATTGGAGTGGCCGGCAATGATCACATTGCCCTGCTGCGCCATCACCTTGTCGGCAATGGTCGCAATATGTTTGTCCATATCCCTGCCTGCGTCGATGACAACTAAAGGAATTCCTCTGGCGATAATAAGCGGCGTTAAGGTTTCCTGGGTGCGCTTAAATTGTGTGGATATGGCTAGGCTGAGTGGGGTATCGCCCAAGCTTTCAACCAATGCCTGTGCTCGCAACTTGCCCGCGTCATTCAAGCTAGGGTCGCGTCCCTGGTCGGCTTTTTCGGCATGACGCACCAGAATTACCGTCTTGCTGGCGATCGCTGGATTGGCCTGCGCCATCGGCAGGTATGCTACCAGGGCGAGAAGTCCAAAGCTGATGAGTCGTAACATGGGAACCCTTATTTAATTAACGAATTGGTTAGCATATCGCATTTTGGCTGTATTGCCGATGACAGATTAATTGGGCATTTGCGCTAAAGTTGCTTACAAAATGGACGATAATAATAGCTGAGGGTTAATTTAATTTGGTGAGCGAGGCGATTATGGAGATTCAAAATCACGGCGGAGCCGTATCTGCGGCGGCGCACAACAAGACAGATTCGACGACTAACCATGGTCAACAAGTCTCCGAAGTGGCCAAGAACAAGACGGCATTGGCGGCCAGTAAACAGCTGATGAATACGGCGATCCTGGAAGCGCAGCAAGAGGTGAACTTGAGCGCGGGCAATGAGCCCATGCAGCTGTTGTATAAGGCGGCGATTGAGGCGATTAATGAAGAGCTGGCACCAACCATGGGTGAGCACGCCATCGAGACGGCGGTAGCTCAAGGGGTGGATACCTCACCCGAGGCGACGGCCGAGCGCATCGTCAGCTTTGCGACTCAGTTTTTTGCCATACATCAGGAGCAAAACAGCAGCATGTCCTTCGATGAGCAGCTCAGCTCCTTCATGGACAAAATCGGTGGTGCCATAGACCAAGGTTTCGATGAGGCCAAAGATATCCTCTCAGGACTCAAGGTGCTTGAAGGTGATATTGCTGCTGGGGTCGACAAGACCTATGGCCTAGTACAGGAAGGGCTGCAGGCATTCAGAGACAGTTTCAATCAAGAGACAGAGCAAGAATAAGGCCTCCTGACTCCCATTAGATTTCGATAAACCCCTTAAGATAAGGGGTTTTTTGTTGTCTTGACTCGGATAGAAAATCTATGAATCATGGGAGTATCAGTATTGATTGATGCCAGCAGAGGTGGCGATATGTGGGGAGAGGCAAAGGTTGTAGAGCGGATTGACTGGAGCGATCAGTTATTTACCCTGAAGCTGTCGGCCGATATCGGCGAGTTCATTGCCGGGCAATTCATTAAGTTGTCGCTGCATATTGACGATAAACGTGTCGCCAGAGCCTATTCACTGGTCAATGCGCCCGATGCGCCGCTGCTGGAGGTGCTGGCGGTCAGTGTCGACGATGGTCTGCTATCGCCTAAGTTGCAGGCCCTAGCCCCGGGAGACAGTATCGATATCTCCACTAAGGCGGCGGGCTTCATGACGCTGGATGAGATCCCAGCCCAGGGCAAGCATATGTGGTTTTTTGCCACAGGAACCGCGGTGGGCCCCTTTATCTCCATGATGAGAACCACCGAGCCATGGCAGCGTTTTGAGCGGGTGATCTTGGTCTACGGCGTGCGCTATCAAGAGGATCTCGCCTATTATGAAGAGCTTAAGGCGTTCGAGGCCAAATACCCCGGAAAGTTTACCTTAGTCACCTCAGTGACTCGGGAGCCGATGGAAGACGCGCTCAGTTGCCGCATCACCCAAGGCGTCGAGAGCGGTGTGATCGAGCAGCAGGTTGGGCTCAAGCTGAGCGCGCAAGATTCGCAGGTGATGATCTGTGGCCATCCAGAGATGATCAAGGAGCTCAATACCCTGTTGCAGTCCCGCGGGCTGGCTAAGAATCTTCGCCGCGCGCCAGGGCAGATCACCGTCGAGAAATATTGGTAGAGGAAGCGATATGCAATTACTCTTTTCGCTGGCGTCACCCTACGCCAGAACCGTGCGGGTCGTTATTGCACAATTTGCCATCAGGGGGATCGAGCCGGTTGCCGTCAATCCTCTTGAGAATACCGAGCTATTGCTGGATGCCAATCCGCTGGCCAAGATCCCTTGTCTGCTGTTAAACGATGGTGGCACCTTGTATGACAGCGAAGTGATCCTGCGCTATCTGGATCATGAGTATTGCGGTGGCGAGCTGTTTGGACAGCCCGGTGATTCCTGGTATGGCGAGACCCAGTACTCCCTGATTAAGGGCTTACTCGATAGCGCGGTGGCCTTAAGACAGGAGCAGATGCGCGACGATGAGGGCTTGCGTAGTCCATTTTGGACGGCGCGGTTTGAACAGGCATTACTCAGGGGCTTGGCGCAGATAGAGCTGATGGCCATTTCTGGCCACAGCAAGGTGTCCTTGCAGCAGATCTGCCTCGCCTGCCTGCTAGAGTATATAGATTTTCGTCATCCGGATCTGGATTGGCGTAAGGTTGCCCCGGCGACGGCCAGATGGCTAGAGACCTTCTCCAAGAGCGCGGCCATGTTAACCACACGCCCCCACGTCTAGGCTTGGCTGTATCACTAAAGAGCTTGTACTCACAGATTTGGGTGCAGTGCTTAGCAGTTAGCCGTTAGAAGTTAGTGGCGAGTATCAGTATGGCGCCGTCCCTTAGCCGGTTGACTGCGCCTGTTGGGCTCGCCAAACACACCATAGAGTTCACGGGTTACACCGAAGTCGACCCGCCTGTCTTCATTTTGTCCACGTCTGTCTTCATGATGAAGATATCGGCAGCTACATTCACTCTCGCTGCAGCCTGGGAGCGGAAACGTCGGCGCATCTTTGGAGAGGAATCGTTTGCCTTTTAATTTCTTTGCGCTGCCACACAGGCCCTCGTCGTTGACTATCTCGACACAGTGATAGGGGTGACTGGTATTGAGGCTGGGCGTCGGCGCATGGGGAACTTCTTCGCTGATCATCCTGGCACTCAGGTTGGCCTGCTGCACGGCGGCCCTGCGGGCCCGCCTGACTCGTACCCGAGTAAATCTATGTTTAAACAGGAATAAAATAAGAATGACGGCGAGTATCAGCGCGAGAATTTCCAGAAACATATGAGATCCTTTTTGTGGCCGAGTCCTTTGAGTCTAGTCAGCGAGGCTTTTTTGGTCAAAATGAGCGGCCTCGCAAATTTTGATGAATCTCACTTGCCGTTTTCTGCCAGATTGATTACCCTTGACGCAATTGATAATTATTATCATTAAACTTATAGCGGAGTATTGCATGAGATTCATGAAACGTTTGGCTGTTCTGGGTTTTGCTTGTGTCACTTCAATGGCCAATGCGGCCGACAGCATCACGGTTTATTCCTACCGACAGGCTTTTCTTATCGATCCCATTTTGGCTGACTTTACCAAGGAGACTGGCATCAAGGTCAATCTGGTTTTTGCCAAACAGGGCATTGCCGAGCGAATTGCCCGCGAGGGACGTCTGTCACCAGCGGATCTTGTGCTCACCTCAGATTTCTCCCGTTTGATGGAGTTGGCGGATAAAGGGCTGGTGGCCTCGGTCGACAGCGAGACCTTAGCGCAGAATATTCCTGCGAATCTTCGCTCGCCCAATGGCGATTGGTTTGCCCTGACGAAACGCGTGAGAAATATCTACTCTTCTAAGGAGCGTCTGGGCCCCTTGGAGATCGATTATGAAGATCTGGCGGATCCTAAATTTAAGGGCAAGATCTGTACCCGTAGCGGTAAGCACCCCTACAACATCTCTCTGGTGGCGTCGATGATCGCCCATCATGGTGAGGCAGACACTAAGACCTGGCTAGAAGGCGTTAAGGTAAACCTGGCCCGCAAGCCACAGGGTAACGACAGGGCGCAGGTGAAGGCGGTTAAAGAGGGGCTGTGTGATATCGCCATAGGTAACAGCTATTACCTGGGTAAGATGTTACAAGATCCTAAGCAGGTGCCTTGGGCCGAGGCGGTCAACATCAACTTCCCGAATCAGAAAAATCGCGGTGCTCACATCAATGTCTCAGGCATGGCCCTGGCTAAGTATGCTCCAGAGCGCGAGAACGCCATCAAGTTGATGGAATACCTCTCAGGTCAACAGGCGCAGCAGACTTACGCCGAGCTCAACATGGAATATCCAGTCAAGGCAGATGTGAAGCCGTCTAAGCTGGTAGCCTCCTGGGGAGAGTATAAGGCCGATGAACTTCCCATCCACAAGCTGGCCGAGTATCACGGCGCGGCGGTGAAGTTACTCGATCAGGTCAAGTTCGATCTCTAGTGATAGGCGGTCGTTGCTCAAAAGATAGCCTTCCTTCGGGAAGGCTATCTCGTTTTTATGCCGCATGGGTCACTATTCAATTAATAATCGT
This sequence comes from Shewanella sp. KCT, assembly GCF_007636505.1. NCBI lineage: Bacteria > Pseudomonadati > Pseudomonadota > Gammaproteobacteria > Alteromonadales > Shewanellaceae > Shewanella > Shewanella sp. KCT. The sequence goes on from NZ_LVDJ01000004.1 coordinate 10,534, forward strand.
TTGCGTTTAAGCTTAGATTTAAGTTGGTCACAGATAATGGCCTGACTCGCTTTATTGAGATTTTCTATGATTTTAGGCTTTCCCAAATCCTGGTCGACCCTAAGCTATCTGACCGCCATCTGCTTCGCCCTGCCGCTGGGAGCCATCTGCATACAGGCAATGGTGCCAGATGAGGCGGTATTCGGTCACCTGATGCAAACCGTTCTGCCGACCTATATTTTCAACACCTTGGCCTTAATGTTGTTTGTCAGCCTGGGCGCCTTGCTGATCGCCGTGCCTGCGGCCTGGTGTGTGGCCCGCTGTGATTTTCCCGGACGCAATGGGTTTCAGTGGGCGTTGCTGCTACCCCTAGCCATGCCCGCCTATGTGGTGGCCTATGTCTATACGGACCTGCTGGATTATGCCGGGCCGGTTCAGGCCTGGCTGAGGCAAGTTAACGGCTGGTTGTCGCCTACGGATTATTATTTTCCCGATGTGCGCACCCTGGGCGGTGCGTCTGTGATGCTGGCGCTGGTGCTGTTTCCCTATATTTATTTGCTGGCGCGCACCGCCTTCATGGAGCAGTCGCCAAGCCTGCTGCACGCCTCCAGAGTGATGGGGGTGGGGCCCTGGCGCAGTTTCTGGCGTCTGAATTTGCCTATGGCACGGCCCGCCTTGGCGGTGGGGGCGGCGCTGGTGGCGATGGAGACGGCCGCCGATTTCGCTACCGTCAGCTACTTTGCCGTGCCTACCTTGACGACGGCGGTCTACGATACCTGGCTGGGATACGGCAGTCTGGCGGCGGCAGCTAAACTCTCAGCCATCATACTGCTGGTGGTCTTCTGTCTGATCGGCGCCGAGCGCTTTGCCCGGCGTAAACAGCAGCTGTTTCAGAAACAGACGCCGATAACCTCCCACGAACGATATGCGCTAACGGGTTTCAAGGCCTGGCTCGCCGCGGGCTATTGCGCTGTGCTGCTGCTGTTGGCCTTCGGCCTGCCGATTTGGGTCTTGCTGGGGTATGCCTGGGACTACTTTGATGTCAGTTGGAATCAGGCCTTCTGGGAATACAGTCTCAACAGCCTGATCATTGCCCTAGTGGTCAGTCTAGTCACTGTGGTGTTCGCCTTGCTCTTGATGTTTGTCCGGCGCTGCAGCCCAAGAAAAATCGATATCCTGCCGTCACGTCTGGCCTCGACGGGCTATGCCCTGCCGGGTACTGTGCTGGCGATTGGCGTCTTGGTGCCTCTGAGCCTTCTTGATTTCACTGTCAACGATCTCTATGCCTATTTCGACCAGAGTGGGCCTGGGCTTATCTTCAGTGGTACCCTGTTTGTATTAATTTTTGCCTTTGCGATCCGCTTTGCCGCCATCGCCATCGGCAGCATAGAAAACAGCTATAAGCAGATCAGTCCCTCGCTGGATATGGCATCGGTTACCATGGGGATGAGGCCCAGCGCCATTCTATCGCGGATCCATCTACCATTGCTTCGCAGCGGCATCTTCGCCGCCATCTTGCTGGTCTTTATCGAGTGTATGAAGGAGCTGCCGGCGGCTTTGCTGCTCAGGCCCGTGGGGTTTGAGAATCTCGCCACCTATGTCTATCAGTTTGTCTCGGACGAACAGCTCGAGCAGGGCGCCCTGGGGGCCATAGTGATCGTCTTGGTGGGGTTAGTCCCGCTTATTTATCTCAATCGCTCCTTGGAGCAAGGTAACTAATATGTCGACACTTACCATAGAACAGGTTCACAGCGATTATCAGGGGCTGACGATTCTGCGCGGCTTAGATCTTGTGCTGCATCAGGGAGAAATTGCCGCCCTGCTCGGCCCAAGCGGCTGTGGCAAGACCACGCTCCTCAAGGCGATTGCCGGGCTGCAGCCTATCTCCCAAGGGCGTATCAGCATCAATGGCCGACTGCTCTCTGGACCCGAGACGTTTGTGCCCAGCGAGCGGCGAGAGGTCGGGATGATTTTCCAAGACTACGCTCTGTTTCCTCACCTGACTGTGGCCGAGAATATCTTGTTCGGGGTGAAAGGCTTGGATAAGTCTGCCAGACAGGCGAGGCTGGGTGAGATGCTGGCGCTGGTGAAGCTAGAGGGCCTAGGGGGCCGTTATCCTCACGAACTCTCGGGGGGGCAGCAGCAGCGGGTGTCGATTGCAAGGGCGCTCGCCTATGAGCCAGAACTCTTGCTACTCGATGAGCCCTTTTCTAATATCGACGCTAAGGTGCGCGGCGAGATGATGGTGGAGATCCGCGAGATCTTAAAGCAGCGCGGGGTAAGCGCCGTGTTCGTGACCCATAGTAAGGATGAGGCGTTCGTGTTCGCCGATAAGCTGGCGCTCTTCAAGGATGGCGCCATAGCTCAATATGGCAGTGCTGAGACCCTCTACGCCGAGCCAGCGGATAAGTATGTGGCGGAGTTCCTCGGTCAGGTGAATTATCTTAGCTGTGAGGTGAAAGATAGGGCCCGGTTACAGACCCTGCTGGGTGAAGTACAAAGCAGTAGCGATTTGGTCAAAGCCGCCGGCTATCGTGGTGAACTCCTGCTGCGCCCGGAGCAGCTGCAGATGGCAGAAGATGAGAAAGGTGAGGGCACTATAATAGCGCGGCGCTTCCTCGGTAATCTGTGCCACTACAGCATCTTAATTGGCGAGGAGATATTGGCAGTGCGCTCGCCCCTGCATCATTTTAGCCCTGGGCAGAAGGTTGGCCTGTCGGTGACGCCTCATCCGGCGGTGCTCTTCTAAGCTGGCCTATGTAACATTTTTGTGAAGGGCATTTGCGTCTGGCTATGGTTGCCAACCTAAAAAAAAGTTAATCTAGCCGGTAAATGACGTTTCGCTTTAACGGTTTGTGGGTTGTGTAATACTAATTATCGCTAAAGTTTCGGATAATAACGCCGAAATTGAGACTGACGAAAGGTAGGTTTATTTATGGATAGTCTGGTTATGCCACGTGAACAGCTGGGTGTGTGTGCCGAAGGAAATTTACATAGCGTGTATCTGATGTTCAACGCCAACGACGGCGTCGAGTCTCAGCTGCGTCCCTGCGTCGCCAATGTCGCTCAGTATATCTATGAATTGGCCGACCAGTATGCCGACAGCGCCTTCAACGGTTTCGTGGCCATAGGTGCCAACTACTGGGATAGCCTGTATCCAGGGTGTCGTCCTTCACAGCTCAAGCCTTTCCCGGCTATGCATGCCGACAACCGCGATGCACCGGCCCATGAGTATGATCTCTTCGTGCATCTGCGCTGCGATCGTTACGATATCTTGCATCTGGTGGCCAACGAGGTGTGTCAGATGTTTGAAGATTTGGTTGAGTTGGTGGATGAGGAGAGGGGATTCCAGTTTATGGATACCCGGGATCTAACTGGATTTGTCGACGGCACAGAGAACCCTAAGGGGCGTCATCGTCAGGATGTGGCCTTGGTGGGCGACGAAGACGAGTATTTCCGTGGTGGCAGCTATATTCATGTGCAGAAGTTTGCCCATAACCTTAGTAAGTGGAACCGTCTGCCGCAGAAGAAGCAGGAAGATATCATAGGCCGTACCAAGATAGACAATATCGAGTATGCCTCTGAGGACAAGCCGCTTACCAGCCACATCAAGCGGGTCAATCTGAAGGATGCCGACGGCAAGTCGATGGAGATCCTGCGCCAGAGTATGCCTTACGGGTCGATGAAGGAGCAGGGGCTGATGTTTATCTCAGTCTGTCGCAACTCGGTACATTTCGAGAAGATGCTGAGCAGCATGGTCCATGGCGACGGCGAGGGGAATCACGATCACCTGATGCACTTTACCCAGGCACTGACAGGCTCTGCATTCTTTGCCCCGTCGCTTGATTTCATGGAGCGAGAGGCAGAGTTCGAGGATTAAGGCAAAGCGGCTCTCTTAATCAGTCGCTTAATATGAGTCTCTCGATGTGAGCTCCTCAAAGTGACCAACGTCTAGCTGCTAGACGCTAACTTAATAAAAAACACACCCTAAGGTGTGTTTTTTTGTGCCCGCTTAACGGTGACTTAACGGTCGGGATCCCAGTAGTTGGTGGGACGCTTGGCATAGATCTCATCGATGGAGCGCACCTGCACCTTATTGTGCTCTGGGTACACCACCACATCATGGGGATCGCGATTGCCCAGCACCAGAAACAGGAAGTCGGCTTCGGATTCGTTTTTCAGGGTATGGGCGATGCCTGAGTTGGCGGTAAAACAGATATAGTCGCCCTGCTTAAAGGGGTGAGGCTCGCCGTCGATATATAAGGTGGCTTCGCCTTGCAGCGCGTAGAGGTGTTCCTCTTCCTTGGTGTGATAGTGGGCGACGGAGGAGAGCTTGCCGGGCTCCAGTCGTTCCATGGTGACGCCGATCTGCTGACAACCGGCGGCATCGCCGATATGTTTCTGATGGCTGGCGTATCGATCTGAGTGTTGCCAAGATTCCCAGCAAAGGTTGTCGATATTGATTATCTTATTGTTATTCATCTCGGGTCCTTAACCATCGGGTGACAGAGGGGGATGGTTTAAACTCAGTGTATCCTATCAGATATACAGTATTCAATTTGAGCGTGATTAAACCTAGGTTAAACCAAGTCAAAACTTAGATAAAAAAACACCCTTTGCCCAAACTGGCTAAAGGGTGTCTCTTGAGAGGACGGCCTAGGCCATCCTTGAGAAGCGGATTAATCGGCGTAGTTAAATAGCGACTTGACGGTCTCGAGTGTCTTGTCCACTTCCTGAATGTTGGAAGGGCAGATAAAGATGGTATCGTCACCGGCGATGGTGCCAAGAATGCCTTCTGGCTTACCTATGGAGTCCAGTAGTCTGGCGATCAGCTGGGCCGCACCTGGGCTGGTTCTGACCACTATCATAGATTGGTTATGGTCGACATCCAGTACTAAGTTCTTCAGTGGGCTGCCGGCCGTCGGGACCCCAAGCTCGGCGGGCAGGCAGTAGACCATCTCCTGCTTGGCGTTGCGGGTGCGCACGGCGCCAAACTTGCTCAGCATGCGTGAGACTTTGGATTGGTTAATGTTGTTGAAGCCCTCGGACTGCAGGGCGTTGACTATCTCGCTCTGGGAGCCAAAACGCTCCTCTTTCAAGATAGCCTTAAAGGTCTTTACAAGTTCGTCTTGATTTTTATTGGCTTGCATATCGAATTATTCTTATATTCAAAAAACTGGCTTATTTTGAATATTTTTGCGCCATCAGTCAAGCGTTATTCGGATTGTGTGAATAAAAATTCAGATTTGCAGAGGGTTCTTGGAGGCAAAGGCTAACAGGCAAGGCTGGGCAGTATATCTTAAATGGCCTGTAAATGGCAGTGGGCTGGGAGAAATTGAAATTATCTGGCCACACGACTAAGGGATAATTGAATTTTTACCGTGATTCCAGTAATGTTGCGCCATCGGTAAATCTAGATCTATATCACATAATATCCAAGAATTAACGGAGATAACTATGAAAGTTGCTGTACTTGGTGCCGCCGGTGGTATTGGCCAGGCTCTTGCCCTACTACTCAAAACTCAACTGCCTGCCGGTTCAAAACTATCCCTTTATGATATCGCGCCAGTCACTCCTGGTGTTGCCGTTGACCTAAGCCACATCCCGACTGCTGTAGAAGTTAAGGGTTTTGCGGGTGAAGATCCAACGCCAGCGCTGGAAGGTGCCGACGTGGTACTGATCTCTGCCGGTGTTGCACGTAAGCCAGGCATGGATCGTTCAGATCTATTCAACATCAACGCGGGTATCGTAAGAAACCTGGTTGAGAAGTGTGCCGCAACTTGCCCTAAGGCGCTGATCGGTATCATCACTAACCCAGTTAACACTACTGTCGCTATCGCTGCAGAAGTACTGAAGGCTGCCGGTGTATACGACAAGAACCGTCTGTTCGGTGTGACTACCCTTGACGTTATCCGCTCTGAAACTTTCGTTGCCGAAGCGAAAGGTCTGAACGTTGCCGACGTTAAAGTGAATGTTATCGGTGGACACAGCGGCGTGACTATTCTGCCACTACTGTCTCAAGTCGAAGGCGTAAGCTTCTCTGATGAAGAAGTGGCTGCACTGACGACTCGTATCCAGAACGCGGGTACCGAAGTGGTTGAAGCTAAGGCGGGTGGCGGTAGCGCGACTCTGTCTATGGGTCAGGCGGCATGTCGTTTCGGTCTGTCACTGGTTCGCGGCCTACAGGGCGAAGCTAACGTTGTTGAGTGTGCCTATGTCGATGGTGGCAGCGAGCATGCTGACTTCTTCGCGCAACCTGTACTACTGGGTAAGAACGGTATCGAGCAGGTACTTGCCTATGGTGAGGTTAGCGAGTTCGAAGCTAACGCACGTGATGCTATGCTAGACACGCTTAAAGCCGATATCGCACTGGGTGTCGACTTCGTAAAATAAGGCTAAGCCTCTAAGTTAGTGTGAGTGTTAGTCCTTAAATAAAAATGGAGCCGATTGGCTCCATTTTTTTATGGGTAACTTTTACCTTGGTATCGAGGGCCGAAAGGCTGATTAGGAGCTAATAGTCTGCAACTTAGTGATCGCGCGCCACGGCGATTCTCGCCAGCGATATCAGGGCCTGCTTGTAGCCACTATCTGGCAGCATATCTAATGCGCGTATCGCCTTCTCTGCTTCTTCCTGAGCGCGTTTCTCTGTGTAGTCCAGGGCGCCACACTGCTTAAGGGCATTTAATATGGTATCGATATGCTCAGTGCCGTCGCCTTTCTCGATCGCATCGCGAATCAATTGACGCTCCAGCTCGTTGCCGTTGGCGATGGCGTAGATAAGCGGCAGGGTAGGCTTACCCTCGGCCAGGTCGTCACCTATGTTCTTACCCAGGGCCTCGGTATCGGCCGTATAGTCCAGTAGGTCGTCGGTGAGTTGGAAGGCGGTGCCCAGATACTTGCCATAGTCGGCCAGTGCAGTCTGCACTTCTATGCTGCTATCGGCCAGCACGCCTGCCAGACGGGTGGCGGCTTCAAATAGCTTCGCCGTCTTGCAGTAGATCACCCGCATGTAGCTCTCTTCACTGGTGTCTGGGTCGTTACAGTTCATTAGCTGCAATACTTCGCCTTCTGCCAGTACGTTGGTGGCATCGGCGAGCACTTCAAGCACCTCCATGCTCTTAAGTTCTGTCATCATCTGGAAAGAGCGGGTATAGAGGAAGTCACCTACCAATACGCTGGCGCTGTTACCGAACAGGGCGTTGGCGGTTTCCCGGCCGCGCCTAAGCATAGATTCATCGACCACGTCGTCGTGTAGCAGAGAAGCGGTATGGATAAACTCAACGATTGCCGCCAGTTTGAGATGCGCTTCACCTTCATAGGCGATGGCGCGGGCGGCCAAGATAGAGAGCAACGGGCGCATGCGTTTGCCGCCGCCATTGATGATGTAGAATCCGAGTTGATTAATAAGGGCGACATCCGATTCCAACTGCTTATAGATAAGTTGGTCGACGGCTTTCATATCAGCGTCTGCCAGCTGACGAATGGCATTCAAATCCATATAATGGCTCTACTTTTAGGGTTGCGAGGTAATTCAGACAGCCCAAATTAAGGCGAAAATGTTATAATTATTAGATTCTACCTAAAAATGCCTCGCCTGACAGTAGCAGAAGAGTATTGTGCGAGTAATTCCGATCTTTTTTTGATCAAAGTGAATTAGGACTTGTCAGCCAGGCGAACTTAGCGTAAACTCCGCGACCATTGTCATTAAAGCTTTTATAGCACCCAGCCAAACAAAAAGGGTCTGCGTGCTAGAAATATCGGAGTAAAATAGCTATGTACGCTGTTTTTCAAAGTGGTGGTAAGCAACACCGTGTTGCTGAAGGCCATACTGTACGTCTAGAAAAATTAGAAGTTGCTACAGGCGAAACTATCGAATTCGACCAAGTTCTTTTGGTTGCAGATGGTGAAACTGTACACGTTGGTGCACCTTTAGTTGAAGGTGGTAAGGTTGTAGCTGAAGTGATCAGCCATGGCCGTGGCGAGAAGGTAACTATCGTTAAGTTCCGTCGTCGTAAGCACCACGACAAGAAGATGGGCCACCGTCAGTGGTTCACCGAAGTTAAAATTACAGCTATCAACGCTTAATAAGGGGTCTAACTAATGGCACATAAAAAAGCTGGCGGTTCTACTCGTAACGGCCGCGATTCAGAAAGCAAACGTCTTGGTGTTAAGCGTTTCGGTGGTGAATCAGTTCTAGCTGGTAACATCATCGTTCGTCAACGTGGTACTAAGTTCCACGCAGGTGTTAACGTAGGTATCGGTCGTGACCATACTCTATTTGCACTAACTGACGGTAAAGTTAAGTTCGAAGTTAAAGGTCCTAAGAACCGCAAGTTCATTAGCATCGAAGCTTAATACTTAGCTACCCAAGCTAGTTTCTAAAGCCCTGCCTCTGGTGGGGCTTTATTGTTTATGAAGAATCATTACTGGTGAAAGAGCCTGTATATCGCTCCAGCACCAGTCCAATATTGTCTCTGCCGCTTGTGTGCTGGGGCAGTTGCATCATTGTTTTTTGGCGGTAAGTTTCGATAGGCAGTATAATCGGTCTATTGTTTGGCGCCTGGAGTTGGTATGAAGTTTGTCGATGAAGCCGTGATCAGAGTCGAAGCTGGTGATGGCGGTAGTGGTTGCGTTAGTTTTCGACGCGAGAAGTATGTGCCCGATGGCGGCCCAGATGGTGGTGACGGTGGTGACGGTGGCAGTGTTTATCTGCAGGCCGATGAAAACCTCAACACCCTGATCGATTACCGTTTCGAGCGTTTCCATTTTGCCGAGCGTGGCGAGAATGGTCGTGGTCGCGACTGTACCGGTCATGGCGGTAAAGATCTTATTCTTAAGGTGCCAGTCGGGACCCGCGCCGTCGATGAAGAGACCCAGGAAGCCCTTGGGGATCTCAAGACCCATGGTCAGAAGCTGTTGGTAGCTAAAGGTGGCTTCCATGGCCTGGGTAACACTCGCTTTAAGAGCAGCACCAACCGCGCACCGCGTCAGAAGACATTAGGGACGCCGGGTGAGGTGCGTAGCCTGAGACTCGAGCTGATGCTGTTGGCGGATGTGGGTCTGCTGGGTATGCCTAACGCAGGTAAATCGACCTTTATTCGCTCAGTGTCTCGTGCCAAGCCCAAGGTCGCCGATTATCCATTTACCACTCTTGTGCCTAACCTAGGGGTTGTGACACCAAGACATGGCCAAAGCTTTGTGATCGCCGATATTCCCGGTCTGATCGAAGGCGCCGCCGAAGGGGCTGGCCTGGGTATTCGCTTCCTTAAGCACCTCGAGCGTTGCCGTGTGCTGCTGCATATCCTGGATATCGAGCCTATCGATGGCAGCGATCCAGTCGACAGCGCCCGCGCCATAGTGGGTGAGCTAGAGAAGCACTCGCCGCTACTGGCCAGCAAGCCACGTTGGTTGGTGTTCAACAAGACTGACCTGCTGCTCGAAGAGGAGCTGCAAGAGCGCGTCGATCGCATCGTCAAAGAGCTGGATTGGCAGGGCGATGTCTACTGTATTTCGGCCTACAACCGCGAAGGCACGCAGGAACTGGCGCTCAAGCTGATGGACTTTATCGATGCTCTGCCACCAGAGGTCGAGGAAGATCCCGATGCCGAGGTCGAGTTCAAGTGGGACAACTATCATCAGAAGACCCAGGAAGTGGTCAACGAAGACTATGATGACGACTTCGACGACGACTTCGATGATGATGACTATGATGTCGAAATCATCTATCAAAGGTAAGTTTATTAAGTTACCCCTTTCATTCTGAGAGAATTGTGTACGCCGATACTCAAAATGATATTACCCGGCAGGTTGTCCGGGTTGCTCAACTCTTACTGGCCTATGGTGCTGAGTCCGACCTCGTCGAAGAGATCAGTCAGCGCCTGGGTCAGGCATTAGGTCTCGCCAGTGTCGAGATCTCCATCTCCTCTAATTCCCTGGTGCTGACCAGCCTGGTGCACGGTCGCTGTATCACCACTACCCGGCGCATTCGCGAGCATGGCATCAATATGACCATCATCTGCGAGCTGCAGCGCATCTGTCTGTTGACCGAGAAGGGGATCTACGGCCTCAACGAGGTGCGTAAACGTGTCTCGCGGATCCAGCCAAAGAGCTATCCGAGGCGCTATCTGGTGCCCATGATCGGCCTATCCTGTGGCAGCTTCTGTCACTTATTTGGTGGCGATACCATGGCGGTATTGATCACCATACTGGCGGCATCAGTGGGCATGTCGGTGCGTCTGGCCATCGCCAAGCATCATTTCAACCTGCTGGTGAATTTTGCCGTGACCGCCTTTATTACCACCTTGGTGGCGCAGATGGGCTATCACCTGCAACTGACCGATACCCCTAAGCTGCCGATGGCCGCCAGCGTGCTGATGTTGGTGCCGGGTTTTCCCATGATCAATGCGATCTCGGATATGGTGAAGGGGCACCTTAACGTGGGGATCTCCCGTTGGGGACACGCCACCCTGTTGACCGTCTCATCCGTCATAGGGATCACCATCGCCATGCAACTGGGAGGACTTTTCCTATGATGGAGCTCCTGCTCAAGCTGCTAAACGATGCGGCCTTCTCGGCTGTTCCTGCGGTGGGGTTCGCCATGGTGTTCAATGTGCCCAAACGCTTCTTGCCTTACTGCGCCCTGGCTGGCGCCCTCGGCCACAGCCTGCGCACCTTACTGCTGCATTTCGGTATGCCGATAGAGTGGTGTACCTTTGCCGCGGCGGCCTTGGTCGGAGTGTTAACCATAGGCTTTGCCAAGAAACATCTGGCACCGCCGCTGATGTACGCCGTAGCGGCGATTATCCCCATGATCCCGGGAACCTATGCCTACAACACAGTGATCGCCTTGGTGCAGCTGTCTGCCCAGTCTGAGGTAAGCCCCGAGTTGACCGCAGAGGTGATCAGCAATGGCTTGAAGACCATCTTCATCTTAGGGGCGTTATCTGTCGGACTCGCCATGCCCAGTCTGCTTTATTTTCGTACGCGCCCAGTGATCTAATTCTTAACCCTACAGACGGCACAAGACCGTTGGAGAGCCCATGAAAATAGCTATGATTGCCGCGATGGCAAATAACCGGGTTATCGGCAAAGATAATCAGATGCCCTGGCATCTGCCCGAAGACCTGCGCCACTTTAAACAGATGACCCTAGGTAAGCCTATGGTCATGGGCCGTAAGACCTTCGAATCCATCGGTAGACCCCTACCTGGGCGCCACAACCTAGTGGTGAGTCGACAAAAAGATCTGGTTATCGAGGGCGTGACCTGCGTGACTTCATTCGAACAAGCCAAGGAAGTGGTGCAGGGCTGTGAGGAGTTGGTGGTGATTGGCGGTGGCCAGCTTTATGCCGAGCTATTGCCTCAGGCGGATCGCCTGTATCTGACCGAGATCAATCTCGATGTCGAGGGCGATACCCATTTCCCGGAGTGGGATGATGGCAGTTGGCAGCTGCTCGACAGTGAATCTCACATAAATGATAAAGGTTTGGAATATCGCTTTATCAATTTGGCAAAAAAATGTTAACTTATGGTGTTACCCCGAGTTGTCTTTAGGCATCACTTTAGTGATAGCTTACTGAAAAAAATAATAAATATTATAGGAGTACCCGATGCGTTTTTTACCGACTACGTTAGCTGTGGTGATTGCAGCCTCTGTTTATACTGTTCCAGCGCCAGTTAAAGCCAACGATCAACTCGTTGCCAACATCTGTAACTATGTTCAGGCAGACGATAAAAACCGTTTACGTAAGAAATTAAAAGAAGCGCGCGTTAAGCTACGTAACGTGTACGAAGGGGTGGCCTGTGACGGCAACAGCCTGCTGCGTTTCGCCATGATCAGCGGCGCCAACGATGTGGGTGAGTTCATGAGCAAGCGCCTCTCTACCGAAGAGTTGAGCGTCAAGGAAGCCGACGGTCTGACCGTCGTCGAGTGGGCCGAGGGTAATGGTCACGGCGGTAGCCCAATTACGGCGGCAATCAAGGAACGTCTTGCTGGCAACTAATTTGCCAGAACACTTCGAGTAAGCATAAAAAAACCGGACCTTAAGTCCGGTTTTTTGTATCTGTTTAAAGGCGTTACTATGTCTTTAACTTTTTTTTAGCTTTGTCTTTAGCTTTTACACCTTAAACTCGCCCACAGAGGCCTGGAGCTCTTCGGCAAGCTGGGCCACCTGATGGCTAGATTGTGCCGTCTGATCGGCGCCTGTGGCCGTCTCTTCGGAGATCGCTGCGATATGCTCTAGCTTCTCAGATACCTGCTGGCTCACCAAATTCTGCTCCTGGGCCGCATTAGCAATATGAGTACCTGAGTCATGGGCATAGTGCACAGCGTTGCTGATGCTCTCCAAGGCGACGTTGGCCTGCTCTGTCTTCTCGACACAGCTGCTAGCCTGTTGACGACCCAGCTCCATCACGGAAACGGCTTCCTGGGTACCCTGTTGCAGCACCTGAATCATCTGCTGGATCTCTTGGGTTGAGTCTTGAGTGCGTGATGCCAGGCTGCGAACCTCGTCGGCTACCACGGCAAAGCCTCGGCCCTGTTCACCGGCTCTGGCGGCCTCGATGGCGGCGTTCAGCGCCAGCAGGTTGGTCTGTTCGGCGATGCCACGGATCACATCCAATATCGAGCCGATAGAGGCGCTGTCTGAGTGAACCTTGTTGATCACCTGTCCCGCTTTGGCGACTTCGTCGGCCAGCGCCAGTATGGTGCGCTTATTCTCATCGGCGATGGCACGCATATGCTGCGCCTCTTCATCGGCTTGCCTGATCTGGTTCAGGGCCTCGTCGGCACTGGTGCTTACCTGCATGGCGCTTGAGCTGAGCTGGGTCGTGGCGGTTGCCACCTGATCGACCTGGTTCTTCTGCTCTTGAATGCCTGCTGTGGTCTGCGCCGTAATGGCCGACGTCTCTTCGGCGGCGGCAGCCAGTTGGTTAGAGCGGTCCAGGATCCCTTGGATAAGGGTACGCAGGCTGTCTACCAGTCGGTTACAGTTGCGCGACAGCTCGGCAAATTCGTCGTGGCCGCTGTCGTCCAGCTTATGAGTCAGGTTACCCGAGGCCAGGATATTGAGGGCGTTGTTGACCTTATCGAGTGAGTTCTTAAGTGGGCGGATCACTGCGATACTCACCAGCACGGCGACGACGATGGCGATCAGGACCAGTGCTAGGGTCTTATAGCTGGCGCTGTCGATCTCGTCGATCGCCTTGACGCTTACGGCTTGCGAGGTGGACTCGATCGCCTTGTTCAGGCTGCCCATGCTCTGGTTAACGGCGGTGGCGTTGGATTCGACGGTATTAAGCAGTTGACTGGCCTGCAGGTTAAAATCCAGCTGCTGACCCTTGCGCTTAAGAATCGAGTCCGGGCCGTTGAGCATGGTAAATACCTTGCCAGCCTCTGCGTTGATATTGTCCAGCATCTCTTGGTCGATGACGCCTTCCCAGTGACGGCTTACATACTCCAGCTTGTTTTGCGCTTCGCTGATGATGTAGTCCAGTTCCTTGAGAATGGTCTCGTACTTGGATTTCTCCTTGGCATTGACCAGGTCATAACTGCTGGTGATCAGGTTGCTGAAGCTGTTGTCTATGTTACTGGCCGTGGCGGCAATTTCACGCTCTGTGGGATCTTCGCTCGTCTCCAGATCGATAAGGTCCAGTAGTAGTGATGCGGTATCATCGGCGGCAGCTTCGAGATTTTCCAGGTTGTCGACCAAAGACTCCTGAGTCTGCAGCGACTGCTCTCTTGCCTGCATCATCTTGAGGCTGTTGTCGTTGAACGACTGGTAGTTGGCTCTGAGTGACTTGATCTGGCCGCCAAGATTATCCTCGTGGCCCTGAATGATGCGATTGAGTTGATCCAGCTCTGTGATAAAGCCTTTGCTGAGGCTGGTGAATTGGCTGCGAACCTGAGGTAGCTCTTTGGATTGCTTGCTATGGAAGGCCACCAGTAGCTGTTTTTCCTGTAGTGCAAGATTTTGTGTCAGGCCATTGCTGCTCTTCAGGGCGGGAAGGCTCAGGTCTTGCAAAACGAGGGTGCTGCTCTTGATGTTGTCGTTGGTGACCAGGGACGCCACACCTAAGACGATAAGCAGTAAGGTGACGACACTAAATCCACCGATGACTCGAGTGGCGACATTCAATTTCATAGGGCACTCCGGTTTTTGTTGTTATATCCCTAATTACATAACATATTCTCAGGGCAGGGCGGTGATTTCCGCTTATTTTTTTATCGGCCAAGCTAAGGGCTAGTTTAACTCTTTTTTAACTTATTTTGGGTAATTTTTTGATTCGATTCAAGATGCCAGAGGGTTAAATATTGTCCCCAGCAGCACCCGGTATCCAGTGCTTGCAATCCAGGCTGGTTCACCTCTCCCATCAAGGCCGCCCAATGGCCAAAGACCAAAGTATGGCCTTTCATGGCCCGGCCTGGTTGTTTAAACCAGGGGATCAAGCCTTCCTCCTCGCCTTTCGCTGGCGGCAGCTTACAATCGAAGTTTAATCGACCATCGGCGTGGAGAAAGCGCATTCGGGTGAACGCGTTGATGGTATAGACAAGGCGCTTGAGTCCCTTGGTCTCGGGTGACCACTCACTGACGGCGTTGGTGTACATCTTGGCGATGAGGCGCTCGATATAGTCATCTCTTGCCAGCGCCTCCTGTACCTTGCGCGACTCCTTGAGGGCGGTTTTAACGTCCCACTGGGGCGGAATGCCGGCGTGGGCCATCAAAACCGAATGGGTTTTATGTTCCCGGGCCAGCGGCTGTAGCCTGAGCCAATCGATGAGCTGGTTGAGATCCGGCGCCGCTAACAGGGCGCCCAGGTTATCCTTGGGATTAACGCGTTTCACCTTGCCGTGCAGCGCCATCAGATGCAGGTCGTGATTGCCCAGCACGGGTTTTACCGAGCCCTCAAGCCCCTTGAGGTAACGTAGTGTCTCCAGGGATTGGGTGCCCCTGGCCACCATGTCGCCGACCACCCAGAGCTCATCTTTTGAAGGGTTAAAGTCCACCTTGGCCAGCAGGGCCTGGAGCTCATCGAAACAGCCCTGAATGTCGCCCACGAAGTATGTTGCCATAGATGCTCTCGGCTCGCTGTGTCGAATTAATGCAGCAGGCCTGGGGCCGCTAGACGGAAGGGGGCGATGGGCGCCTTGAAGGTCTCACCCTGTTCGGTCACCATCACATAGTAGCCCTGCATGACGGCAAAGGGCGTCTCGCATACCGTACCGCTGGTATACTGGTAGGCGGTATTAGGTTTGATGGTGGGGGTCTCGCCAACCACACCTGCACCTTCAACCTTGCTTTCATGGCCATTGGCGTCTGTGATGCACCACATGCGGCTCTTCAGGGTGACGGCTTCATCCCCTAAGTTGATGATGGTGATGGTGTAGCTGAACAGGTATCTCTCTTCTTCGGGCGAAGATTGCTCTTCTATATAGTCGGTTTTGACCTCAATCCTGATTGAGGATTCGAGTTGTTTCATTCGGATCCCTAAAGGTTAACGGGTGGGAGGCGCACAGCGCCTCCGTCACGGTTAGGCTTGGCGTTTATCGACCAGATGGTTGGCCATGGCGACATATTGCTGCACAGTGATCTGCTCAGGGCGCATGCTGGCATCAATGCCCAGCGCGCTGAAGTCGTCATCATTTAACAACTGCTTGAGGTTGTTACGCAGTGTCTTACGACGCATGTTAAAGGCGGTAGTACACAGGTGTCTCAACAGATCCACATCTTTGCAGGGGTAGGGCTTCTCTTTGTAGGGCACGAGTCTCACCACGGCAGAGTCGACCTTTGGCGGCGGTGTGAAGCAGCCTGGTGGCACTTCGAGTACCGGCATTACCTGACAGAAATATTGTGCCATCACGGTCAAACGGCCATAGGCCTTGGTACCGGGTGCGGCAGATAATCTCAGTACCACCTCTTTTTGCAGCATGAAGTGCATATTCTCGATATGCTCTGCAAACTCAAACAGGTGGAACATCAGCGGCGTAGAGATGTTGTAGGGCAGGTTACCAAACACCTTCATCTGCTTGCCTTCTTCGACCAGCTGCATGAAGTCGAATTTCAGCGCGTCGCCCTGGTGGATCTCCAGCTTGTCCTTGAGAAACGGATGTGTCTGCAGACGCTCAACCAGATCTTTATCCAGCTCGACCACGGTCAGCTTGTCGATGCTTTCGGCTACCGGCTCGGTAAGCGCCGCCAGGCCTGGGCCAATCTCGACCATCACGTGATCGTTATCGGGCGAGATGGCGCCGACGATACGGTTGATCACATTGCTGTCGGTCAAAAAGTTTTGTCCGAAACGTTTTCTCGCCGTGTGGCCTAAATGTACTTTATTACTCATTACTACTCTTTAAGTGACTCATTCTTGGTGGCTAGTTCGATAGCCTTGTTTAGCGCGCAGACAAAACTGCCGATGTCGGCCTTGCCTGTGCCGGCCAGCTCCAGTGCCGTACCATGGTCCACCGAGGTACGGATATAGGGCAGGCCTAGGGTGATATTGACCGAGCTACCAAAGCCTTGGGACTTGAGTACCGGCAGTCCCTGATCGTGATACATGGCGAGGATCACGTCGGCATCTTCCAGATATTTAGGCTGAAACAGGGTGTCGGCGGGCAGTGGCCCGACGATATTCATATTTTGCTCGCGCAGCTCGTTGAGCGCGGGAATGATCACATCGATCTCTTCGCGGCCCAGGTGGCCATCTTCACCCGCATGGGGGTTGAGGCCACAGACATAGATCTTAGGATCATTCAGAGCAAACTTGGTCACCAGATCTGTGTGCAAGATCTTGATGATCTGATGCAGACGGTCACGGGTGATCGCCTTAGACACATAGGCCAGCGGAATATGAGTGGTGACCAGCGCCACCTGCAGGCCAGGGGCTGCGAGCAGCATCACCACATCCTGACAGTTGGCCTGATGGGCAAAGAACTCGGTATGACCGCTGAAGGGGATACCCGCCTGGTTGATGATCCCTTTGTGGACAGGGCCTGTCACCACGGCGTCGAACTCGCCATTCATATTCTTCTCACCGGCATAGGCCAGGGTGTCGATCACATAGCTGCTGTTCTGTTCATCGAGCTTACCGCACACAGCTTCTTTTACTAGGGGGAAGGGCACTATGGTCAGGGTGCCGGCTTCCTGCGGTTTCGGCGCCTGATTGGGCTGGAAGGGTCGCAACTGGATCGGCAAGCCGATCTGTTTGGCGCGACTGGTCAGCAATGTGGGGTCGGCACAAACAACAAGCTCAGCGGGCCAAGCGCGCTGAGCAAGTTGAATGACTAAGTCTGGGCCCACACCGGCAGGTTCTCCCGGTGTGATGGCGATGCGTTTAGTCGTCAATATGATTAACCTCGATTGAAATCGGCATCGAATACTTCAATGTAAGCCTCTGCTCGCATTTCATCCAGCCAGTTTTGTAATTCTTCATTAAACTTGCGGCGGAAGATGAGCTGGTGAGCCCGATTAGTGTTAAATTTATCTGTCGCATCCGTCTTACGTCTCTCCTCCAGCTGCACTATGTGCCAGCCGTGGCTAGAGCGGAATGGCTCACTGATCTCGTTGATCTTCAGTGCGCCCAATGTTTGTGCGAAGGCTGGTACATAGACGGTAGGATCTGCCCAGCCGAGTTCGCCGCCCTTGGCCGCCGAACCTGGATCTTCGCTGTATTGACGGGCCAGGGTGGCAAAGTCTGCTTCGCCGCTTCTCAGCTGGGCCGCAAACTTGTCGAGCATCGCCTTGGCACGCTCTTCCGACAGGATAGGCGACGGCTTGATCAGTATATGACGTGAACGTACTTCGTCAATTTCTTTGGTCTGCAGGCCGCGGGCATCCATCACCTTGATGATGTGGAAACCGGCGCCGCTGCGCACGGGGCCTATGATGTCACCCGTCTTGGCGCCGACTAAAAGCTCGGCGAACAGGGTTGGCATCTCATTGACGTTCATGTAATCCCAGATACCGCCTTCTAGCGCCTTAGGGCCTGAAGAGGAGGCGATGGCGGTCTGTTTGAAGTCGGCATTGTCTTGTAGGCGCTTGAGCACGGCGTTGGCACGGCTGCTGGCGGCCTCAAGTTGTTCGCTGTTAGGGCTGTTGGGCACCTCGATCAGGATATGACCGATCTGGTACTCCACCTGCTGCATCCCTTGTTCTTCGATTAGCTTAACCAGGCTGTTGATCTCCTGTGGAGAGACCTGGATACGACGCTGTACCTGAATACGCTGGATCTCACCCAGGGTGATCTCTTCACGCAGTTGCTCGCGGTATTGGCTCCAGCTCATGCCTTCGGCCTCGACCTTTTCGCGCATCATCTCAGGAGTCATCTTCTGCTCCTTGGCGATGTTCTCGATTGTCTGGTCCAGCTGCAGGTCACCTATGTGCAGGCCGATGCGGTCGGCCATTTGTAGCTGTAGACGGGTCACGATCAGACGCTCGATCACCTGAGTGCGCAGCGCCTTGTCAGAAGGTAATGACTGGCCGGCGGCTTTTGCGTTGGCTTTGACTGTCTTCAACATGTTGACGATTTCGCTTTCCAGCACTATGCCTTCGTTGATCTGAACCGTCACCCTATCCAGGGGCACGTTCTCGGCCATCGCGCCGTGGCTCATCGCCAGTGTAAGTAAAGCAAAAATCAGTTGTTTACAGGGTTTCATCCACAAAAATCCTTGGCATATTCAGGTCGGTCGACACAGGTGTCGACCGAGTATCTAATTCGACTATTCTGATTGGACTACAAGTCCGTATCTAGGTTCAGCGCAAAGCCGATTAAAATATCAAAACTAGTTTTTCAGGTAGAGCGGCTTGCGATAGTTAAACAGGCCATCGTTAAGCATGTCCGATACCCCAAGTGGGCCGGAGCCACCTAATCCCTTGATCACAAAGTTCAGGTAGAAGCCGCTTTCGAACAGCTCCCTGTCGTTGAACGTGGGATCCAGGTTGTCCACATAGTTGGTTTTAATGCGGTAATGATAACTTAAGCGCACCGCCCAGCAACAAGATTCGTATTGAAATCCTGTGTAGGTCTCGACGCTACGCTTCTCATTGAGATCGTAATACCAGTTGCCCACGATATACCAGTTGTCGTTGATCGGCCAAGCCGTACGCAAGCCGGTTTGCGACACATTAACAGATTCGTTGGTGTTGCTGTTAACTAAATCGGGCACATAACGGTAGCTGAGCTGCAACAGCTTGTTGACCCCAGGGCGGAAATCCAGGGTGACCTCACTCTTCTTGTTGTTCCTGTTTTTGGTGTCATATTGAATGGCGCCGCTCAAGAACCAATCGCTGTAGAGCTGAGTGTTGAGCTCCGCCGCCAGCACTGAGTTTGAGGTATTTTCCTGCTTAAAGATCTCGTTGGGACGTGAAGGATCTGTAATGCCAACCTTGCTGTCTTCGAAGTAGTAGATTTGACCCAGACTGAACTTGAAGCGCTCAAGGTTATGGTCGTCAAATAGACGGGTGGTTAAACCCAGTGTCATCTGGTTAGCGTCGGCGATACGGTCCAGACCCGAGAAGCGGCGATCCCTGAAGAGGCCGTAGTAGTCTTCTTGCAGCAGCGCAGTGTCATAGATGCCGATGTTGGACTGATCCTCATAGCCGACATACAGATACTGGAACTGTGGCTCCAGGGTCTGACGGTAGTTGGCATCGAAGTAGTCGGTGAAACGCTCGAAGTTAATCTGACCGTGGATACGCACCTGGGGCAGGGTACGGCTCACCGAGCTGTCCAGCGGCTCAGTGCCTGTGTAGTTTTTGGTGTCCTGCCAGTAGTTGGTCTGCAGCAGCTTAAGCTCACTGGTCAGCGATCCAGCCGGCCCGTGGATCGGTAGTGAGACACTGGGCTCGAAGTGCAGACGGCTGGCGGTGGCATACTGGTCTTCCTTATGACGAAAGTTGCTGGCTTCCCCCATGAGGTTGAAGTCCAAGCCTTGCCAGAAACCTGGGGCGCGATAGTTAAAGCCTATCTGCGGCATCACCTGATAGGGAGACTCTTCTTCACCCAATACCTTGATATCCTGCACCCGGGCTGACATGTCCCAGTTATCTTCGAAATAGGCGATTTCGCCTATGCGAGAGAGCTGGTTGTCGGTGGCGCGCAGCACGTCGGAGGGCAGATCGTTGAAGTAGTTGTTGTCCGACACATCGGTAAAGTTGGCCAGTACTCGCCAGTTGTCGGCGATGGCCCCCTGATGCTCCCAGTGGTAGAGGTAACGGTCGGCGCGGTTGGGCACCAGATCGTCATTGCTCAGGTATTCTACATTCAACTGCCCCTGCTGGGCCTCGCCGGCGAGATAGCGAAATTCCGACTTGAGGAACAGGCCGCGGGCCGACATATAGTGCGGAGTAAAGGTGAGATCATACTCTGGCGCTATGTTCCAGTAGTAGGGTGTCGCCACCTCGACACCATTGGTGGTGCTGGTGCTGAAATAGGGGAACAGGAAGCCTGACTTGCGCTTCTCCGACACGGGAATTGTCATGTAGGGCAGATAGAAGACGGGCACATCGCCTATCTTGAGCTTGGCATCCCAAAGCTCGCCCCACTCTTCGCTGCTGTCTATCTTGATGGTCTCGGCCTCAAGCAGCCAGGAGCTATCGCCCGGCGGACAGGTAGTGAAGTTGGTGTTCGACAGGTGCAGGTTGTTGTCTTGGGTGATCTCCAGGTTTTCCGCTTCGCCGTGGATCTGCTGACCGTGGAGCCAATATTGGGCACCCTTAAGTTGGGCGCTGTTGCTGCGCATCTCGGCGCTGAGTGAGTCGGCCGTGACGGTAAACATATTGTCCTGGAACACCAGGTTGCCGTTGGCATCCAGGCGCTCGTTAGCCTGATCCAGTACCGCGCTGTCGGCGGCAATATGGCGGCCGCCCTGGCTGAAGGTCACATCTCCCTGGAAACTGGCCTTGTCCCCCATCTTAGCTGCCGATGAGTCGGAAACGATCTTAATCTGCTGCAGATCTAGGGGACGTTCGTCTGTGCTGGGCTCAGGAATAGGAACAGGCGGGAGCACCAGACACTGGGCACCGGGCGCGGGAGTGGTTTCCGATTCGTCTGCCAAGACTAGCTGCGGGAGTAGCGCCAATGCCAATAAGTAACGGATATGCATCTTTTATCGTTTTTGTGATTTCTTAGTCTAGACAAGTTATCGGTGAGAATAGTTGCATCCCCCTTGGGAAGCAACTTAGCAAAAGAGATAGAATCATCTTAATTGCTGTTTCTATTTTGCTTTATAATAAAGCAATTTTCTTCTAAGAGCCATGAGGTGCCCTTGTCAGATCCAAGATTTCTTGCCCTTAATTCATGGATAGCGCGAACTTTAGGCGATGAGGCGCGAGTCTCCTTAATTTCCGGTGACGCCAGTTTTCGCCGCTACTATCGTGTCCAGTTTTCAAACCAGACGTTTATCGCCATGGACTCGCCGCCGGATCTGGTGCCCGTCGCCCCTTTTATCGCCCTCGCAAACGCCTATCATGACCATGGCATACTGGCGCCTGAGGTTAAGGCCGCCGATCTGTCTCAAGGTTTTCTGTTGCTCTCGGATCTCGGCGATACCCAGCTGCTGGAGGTGCTGACCTTAGACAACGTAGGTCACTATTATGGCAAGGCTCTTGGGCTGCTCGATAAGCTACAGACCATCACCTCGGCGGCGGGGCAGCCCTTGCCCGATTATGATGACGCCTTCGTGCTGCGTGAGCTGAATATTTTCGTAGAGTGGCTGCTCGAACGTCATCTTAAGCTGAGTCTCGACAGCCATACCCGGCAGATAATCGATAATTGTTTCGATCTGCTTATCGATAACGTCGCCCAGCAGCCTAAGGTAGGCATGCACAGGGACTATCACAGCCGTAATCTCATGCTATGTGATGACGAGCTGGCGGTGATCGATTTTCAAGATGCTGTCTTAGGTCCCATCACCTATGACGCCGTCTCCTTGCTGCGCGACTGCTATGTGCGCTGGCCGCTCGACGTGGTCGAGCCTTTACTCGAGCAGCACTATAATCAGATGCGTGCCCTGGGACGCATAGGCGATGAGGTGAACTTGAGCCTGTATCGCCGTTGGTTCGATCTCATGGGGATGCAGCGCCACCTCAAGGCGGCGGGGATCTTCTGCCGCCTCAACTATCGTGACGCCAAGCCGGGCTACCTTAAAGATATTCCGCTGACTCTAAGTTATGTGTGTGACATAGGGGAGCAATATCCTGAATTTGAGCAGTTTGTTGCCTGGTTAAGGCGAGAGGTGATGCCGCAGATGACGAGCGACAAGCTGTCGCAGCTGACAAATGAAACGGAGGCGCTGTGATGAAGGCCATGATACTCGCCGCCGGTCGCGGTGAACGCCTGCGCCCCCTGACCGACACCCTGCCTAAACCGCTGGCAGAAGTCGTGGGCAAGCCGCTGATCGTCTATCACATAGAGCGTCTCGCAGCCCTTGGCATCACTGAGATAGTGATCAACCACGCCTGGCTGGGCCACAAGCTCGAGGCCAGCCTTGGCGATGGCAGCGCCTGGGGCGTGAGTATCAGCTACAGCCCAGAGACAGAGGCGTTAGAGACGGGCGGCGGCATCAAGCAGGCCTTGCCTCTGCTTGGGGATGAGCCTTTTCTGGTGCTCAATGGTGATGTCTATATTGACAGCTTGCCAAGTGTTAAGGGGTTGGCGCTGGATGCCGCACTCAATACGGCAAAGATTGCCGAGCTGATGAGGGAGCAGGAGGCCTATCTCTGGCTAGTGGATAACCCTAAGCAGCACCCAGAGGGCGATTTTGCCCTGAGGGATGGCAAGGTGAATGATGAGGATGAGCCTAAGCTGACTTTTTCCGGCATGGCCATCTATCATCCGCGTTTCTTCGACGGTGCCCCTAGTGGCCGCTTTGGCCTGGCGCCTATGTTAAGAGCCAAGATGCAGCAGGGGCTGATCGGCGGCGAGCATTATCCTCACCTCTGGTGCGACGTGGGCACGCTGGCAAGGCTTGAGTCACTGGACGCCGAGCTAAGGACTGCACTCTCACATACAGGTCCAGCATTATCAAAGACTAAGGTTGTTAGGTGAAGGGTTGTTAGATGAAGATTTGGGGTAAGTTTTTCGGTTTTGCCATAGGTTTCATGTTTGGCCGCATCATAGGTGGACTCATAGGCCTCTGGCTTGGCCACCTCTATGACAAGAAGCGCGGTGAGGTGGAAAAGTTGATGGGCAAGGGCAGCGATCGTCAGGCGCTGTTCTTCAATACCGCCTTTGCCGTGATGGGCCACGTGGCCAAGGCTTCGGGTCAGGTGACAGAACATGATATCCGCTTGGCGACGGCGCTGATGGATCAGATGCGCCTGAGCGGCGATGCCCGCCGTGAGGCCCAGGCGGCCTTTACCCAGGGCAAGGCCGCCGATTTCGATCTTAAGGCGTCGCTGCGTACCTTCAGATTGATCTCCATGGGGCGGCGGGAGCTGCTGCAGATGTTTCTGGAGATCCAGATCCAAACCGCCCTGTCGGACGCCAAGCTAGATGCCAAAGAACATGCCATACTCTTAACCGTGGCGCAGGAGCTGGGCTTTAGCCGCGAGCAACTCGACGAGCTGCTCAAGCGCTGGCAGGCGGAAGTGAACTTCCAGCGCCATGGTCGCCAGCAGACCTCCATCAAGGATGCCTACGAGGTGTTGGGTCTGGATGAGCAGGCCTCGGATCAGCAGGTGAAACGTGCCTACCGTAAGTTGATGAACGAGCATCACCCCGACAAGCTGGTTGCCAAGGGGTTACCCGCCGAGATGATGGAGCTGGCCAAACAGAAGGCGCAGGATATTCAGGCCGCCTACGACAGGGTAAAGCAAGACCGCGCCATGAGATGATTATCTAACAAAGGAGAGGGCGATGAAGCGAACAAGGCTGACCTTATTGACAGGACTCTTAGCATGGATGGCGGCCCAGTCTTTCTGGGCCCAGTCTGTTTGGGCAGAGTCGGATATCTTCGTCGCACCCTTCGGTGGTTATAGCTTCGGCGCCAGTGACCTCGATGCCACTGATATAGACACCAATACCCAGGGTAACATCAGCATCAAGGATTCCAGCCACTATGGCATCATATTGGGGATGAAGACCCGGGATCCCGGCGATGTCTACCTGCTCTACAGCCACCAGAGCACAGATATGCATGCCTCGGGCATGTTCAACCCCAACCGTTTGGCAAAGCTTGAGCTGGATTACGCTCACCTGGGCGGCTCGCTCTATTTCCCCAAGGGCAACCTGCGTCCCTATGTTACCGTCAGTGTCGGCATGACACAGATGCGCCCGTCGGGGGATTTCTCCGACGAGTCACGCTTCTCCATGGGAATTGGGGGCGGGGTGGAGTACCTGCTCGGCGACAACTTCAGCCTGTTTGCCGATGGCCGCGGCTACGCCACTTTTATCAACAGCGACAATGCGCTGTTTTGTGATGCCAACCGCTGTATCTGGAATATCCGCGCCGATATCATGTGGCAGGGCCAGGTGAACGCTGGATTTAAATACTCCTTTTAACCCTTAAGAGAGCAGTCTTAATGAAGATAGTGGTACTCGATGGTTACACCCTCAACCCTGGCGATCTCGACTGGCAGCCCTTCGCGGCGCTGGGCGAGTTTCACTGCTATGACAGAACCTCCCCGGCCGAACTCCTGGATCGCGCTCAGGGGGCACAGGTGCTGCTGACCAATAAGACAGTGCTCGACGCCGATGCGCTCAGGGCGCTGCCAGATCTTGAGTATATCGGCGTGCTCGCCACAGGTACCAACGTGGTGGACCTCAACGCCGCCAGCGAGCTTGGGATCAAGGTGACCAATGTGCCAGGCTATGGCCCGGATGCGGTGGCCCAGATGGTGTTTGCCCATATTCTTCATCACACCCAGCGTTTGTCGGACCATCACAACGCCGTGGTGGCCGGTGCCTGGTCTCAGGCGCCAGATTTCTGCTTTACCCTGGCACCGCTACAATCCCTCAAGGGCAAGACGCTGGGTCTGGTGGGGTTTGGCGACATAGGTCGGCAGGTGGCCACTATTGCGAAGGCGTTTCAGATGCGGGTGCTGGTCAACACGCCTTCTATTAAGCACGACCTCCCTGAAGGGGTCTGCTGGTGCGAGCGTGAGGCGCTCTTTGCCTGCGCCGATATCATCTCACTGCACTGTCCGCTAACGTCGGACACCGAGAAGTTGATTAATCGAGAGCGGCTCAGCGCCATGAAGCCAAACGCCATCTTAATCAACACGGCCAGAGGCGGTCTGGTGGACGAGCAGGCCCTGGCCGATGCCCTGGCGCAGGGGAAGATTGCCGCTGCCGGGGTAGATGTGCTCTCTAGCGAGCCGCCACAGGCTGATAATCCGCTGCTGAGCGCGCCTCATATCAGCATCAGTCCGCACAATTCCTGGGCGACCAGGGAGGCGCGCCAGCAACTGCTGACAATAGCCATAGATAACCTCAAGGGCTATCTGGCGGGTCAGCCGGTGAACCTGGTGAATTAGCTATGGTAGGGGTTTTAACTAGATAAACAAAGGGCGCCTGATTCATGAGAAGAGGCGCCCTTTTTGTCATCGCTTTGCTGGTTTAATCCAGCAAGGCGCTGGTTTTTGTGGATTAATCCAGAATCACCTCGACCTGTTTAGCTACGTTAAGCGCCTTGTCGATCGCCTCATCGATGGTGTTGCCACGGGCCAGGCCGACGCCGAGACGGCGGCGACCGTCGATATCTGGCTTGCCGAACAGGCGCAGCTGGGTGTTGGGCTCAACGAGTGCCTGTGCCATCCCCTGATAGCCTATGTTGTGACTGCTGCCTTCTGCCAGGATCACCGCCGAGGCCGATGGACCGTGCTGCACTATGTTGGCGATCGGCAGACCTAAGATGGCGCGCACATGCAGGGCGAACTCAGACAGATCTTGGCTGATAAGCGTCACCAGGCCGGTATCGTGGGGGCGAGGTGACACCTCAGAGAAGTAGACCTCCTCTCCCTTGATAAACAGCTCGACGCCGAACAGCCCATAGCCGCCTAGCGCCTCGACCACCTTGCGGCCAATCTCCTGCGCCTTGGCGAGCACGGCATCAGACATGGCCTGGGGTTGCCAGGACTCGCGGTAGTCACCATCTTCCTGACGGTGGCCGATGGGGTCGCAGAAGTGGATGCCATTGACGGCACTGACGGTCAATAGGGTGATCTCATAGTCGAAGGGCACGAAGCCTTCGACAATCACCCGGCCACCACCGGCGCGGCCACCTTCCTGGGCATAACGCCATGCCGCGAGGATCTGCTCCTCGCTACGTATGATGCTCTGGCCCTTACCCGACGAGCTCATCACAGGTTTGACGACACAGGGCAGTCCTATGTCTGCGACCGCCTGCTCAAATTCTGCCTGGGTGTCGCAGAAGAAATAGGGCGAGGTGGGTAGCCCCAGCGTCTCGGCGGCCAGGCGGCGTATGCCCTCGCGATCCATGGTGAGCTGGGCGGCCTTGGCCGTTGGGATCACCTTAAGGCCTTGGGCCTCCATCTCAACCAGAGTCTGGGTGGCGATGGCTTCGATCTCGGGGATCACCAGGTGAGGTTGTTCCTGCTCTATGATGGCGCGCAGGGCCTCGCCGTCCAGCATGTTGATCACGTGAAATCTGTGACTGACCTGCATCGCCGGGGCGTTGGGATAGCGGTCGACGCCTATCACTTCGACGCCAAGACGTTGTAGTTCGATGGCAACTTCTTTGCCAAGTTCGCCGCAGCCAAGCAGCATGGCGCGCAGCGCGCCGCGTGAATAGGGGGTGCCTATCATGGTGTGGGTACCTTTTTATCTTGAGTGGGTCGTTCGCCCAACTTAGGTTATTTGGCGATTATCTTACCCCGTCCACTGGAATAAGCAGACCCTTTGCGCCGACAAGTGTGTACTCGATCAAGATTCTGACGCCAATTAGAAAAGAAATATCAGCAATTTATGACTAGTATAGTTAAGTTAATGTTGCGAGATTCGCTCGTTTGCGCCAGTTTCAATGGGGTGGTGCACCGCCTGTTAAATGGATTAAATAAGAGTAAGGAGAGAGCCGTGTTTCTGGATTACTTTGCGTTAGGCGTCATCATCTTTGTCGCCGTTTTCCTGTTTTATGGGGTGATCGTCATCCACGACATTCCCTATGAGATAGCCAAGAAGCGTAATCATCCGCAGCAAGATGCCCTGCATGTTGCCGGCTGGGTGAGCCTGTTTACCCTGCATGCCATCTGGCCCTTCCTGTGGATCTGGGCGACCCTGTATCGCGAGGACAGGGGCTGGGGTTTCAACAAGGTGGTCGAGCGCGAGCTGGCACTTGAAGATGAGGTGAAACAGCTCAATCAGACCATAGTCCAGCTTGAGCAGCGACTCACAGCTATCGAAGGCGGACAAAAGGCCCTGCATGTGGTCGAAACGCCGTCCAACGATCAAGAGAAGGAGTCATAAGATGGATCTGCTACTCATTCTGACCTATACCGCCATCTGCATCGCCATCTTTAAGACCTTCAAGATCCCGCTCAATAAATGGACAGTGCCTACGGCGATCCTCGGCGGCATAGTGCTCGTCGGCGCCCTGGTGCTCTTGATGAACTACAACCATCCTTATACCCCCTATGCCCGTCAGGTATTTGCGACCGTGCCCATTAACCCTGCGGTGCGCGGCCTGGTGACCAGCGTCGAGGCCAAACCCAATGTGCCCCTGAAGAAGGGGGATGTGCTGTTTCGTATCGATCCCGCCCCCTTCGAGGCGGTGGTGATGCAAAAACGCGCGGCCCTGGCGGCGGCCGAGCTTGAGGTGCCTCAGTTGGAGGCTGCCTGGCAGACGGCGCAGGCCAGCGTGGAGCGCGCCACGGCGGACAGAGACCGCACCAAGTCGGCGTTCGAGCGGTATGAGAAGGGGCGTAAGCGCGGCGGGGCCAATTCGCCCTTCACCGAGCTTGAGCTGGATAACAAGCGCCAACTCTACATGGCCTCAGAGGCACAGCTCACCGCGGCGCGATCCGAGGAGCTGAGAGTCAGGCTCGCCTATGAGTCCAACGTCGATGGCGTCAATACCAAGGTGGCCGGGATTCGGGCCGAGCTTGATAAGGCGCTGTACGATCTCGAGCACACTGTGGTGCGGGCACCTGCCGATGGCATAGTGACTCA
This sequence comes from Shewanella sp. KCT, assembly GCF_007636505.1. Classification (NCBI taxonomy): domain Bacteria; kingdom Pseudomonadati; phylum Pseudomonadota; class Gammaproteobacteria; order Alteromonadales; family Shewanellaceae; genus Shewanella; species Shewanella sp. KCT. Next base: position 38,630 of record NZ_LVDJ01000004.1, read on the forward strand.
GATGGCACTGCGCCCCGGGGTGATTGCAGTGCCTATGCCGCTGCGCTCTCTGGTGAGCTTTATTCCCGATGAGGATCGCTACTTTGCCGGCGCCTTCTGGCAAAACTCTCTGCTACGACTCAAGGAGGGAGATGAAGCCGAGATGATCTTGGACGCCGCGCCGGGTCAGGTGTTTAAGGGGCGGGTGGCCAAGGTGCTGCCAGCCATGGCCGAGGGCGAGTTTCAGTCTCAGGGGGCGCTCATCTCCTCCATGGCGCTGCTGCCCAGGGGGCGTGCCATCGTCTTGATAGAGCTCGATGATCACGAGGCGAAACGTAATTTCCCTGCCGGGGTCTCGGGTCAGGCGGCCGTCTATACCGAGCATTTCTCCCATGTGGCTGTGATGCGTAAGGTGTTATTGCGGATGCAGGGCTGGTTGAACTACCTGTTCCACTAACCCTTACTTGCTAGATTATAAATCGTCATTAAAAGGCCCCATGGTGGGCCTTTTGTTTTACTGGTGCTTTGTTACTGGCGCTTTGTTTTCTTGGGCTTAGCTGTCTATTCAATGTAAATCATAAGAGATTATTCTTTGCTGACCAGGCCATTGACCGTATCTGCTACCTGCTGCGCCCCGCGGCGGATCTCGTCGATCAACGCTTGGGTGGCCGCCAGCTGTTGATTGGAGAGGGAGACCTTCTGCTGAATCGATTGCATCCCCTGCTCAGACACTTGGGTCAGCTCGCTGTTGCGGGCGACGATGCGCTCGATATCCTGGGTGGCATTGGAGGTGTTGGCCGCTAGGTTACGTACCTCGTCGGCAACTACGGCAAAACCACGGCCCTGTTCGCCGGCGCGGGCCGCCTCGATGGCGGCGTTCAGCGCCAGAAGGTTAGTCTGATCCGCTACCTTGGCGATAGTGTGCACTATCTGGCTGATCTGCTGCGACTGCTGCGCCAGTTCGCCCATCAGCCTTGTGGCATCGGCTACCGCACCATCGATCTCATTGGCCAGGCTGGTGGCGGCGCTCAAGGTGCTTGCCCCCTGGCCGGTGATCTCTACGGTTTCTACTGCGCTTTGGTGCGCGAGTTGTGACGCCTCCTGTACCGCTTGCTGATGCAAGATGCGCGGGGTGATGTCGCTGGCCAGTTTCACTACTCGCACGACCCGTCCTGCATCATCGAATACCGGGTTATAGGTGGCCTCTAACCAGATGGCTTGTCCCTGTCTGGTGACGCGCTCAAACAGGCCGGACTGAAAACGCCCCTTGGCGAGATCGGCCCAGAAGTCGGGGTGCTGGCGCATGAAGGCCTCGGTGCAGAAGAGGCGGTGGTGTTGCCCCTTTAATTGCTCGAGCGAGTAGCCCATGGCGCTACAAAAGTTGGCGTTGGCGTTGATGATCTCCCCTTGCGGGGTAAACTCGATATAAGCCAGAGACTTATTTAAGGCATCGAATATCGCTTCCTGTCGCTCTGCCTGCTGTTTCTCCTGGGTAACGTCGCTGGCGATCTTGACCACCTTAGTGATGCGCCCCGTGTCGTCGGCAACCGGCACATAGGTGGCCTCTATCCAGATTGGTGAGCCATCCTTGTGTTGGCGCTGAAAGGTGCCGTGATTGGCCTCGCCCCTGGCGAGGTTTTGCCAGAAGGTGCGATAGGCGGCGCTGCTTGCCAGTGACGGGCTGCAGAGCAGCCTATGGTGTTGACCCTGTATTTCTTCGAGTCTATAGCCGATGGCGGAGAGAAACTGCTGATTGGCCGATAATATTTTCCCCTCTATGGTGAACTCGATAAAAGGCGCGCTCTGGCGAATCGCCCTAAGCATCTGACTATCGTCACACAGAGCCTGATAGTCCTTATCCTGTGGGATTAGCGCTTTTTTTCGATTAAAACCAAACATCTGGACACCTTTAGATTACGAACAAATAGATTAACTACGCACTAACTTGGCGACAAGGGCGTGCTAGGACTATAGCCTGAATTGATACGCTTAGAGACATTTTGCAATAGCGATCTATTTCTACGCCAGTGAGCCCCCTTGGGATCACTGCTGCGGCGAAATGTGCCGCCCATTACCTCTGAGATTGTAATTCCCCGGCTTGTGGGGTATCAATAGCTGATGCCGTCCCCTGGCCGATTAAGCGAGTATTGTGCCTGGCGACCCACTATTTTTCTAAGGATGATTATGCAAGATATCAGGGACCTCACCGCCGTCCTGCGCTCAAACACCCCCATAGTGGTGATAGAAACCTATGAAGAGTACCGGGTGATCGAGCTGCTAAAGCGGGTGTCGACCATCTTATATCAGCCGCTGTTCACCTGGAGCATCACCCAGGGGCTGACCCGCGCCGATGTGAAGATGGGGACCCAGAAGTTCAACACAGATCCCACCGAGATCCTGGGGCAGATCAAGTCTAGCAGTCAGCAGGGGATCTATGTGTTGTGTGACTTTCATCCCTTCGTCGACAACGCCCCCAAGAATGTGCGCCTGCTCAAGGAGATCGCGCTGGAGTATGAGGCGCTGAAACATACCATAGTCCTGGTGAGTCATGCCTTCGACATTCCGCCCGAGATCAAACGCTACTGTGCCCATTTCTCCATCTCGCTGCCAGATACGGCGCAGCTGCAGAACCTCATCTACGAGCAGATAGACAGGGCCCGTGCCGATGGCTTATTGCAGAGTGTCGACGATGATGCGGTGATCAAGCTGGCGGAGAACCTCAGGGGGCTGACCTTCGACGATGCCCGCCGCCTGGCCCATAAGGCGATAGTGGATGACGGCGCGATCACCCACTCGGATGTCGATAGGATCAACCAGGGCAAATTTAAGTTGCTGGATATGGAAGGAGTATTACAGTTCGAATATGACACCAGTGACTTCTCTCAGGTGGCCGGCCTGCATAACCTGAAGAAATGGCTGTCCCAGCGTAGCCCTGCATCGAGTGCTGAGGGGCGGGTGGATCATCCCAAGGGGATTCTGCTGCTGGGGGTACAGGGCAGCGGCAAGAGCCTGGCGGCCAAGGCGGTGGCGGGCATGTGGCAGCGGCCCCTGCTGCGTCTGGATATGTCGGCGCTGTATAACAAGTATATTGGCGAGACCGAGAAGAATCTGCGTAACGCCCTGGCGCTGGCCGACCTCATGGCCCCCTGTGTCTTGTGGATAGACGAGATAGAGAAGGGACTCAGCAGCGGCAGTAGCGACGATGGCACCTCTAAGCGGATACTCGGCGCGCTGCTCACCTGGATGGCCGAGCGCAAATCTGAGGTGTTTCTGGTGGCCACGGCCAACGATATCAGCGCCTTGCCACCGGAGCTGATGCGTAAGGGCAGGATGGATGAGATCTTTTTCGTGGATCTGCCCGACGATAGCGTGCGCCAGGCGATCTTTCTGATCCATCTGCAACGTCGTCAGTTGGACCCGCTCAATTTTGATCTGGCCAAGCTGTCACAGGCCAGTCAAGGCTTCTCCGGCGCCGAGATAGAGCAGGCGATCATCTCGGCCCGTTACACGGCGCGGGCGCTGGAGCAGTGCGTGTCACAGCAGCTGCTGTTGGGTGAGTTGATGAAGACGCGGCCCCTGTCCGTGGTGATGCGGGAAAAGCTGGCCGCGCTGCGTGATTGGGCAAAGGGGCGTACGGTCAACGCCCATCAATAGTGCCCGGGGTGATTATTGGGCCTTAGGGGGAAACTGAGAGAGAATTTTGTTCACGGTTTCCCGGGTCTCTTTGGCCTTCTTCTCGCCGCCGTCATCGTAATCAAACTTGTCGCTGCCGCGCCAGATCAGCTTGTTACTGGCGCTGTCGACGATATCTATCTGGATGATCTGCATCTTGGCACTGTCGCTACCTAAAGGTACGCCGACGCTGGTGCCCACACCAACACCGCCAGAGCTGCCCCAGCTACCTGTGCCCAGGCCGATTGAGAGACCAGAGCTCTTGGGCTTGTCCACCACCTTAAAGCCATAGGTCACCATAAACTGAGATTGATCGGCGACCTGACTGTAGCCGCGCTGTGTCAGGCTGTCGACGATGGCACTATCGATCCGCTCAGTGCTGAGGGGGTCGCCGATATTGGCCGGTCTCTGCAGGGTGAAACGCTTGAGCGAGTCAAAATCATACTGGGTATCGTAATCTGTGGTGGGTTTGCTGGCACAGGCGCCCAGCAGCAAGGCGGCGATTGTGAGGATGAGCAGGCGTAGTGAGTTCATGGGGCTTCCTGTGAAATAATCATAAATTCAGCTATCAGCTTATTTATACTAGAGTTTTTAGTGTAGCGATATGAATAAAGTTTAGCCAGTTACCGAGAATTAGGTTATGTTTTAACTATAGGCTCATTTAGCGTCCCCTTATGTGAGCCCGAATTCAAGATGACATAGATAATTAGGTGTGGCCAGCCCCCATGGAACAGTTAGAGTTTTTCGAGATCCCCAGTCCCTGTATCGGTGTCTGTCAGACAGACGCCAGGGGCTATTGCAAGGGCTGCCTGCGTAGCAGAGAGGAGCGCTTCAACTGGCTGAACTTCTCCGACGCCCAGAAAAATGAGGTGATCCGCCTGTGTAAGCAGCGCCATCGCCGTCGTCGCCTGGCGCTATTGAAGGCTAAGAAGACGGCTATCTTGGAGGAGCGCGCCGCCGCCACCCAATCGCTGGACTTCGACATCGATGCCGAATGATCTCGGCTGGCGTTAACCCAATGTCGAGTTCGTCCTCATCAACATACCACTTACTCGTTTAAGCCCGTTTTCCGCCTGCTATTTTCTTAGTCTGTTCGTACTCACCCTGGGCCAGCTCAGGGTAAATACCGTGTTGCCAGGCTCGCTGGCCAGCGACACCCGGCCATTGTGCTTATGCATGATGCGCTTGATGATGGCCAGTCCCAGGCCATGCCCCTTATTGCCGTTCTGTACTACTTTGCTGCGATAGAAGGGCTCGAAGATCTTCTCCTGATCCACGGCGGCGATGCCCGGGCCATCGTCCATTACCTCTAGCTGTACCGATTTGTTGTCCTGACGGATGGCGATAGTGATATGACTCTTTGCGAAACGCTGGGCGTTGATGATCAGGTTTTGCAGCGCCCGCTCGATAAGCGACGGGTCGCCCATTACCTTTAGCTCAGGCGTCTGCTCGTCAAAATAAATCGGAATGCTGTGGCGGTTTTGCAGCCGGCTGATGGTCTGCTGAGTGAGCCGGGTCAGCTCACAGCACTCAAATTCCAGGTCCTGCTGCTGAGACTCCAGGCTGGCGTAGGTCAGCAGCTCCTGCAGCAGGGTCTCCATCTCTTTGACATCCTGCTGCATCTCGTCGAGAAACGCCTGTCGCTGGGCGGGATCAGAGTCCGGCGCGCAGTATTGGGGCACCAGGGCCAGGGCAAACTTGAGCCGGGCCAGGGGCGTTCTGATCTCGTGGGAGACGGCGTTTGAGAGATGCTTCTGGTTCTCTATCAGGGCGCTGATGTGGCGCGCCATCTCGTTGAAGGTGCTGGCCAGCGGCTGCACCTGAGAGCGGCTGGAGAGTTGAATCTGGGTGTCCCACTTGGCCTGACCAAATGCCTTGGTCGCCAGGCGCAAGGTCTTGAGATCCCGTGACAGGGGCCAGACCCAGATCAGCGCGACCAGTGCCAGGGAGAGGTAGAAGAAGAGGGTAAACAGGCCGCGTAGCTGCTCCCTGGGATCTATCTCTATGGGGCCGGCCATCAGAATCTGTTGGTCATCAACTTGAATAAAATGCAGCTCGTGTTGTTCGTCCGGCGCCGTGACCAGGACGCTGTCGCGAGCGAGTGAATCATCCAGATTGACCGCCACCTGTGTCTTAGGCAGTAGCCTGAGGGGATAGCTTTGTTGGGTGCTAAGCTCGGCGAGAAACGCCTCGCGCTGGCTCTCTGGCAGCTTGCCGATCAGCTGGGCTAAGGCGATGAGCGGCGCATCCTGGACACCGCTATCGTCGACATTGCTTTGCCAGATGCTGTCTAAGGTCCAGCCTATACCGAGAAAACTGAGGCTCAGTAGCAGGTATAGGCTGATGAAGAGTCGTTTCAACGCAGCTCCGTTAGTTGTTCCAGGCTTCTGGGGCGAACAGATATCCCTGACCCCATACCGTCTTAATTCTAAATGGGGTTTCGATATTGTCACCTAACTTCTTACGCAGCCGTGAGATACGCACGTCGATCTTCCTGTCCTTTCCATCGAAGTCGATGTTGAGCAGGTATTGATAGATATATTGGCGGCTCAGTACCTGGCCCGCCTGTGAAGCTAGCAGCCAGAGGAGTTCGAACTCATGGCTGGTGAGATCCACCTCGAGATCGCCAAGGCGAATCGCCTGAGTGTGGGGATCTATGCTCAGCTTGCCGAAACTCAGGCAGTGAGATTCTGCCTGTGGCGGCTTGGCGGTGCGGCGCAGCAGATTGTTGATGCGGGCGATAAGCAGGGCAGGATCTACCGGCTTGACCACATAGTCGTCGGCGCCCAGTTCTAGCCCCTTGATCTGATCTTCGTTGGAACCCAGTGCGCTCATCAGCAGGATTGGGCCGGCGAAGTAGTCGGGCAGTTTTTCACAAAGGGTAAGGCCATCCATCCCTGGCAGCATGATATCGAGCAAGATGATATCTGGTTTGTAGTTGATCAGTCGGGTCAATACGGTATCACCGCGACGCTCAACTTCCACGTGCATTCCATGCGACTTTAAATAATCCACAATCAGGTTTGCCAGACGAATATCGTCTTCGACGAGCAAGACTCTATGGGTCGATTGAGATTCTGTCATTAGAATAGACTCCAGGGGTTGCGATAACGACGTCTCACCTGAGGCGCCGAAGTAGGGGTAACTTTTAATTTTACGCCGGCCAAGGTTTGGTGGCTTTCTTTGTCTATCATGACAAATTGAATATCTTTTTGTGTCTCAACCTTCAGGGTGAGTGAATGGGTATTGGGCGAGTCGGCGCACCACTTCTCCAGCTCGTTATGATCCGACATGATGCAAACTACCTGGGGATAGGAGGTCTCCCAGTTTAGTACCAACTCGATTTCACAGCTCTGCTCGACATCGGCCGTGATGCAAAATTGGGGTGACAACGACAAGCTGGCCGTAGACTCTTGGCCCGCGGCATAGGTAATGTTACACAGTAAAATGATGACAAGGGTTGCCTGTATCAGCTTAAAAGTCATTGAAAACACTAACCTTAGAACCTATAGGCAGTGCCGATAAAGTAAGTGTTGGTGTAACTTTCTGTGACGAGCGGACTGGCGGTGATTTCATCGGCCAAGTCGGTATAGCGTACCAGGAAGAGCAATTCCCAGTGCTCACTCATTATGTATTGTGTCGTCAATTCTAATCCTAAATTAGTGCCAGAACCGGCACGGTAGCGTTCACTCCAATAGGTGTTCTCACTTGGACGTACGCCGTAATAGTAGTTGATGATCTCTTCGCTCTTCCAGTTAGCCACTGCGGCGAATTCAAATTTCCAGTCGGTCCATGATAGGTTGTAGAGCCACTTCACCTTGGCCTCCATGCCGGAGTGCACGTCGAAAAGATCGTGGGCCAGGGCGAGGTTGATTATACCCATTGGTGTGTAAATAAACGCTTCTGCTCCGCCAAGAAGTGTAAATTTTCTGTCTTCCAGCTCGTTAAAAACCGGCTCGGGCTCGGCACCAAAGGCTTGAAAACGCGAGGTAAATGCCGATGGTGTTGAGCTGAGCTGACTGGTGCCAGAGATAAAGATGTTCGACGGGTCCCAACGGTAGAAATAGGCGCTGTCGCTGCTGAAGCTGGTGGTCAGGTTGACGCTGAACAGCTCCTCATCCGCCAGGGTGTAACCCAGATTGCCATTGTCGAAAAACCATCTGTCACCATAGTAGGCCAGGGTAGGTGCCAGGTAGATGGGGATATCGTCGTAGTCGCGGACAGGGTTGCTACGCTCACCATAGCCTAGCGCCAGGCCAAGTTGCCACTGGCCTACTTCGACACATTCATCATCCATATGACAAACTTTCTGCTCTTCGGCCTGTACGGCGAAGCAGAGGAGCAAAGAGGTAAGTAGGCTTGTCAGCAGCTTGTTCTTCATGGGTATAGATACACTAATATCGGGTCAAACAGGAGTCTGAGCAAAAGATTACCATTTACGTCATATATGCACAGCGTTTTCGCTGCTGCTGATGCAAAATGATACAGCTTCACGCCTAGTGTTGATTAAGCTTTGGCGAGATGTTTCCTGGTGAGTACGCCGCTGTGATCCCTTTTAGCTATAGAGTTTGCTGACTTGTTGCAACTGTTTCTGCTGCTCGGTGCGCTCACCTTCTCTTTGCATGGCCAGACCGACGGTGCGCCTGAGTTGAAGATCGCCAATCGCCTTATAGATGATGTTACTTTGCTCCATCAATACTGGCAGGGCGGGCACCAGGGCGATGCCGACCCCGGCCGCTACCAAGCCTACCGCGTACTCTACCGTTTGGATCCGCGCGCGGATCTGCATCTTTATCCCCTCGAGATCCATCAGCTGCTGCAGATCCGCCAGTGCCTCGCAGGGGGCGCGGTGGATGAAGGGCTGGCCGCTAAGATCCTGCAGGCGGATCTCCTTCTTCAGGGCCAGGCTCATGGTCGAGGGGATCGCCAGCAGATAGTCGTCATGCCAGATGGGCTGAAACACTTCGTCCGACTTTAGCTGACTGGTGGTGATGATGCGGGCGTCGCAGGGCTCGTTGGCCTCGACCAGGGTGAGCTCCATATCATGGCAGGCCTGGCTAAAATCCTTGAGCAGCATGCTCATGCGCTGCACCCCGAGGGAGTTGATCAGCCCAAGTTTGAAGGGCTGGCGCTGCTCCGGGGTATTAAACAGCGAAGCGATCGCCTTGGACTCGTTCAGCAGCCGCTGAGCCAGGGGATAGAGGCGCTCTGCCGACTCTGTGGGGCTAACTCCTCTGCCGTGGCGCTGGAACAGCTGAGTGTTGAGCTCGTCTTCGAGCTGGCGAATGGCCGAGGAGATAGAGGGCTGGGCGATATAGCACTGCTTGGCAGCGGCGCTGATGGTGCCCTTATCGTAGACGGCGACAAAGTAGCTTAGGGCTCTGAGGTTCATGGCTAGGCTCTTAGGATAGTGTTGGGACTCATCTTTACGCTTACGTAAGATATAGGAAATAATTATGCAAGCTAAACAAAAAGAATATTTTTCCTACGGATAAATTATGCCTATGCTAGTCGAATTAGCAAGTGGTGAATTAGTCACCAGCTGCAACCAAAACAATAAATGACAGCAAGGAACAGACTCATGGCTCGAGTGAAATTTGATTGGCAAGATCCACTGCAATTCGATGCGTTGCTTAGCGAAGATGAACGCATGATCCGCGACATGGTGCACGACTATGCCCAAGAGAAGTTGATGACCCGGGTATTGATGGCCAATCGCAACGAGCATTTCGACCGTGAGATCATGAATGAACTGGGTGAGCTAGGACTCCTGGGGGCGACCCTGCCTGAGGCCTATGGCTGCGCCAACGCTAACTATGTCAGTTACGGCCTGGTGGCCCGCGAGATTGAACGGGTCGATAGCGGCTATCGCAGCGCCATGAGCGTGCAGTCTTCCCTGGTGATGCACCCCATCTATGCCTATGGCAACGAGGCGCAGCGTCAGAAATATCTGCCTAAGCTGGCAACCGGCGAGTGGGTGGGCTGTTTCGGTCTGACCGAGCCGGATGTGGGCTCAGATCCCGGTGGGATGAAGACTCGCGCCGAGCGTATCGACGGCGGCTATCGTCTCAATGGTGCCAAGATGTGGATCACTAACTCGCCTATCGCCGATGTGTTTGTGGTGTGGGCCAAGCTCGACGGTGTGATCCGTGGCTTCATCCTAGAGAAGGGGATGAAGGGGCTGAGCGCACCTAAGATTGAGGGTAAGTTCAGCCTTAGAGCTTCTATCACCGGCGAGATAGTGATGGACAACGTCGAGGTGGGTGAAGAGGCGCTGCTGCCTAACGTCGAGGGACTCAAGGGGCCGTTTGGCTGTCTCAACAAGGCCCGCTACGGCATCGCCTGGGGCGCACTGGGGGCGGCAGAGTTTTGCTGGCACGCGGCGCGTCAATACAGCCTGGACCGTATTCAGTTTAACCGCCCGTTGGCGGCCACTCAGCTGATCCAGAAGAAGCTGGCGGACATGCAGACAGAGATCACCACAGGCTTGTTTGCCTGCTTGCAGGCCGGTCGCCTGATGGATCAGGACGCGCTGCCCGTCGAGGCCATCTCTCTCATCAAGCGTAACTCTTGCGGTAAGGCGCTGGAGATCGCCCGTACCTCCCGCGACATGCACGGCGGCAACGGCATCAGCGACGAGTTTCATGTGATCCGCCATGTGATGAACCTCGAGGCCGTCAACACCTACGAAGGCACCCATGATATTCATGCGCTCATCCTGGGCCGCGCGCAGACTGGCATCCAGGCCTTCGGGTAATCCTTCTCCTTCAGCTCGGAGCGACGGCGTCGCTCCGCCTTCTCGTCGCAGCGGCCGAATGAACGCCTGTGGTATAGGCCTTGTTGCGCCCAATTGAGGTAGATCAACTTGGAAGATAGAGCTATTGCCCTCGACAGGCAATTTGTCGAACGAGTATCACAGCAAGATTTCCTGGAGATAGAGCAGGGCTGGTGCCACACCCGCCTGGGGCTCAGTGACGCCGATTTCGTCGGCATCTTCGAGTCACAGATGAAGAGCCGCCTGCTGGATCTCGAGTCCCGTAAGATGCGCGCCCGCAATCAGGGTTTCTACACCATAGGCAGCTCGGGCCACGAAGGCAACGCCGCCTGCGCCGCGGCGCTGCGCCCGACCGATATGGCATTTCTGCACTATCGCAGTGCGGCCTTTATGATAGAGAGGGCGCGCCAGGTGCCCGGCGAGACCTCACTGTGGGACATGCTGCTCTCCTTTGCCGCCTCCAGCGAAGACCCTATCTCCGGCGGCCGTCACAAGGTGCTCGGCAGTAAGCGGCTGATGATACCGCCGCAGACCTCCACCATAGCCTCGCATCTGCCCAAGGCGGTGGGGGCGGCCCTGAGCATTCCGCTGACGCATAGGCTAGATATCGACAGCCTCTTGCCCGAAGACAGCTTGGTGTTCTGTAACTTCGGTGACGCCTCGGCCAACCATGCCAGCGCGCAGACGGCGATCAATGCCGCCGGTTGGGCCGCTTACCAGCAGGTGCCGCTGCCGCTGCTGTTTGTCTGTGAAGACAATGGTATAGGTATCTCTACCGCGACCCCAAACGGCTGGATAGCCGCCAACTTTAAAGATCGCGCCGGTATCAAGTATTTCTACTGTGATGGGCGGGATCTGCTGGACTGTTACCGGGTCAGCCGTCAGGCGGCAGAGTATGCCAGGGTCAAGCGCAAGCCTGTCTTCTTGCATGTCAGAACCGTGCGTCTGATGGGCCATGCCGGCAGCGACGCCGAAATAGCCTACCTCAGCAAACAGAAGATCTTCGATAACGAGGCTCAGGATCCGCTGCTGCTCAGTGCCAAGCAGATCATCGAAGCCAAGCTGATGACTCCGGACGAGATAGTCAACCAGTATCAAACGCTCAAATCGCGCATCGCCGCGATTGCCAAGGTGGCGGTTGAGCGGCCAAAGCTGACCAGCGCCAAGGCGGCGATGGCGGCGGTGATTCCGCCCGTCAATGACAAGCCGCTGACTCACCATAACCTGACCGATGAGGCCTTCGCTCAGCTCTTTAGTGCGGACAAAAATTCTCTGGGTAAACCGTTGCACATGGGTAAGCTTATCAACATGACACTCACCGAGTTGATGGCGCGTCAACAGAACATAGTGGTCTGCGGTGAGGATGTGGGCAAGAAGGGCGGTGTCTATCATGTGACCTCGCGCCTGGTGGAGCGTTTCGGTCCCAACCGGGTGATCAATACCTTGCTCGATGAGACCTCAATCTTAGGCCTGGCCATAGGTATGGCCCACAACGGCCTGCTGCCGATTCCTGAGATCCAGTTTCTCGCCTATGTCCATAACGCCGAGGATCAGATCCGCGGCGAGGCGGCGACTCTGCCGTTTTTCTCCAACGGTCAATTTACTAATCCCATGGTGATCCGCATCGCCGGCCTGGGTTATCAGAAGGGCTTCGGCGGCCATTTCCATAACGACAACTCATTGGCTGTGTTTCGCGACATTCCCGGCCTTATTTTGGCCTGTCCCTCCAACGGCGCCGATGCCATGGGGATGCTGCGGGAATGCGTGCGACTGGCCGAACAGGAGCAGCGACTGGTGATCTTCTTAGAGCCAATTGCACTCTACATGACGCGGGATCTCCATGAGGAGGGCGATGGCCTCTGGAGTCATGAATATTGTCCTCAGGAAAAGGCCAAAGCCCTGCCCTATGGTGAGCTGGGGGTCTATGGCAAGGGTAAGACGCTGGCCATTCTCAGCTATGGCAACGGCTACTATCTCAGTCGTCAGGCCGAGCGCGAGCTGTCTGGGCTCGGCATCGACTGTCGGGTGATCGATCTGCGCTATCTCATCCCCCTCAACGAGGAGGCGATCATCGCGGCGGTGAGCGAGTGCGAACACCTGCTGATCGTCGATGAGTGCCGCCGCAGTGGCTCGGTAAGCGAGGCGATAGTGACCAGCGTCCATGAGCGTTTGGGGGATCTCGCGCCGCAGATGGCCAGGCTCACCGCCGAGGATTGCTTTATCCCACTGGCCGAGGCGGCGACTCTGCCGTTGCCGAGTCGCTCGCAAATTGTCGAGGCCGCACTGGCCTTGGTTGGTGAGCAGGCCCTGGTTGGCGAGCACGCCGTTGACGATGAGGGCAGTGAAACCATCCAGGATGCGGGAGTGAGACAAGCCTTATGACACAGGAAGCTAAGATGATGAAGAGCGATCATGCGGGTAGTGCGACAGGCAAGCTAAGAGCCTTGGTGGTGGCGCCGGGAAGAGGATGCTACAACAAGGAGGAGCTCGGCTATCTCGCCAGATACCACGGCGATAAGTCCGGCTTTATCGAGGCGATCGATGCCTATCGACGCGACCTGGGTCAGCGGCCGATCGCCGACCTCGATGGCCAGGGGAAGTACTCCTTCAAGCTACATACGCCGGGGGAGAATGCTTCTGCCCTCATCTATGCCTGCGCCATGGCCGACTTCATGGATATCGATCGCGAGCGCTTTGAGATAGTGGCGGTGACCGGTAACTCCATGGGTTGGTATATCGCCTTGGCATTGGCCGGTGCCCTGGATGAGCGCGGCGCCATCGAGGTGATCAACACCATGGGCAGCATGATGAGTGACGGGCTAATCGGCGGGCAGATGATCTATCCCGAGATGGATGAGAACTGGCGCCGGGACAATGCCAAGACAGCATTGCTGGATAAGGTCATCGATGAGGTGAACCAGGAGGCGGGCTGTGAGCTCTACACCTCTATACATCTCGGGGGCTATCGCGTGCTGGCGGGCAACGAGGCGGGTCTCACCCAGGCCGAGGCCCGTCTGCCCAAGCTGGAGGAGCGCTACCCTATGCGCCTCTACAACCACGGCGCCTTCCACTCGCCGCTGCTGCAAGAGATCGCTCGCCGGGGTCAGCAGGCGCTGCCCGCGTCGCTGTTTCATCGGCCTAAGCTGCCCATGGTGGATGGCCGGGGACAGATCTGGGGCCCCTTCTCAAGCGACATGGAAAGGCTGCACAACTACACCTTAGATCATCAGGTGGTGGCGCCCTATGACTTCAGTCAGGCGATGGCGGTTGGGGTGAAGGAGTTTGCCCCTGACTGTGTGATAGTGCTCGGCCCGGGCAACACCTTAGGCGGCCCCGTGGCGCAGACGCTGATCGCCAACCAGTGGTTCGGCTGGCAGAGCAAGCAGGATTTCAGCGAGGCGCAGAAACAGGCGCCTAAGCTTATCGCCATGGGGAATCCGGCGCAGCGGGCGCTTGCTACGGGTAAGGCCTAGTGTTGCGAATTAGTGTTGCGGATTAGTGCTATGGGTTAAACCTATAGCAGGGGGGAGCGGCTGCCTTGCTAATGCTGTCGTTGCTTAGCTTATTGCAACTATGGCATATTGATACTATGGCATATTGCTTTCTTTTATAAGGAAATATAGGACGTTTATGGCAGAGCATCAGTTTGATTCCCCCCAAGCGCCAGAGATCAGTATACGCCACAGCACAGATGGCGACATAGAGGGGATTTTTGCCCTCTATGGCCAGCGCAGCTGTTATGCCGGCACCCTGCAGCGTCCCTTTCCGTCGCTGGCCTTCTGGCAGAAGAGGCTGAAGGAGCTGCCGGATAACTGTTACAGCCTGGTGGCCGTACGCGAGGGCAAGATAGTGGGCCAGCTCGGCATGGAGGTCTATAGCAATGCCAGGCGCAAGCACGTGGCCAACTTTGGCATGGCGGTGTGCGAGTCGGCCCGCGGGCAGGGGATTGGCAGTGCCTTGCTGGGGGCCATGATAGATCTGGCGACCAACTGGTTGGCGGTGCGGCGTATCGAGCTTGAGGTCTATACCGACAATGAGGCCGCCGTCGCCCTCTATAAGTCCCATGGCTTTGAGATAGAAGGTGAGGCCAAAGATTACGCCTTTCGGGATGGCGGATATGTGAATGCCTTCCTGATGGCCAGATGCTGCTAAGCCCATTAAAAAACTTGGCTAAGAGCTTTGGTTCGAGCTAAGCACTTAAGCCAGTCACACAAGCTAAGCACTTAAGCCAGTCACACAAGCTAAGCGCAAAATTAGCTTTTGATTGAGGCGCAAAACTGATCTAGATCAGCAGATGGTTAACTAAGCCCCTCTGCTGATTTTTTTGTGGGTTGAATCACGACAAATGGAGAAGCGTGAGGCTTGTCTTGTCTGGCCCGCTTTTCATTAGCATCTGATGTTTATCCAGGGACGGTACGAAACTTCCTTTGTGATGAACCCCTCGAAATCTCGCCTTTTGTGGCGCTGGTCTCGCGCGGTCTGCGGCTCATCTTTATCTTAATGAATTTATTAGCTATTTTCCCTTATTGCTTATATCCTCTCTCGACTGTATTTAGTTATCATATTGTTTTATATCGGTTTTAATTATGGCATTTTGCCCATTTGGCCTGGCATTGTGATGCCCTTAAGACTTCTCTAGAATCCGCCGCGAATTTGACCGCGCCACGGGGGCGCATCATTCACTGCGAGCGATAACGAGGGGAATTAAATGTCGACAAAATTGGCCAATCCAGCGCCTCTGGGTCTGATGGGATTTGGTATGACGACCGTGCTATTGAACATACACAACGCGGGCTTCTTTGCCATCGATGCCATGATCTTGGCGATGGGGATCTTCTACGGTGGTCTGGGCCAGGTGCTGGTGGGCATGATGTGTTTTAAACGGGGAGATACCTTCGGCACTACGGCATTTACCTCCTATGGCCTGTTCTGGCTGACCTTAGTGGGGCTAATCATGCTGCCTAAGCTTGGCCTCGCCGCTGCCAGTCCGAGTCACTTCATGGGCTGGTACTTAAGCCTCTGGGGCCTGTTTACCGCCTTCATGTTTGTCGGTTCTTTGCGTTACCCAAGAGCCAAGCAGGTGGTGTTCGGCTCCTTGACGATACTCTTCTTCCTGCTGGCGGCCCGCGACTTCACAGGTAGCGAGTTGATCGGGGTGATCGCCGGATTCGAAGGGATCTTCTGCGGCGCCAGCGCCATCTACTTCGCCATGGCTCAGGTGCTTAACCAGGAATATGGCCGGGTGATCCTGCCCATTGGTGAGGTTAAGGCCTAGCCATATTCGATGGCGGTCTTGACCGCCTGAAGGATCTCGGTGCGATTGGAGGGCTTAAGAATATAGCCCTTCAGTCCTACCTGGGCCCAACGCTTGATCAGCTCACGGTTGTTGTTGCTGGTCAGCGCCACCACGGGAATATCCTTGCCGTCGTTATCTGCCTTGAGTTGCTTGGTGGTGTTGATGCCATCCAGATGAGGCATGTAGAGATCCATCAGGATCAGGGCGTAATCGTTGCCCTTGATCATCTTGAGGGCGGTGAGACCGTCACAGGCCTGCTCGGTATCATACTCATCCTGCTCCAATACCTTGACGATCATCTCCCGGTAGATCTGATTATCCTCCACCACCAAGATCTTCTTCTTGGGCGGCTTGGCTTCCTGTTCATCCAGCAGCGAACTGACCAGGGCATGGGTGGGGATCTTGGCTTGCTGTTTGGCGATCACCTGCTGTTTAATGTCTTTGATCTCGCTATGGCGACTGGTGAGCTGCGCCAAGATGAGGTCCAGACCATCTTTGATCTCCAGTTCCAGCTGGGTCAGCAGGGGCTCGATATGCTGTTTGGCCAGTGACTTGACCAGCGCCTTGTCGTGGCTCATGCCCTCACTGCCATGGGGGAGCTGCTCGGTCGACTGTTCGACTGACGCCTTGCAGGAGTCGACCGAATCCAGTAGCTGGCGCTTACACTGGCTACTGAGTTCGATAAGCGAGGCGAGGTTGGTATCGATGCGCTCCAGCTGGTCGTCATCCAGACCTGCGTAGTGATCATCCCCCTGGCTCTGCCTCAGTCCGTTGTGGACTATCATCTTCAGGCGAAACTTCTCATACAGGGGCAGGTAGACGAAGTAGTTGTCGAATACCCCCTTGATGCAGCTGCGAAAGGCCAGGGCGGACTCCTTGTTCTTGCACAGCACTATGGCGTAATGCCTGTAGGCGATCTGCTGGTTTTTAAGGAGTTTGGTATAGAGTTCTATGCTGAGCTTCACCGAGCTCATGGCAAAGAGGATCACCGAGGGCTTATGCTCTCTTATCTGCTCGCCCACTAGTCGGGTTACAGGCACGGTGCGGTATTCGTCGACCTGCTCGGCAATGATGTTGGCGGCGCCCGAGATATCCTCCTCCTTCTCATAGAGCATGATCACTTCGGGGTGGCGACAAGCAACGCTGGGTTTTCGAGTCATGAGTTGATCACCTCTATCAGGGACTGCAGGGCATTTTTGAGCTGGATGATGAGCTGCTTGCACTGAGGCATATCTTCCCCCAGGGCGGCATATTCCAGTTGTTGCAGCTTGTCGGCAACCTCTTCGGCGCCGATTGCCTTGGCAGAGGTCTTGAGAAAGTGCGCCTTCTGCTTGAGGCCGGCAAATTCACGGTTGTTGTAGTGGGTGGCCAGCTCGCGCAGGCTGGTGCGGGCCTGGGCGACGAAGTCCTGCTTAAACTGGGCGATGAGTGCAGGATCATTGCCGATAAGATCACGCATGATCTTAGGGTTGAGGATCTGGGGACTATTCTTCATGGCGATACCATTTCTGGATGACCTTCTTTAGGTCTCTAAGCTGAACAGGTTTACTGACAAAGTCGTTCATGCCCGAGCGGTAGCAGTCATCTAGCTCGGTGGCCATGGCGGCCCCTGTGATGGCCACAATGGGTACAGATTTACGTTGGGTGCTGTTCTCTATCTGGCGGATCTGTTTGGACATATCATAGCCGTCCAGGTTGGGCATGTGGCAGTCGGTAAGGATCAGCTTATAGTTTGCCGATTGCCAGAGATGCACCCCGACCAGACCATCTTCGGCGAGGTTGCAGCGATAGCCGAGCATGTCCAGCTGTTTAAGGATCAGCTTCTGGTTTAATGGGTTATCTTCAACCACCAGTATGTCGGCATCCCCCTTAATCCTTGGCATTGGCTCCTGCGTCAGAGGGTCGTAGAGATCCAGCTCCATCTCGTCGAGGTCGATGGCAAGGCCTGAGTCTAGGCGTTTGTGCACCGCCTTGAGCAGCAAGGCCTTGGAAAGCAGATAGCTGTCCAGGCTGTCTATCTGGGGAATCGTCTGTGTCAGCGCCTTGCGGTGATGCTGTGGTAGGGCGACCAGCCAGTTGCTGTGGCCTTTTGGACTCGCCGCTTGGTTCGCCAGAAAGCCTAGCTCGTCAGCCTCGCCGGTGGCCAGAATTATCACCAGAGGCAGAGCCAGGGTGTCGATACCCAGTTGCTCGGCCTGGTAGCATTTAACTCTGCCCCCCTTGTTGGTCAAACACTGTTTTATCCAGTCAAGCGTGGCCTGGGGCTGGCCCAGGTTCACCACCCCTATGGTGTGTTCGCTAAGCTCCTGGGTCTGTTCATGGTGATGGGCGCGCCAGAAGGGAAGCTCGACACAGAACTGCGCCCCCTGGCCAAGTTCGCTTTTAAGGTTGATGCTGCCGCCCATCAGGTTGGTGAGCTTGCCGCAGATAGCCAGTCCCAGACCCGTGCCGCCATAGTTGCGCGTGGTGGAGCGCTGTGCCTGCACGAAGGGGGTAAACAGACGTTTCTGAGTCGCCTTGTCTATGCCTATGCCATTGTCTGTCACCGTAAAGCGTACCCGGGTCACTATATCATTCTGTTCACCTACCGTGATGTTTAGCGATACACAGCCGGTCTGCTCCTGTGTGGTGTGGGTGAATTTCATCGCGTTGCTGAGCAGGTTACTGAGGATCTGCCGCACCTTGACGATATCTCCCTCGACCCAATCAGGCAGCTCCAGGGCTTCCTGCACGGCAAAGCGTAACCCTTGACGGCTGGCCACCGGCGAGAAGCTCTTGATTAGATCGGCGATCACCCCGGCGAGGTGGAAGTCTTGTTGCTCCAGCTGCATCTTGCCCGACTCTATTTTGTTGATGTCGAGGATGTCGTTGAGGATATAGATGAGGTTATTGGCCGAGGTCGACGCCGTCTCGATAAGATCTCTCTCCTCGCCCGACTTGTCGGCCAGGGAGAGCAGCTCCAGCGCGCCGATCACCGCGTTCATCGGCGTGCGCAGTTCGTGGCTGATCATAGAGAGAAATTCGCTCTTGGCCTGGCTGGCGATTTCGGCCCGCTCCTTGGCGAGCTGTAGCTCTGTGGTGCGCTGATTTACCCGGCTCTCGAGGGAGCGGTAGCTCTCCTGCAGCGCCAGGCGCGCCTGGTAGATGGGGGTCTGATCGATGCAGATGCCATCGATGCGGCTGTTTTGTTGGTTCTGCCCCTGGCTCACCTTGCCCTTGGCCAGTATGTAGATGATCTCCTGGTTGGGCAGAATAGCGCGATACTCCTGATGAAACGGATTGCCATTGGCCAGGGAGTCTTCCACCGCGGCCATGACAACGGGGAAGTCTTCCGGGTGGATCCGCTCGGCCCACTTTTCCAACACGCCAATATCTTCTATGTTGAGGCAAAACATCTCGTTGGCCCTCTGATCCCACTGCCAGATCCACTGCCCCTGTTCATCTATCTGTGCCCGCCAGTTGCCTATGTTGCCAGCCTCGAGCGCCAGCTTCTTCGACTCGTTGGCTTCGTTGAGGGCGTCGAGCATCGCCTTGGACTCAGTCTGATCTTTGATAAGGCCAAGCAGCTTAAAGTGGCCATTTTCCAGGTAGATATGCTCGGCGAATAGCTCGTACACCCTGACGACATCGTTCGAGTCGATACGAAATCGAAACGCTAGCTTATGTTTACCCGAAGGTGAGGGGGCGAGAAAGGGGTCGAACTTATGGCGATCTTTCACCGCGACCATCTGCTGTAGACTCTGCCAGCTCAGGGGGCTGTGATGGTTAAGTAGCAGCAACTCCTTCACTCGGTTGGAGAAACGTGTCTCGCCCGTGGCGGAGTCATAGTGCCAGACGCCGATATCGGCGGAGCAGAGAAAGGCCTCGAAGCGCTTGAGGTACCCCTGAGTGATATTGGGGTCGTCGCGCTGGGGGATAAACAGCAGCAGGTATCGATCATTGCTTAGCGCTTGGGGAAACACCTGATACCAAGGCGTCTTGGATTGGCGATGGAGACGCACATCGAGCGATTGCCTATCTGTTAGGGCAAGTGCCAAGGCATGAGTGACGGCATCAATTAGTGAATCGTTTGAGTCGGCCTGATTTAGCGTGAGTAGCTGCTCGAGTGGGCGCTTGATGATGGCTTCATGGTGGAGTTCAAACAGCGCACACAAGGCGTCGTTGGCCTCAATGATCACTCCTTGCTTGTCACAGATAAGCTGCGCAAACGGCGAGTCGTCTATGCTATTCCCTGCTGGCGCCATGGCATCCACATCCTTGTTATCCCTTGAGAATAAGTCTAGACCTATGGAGGCGATTTAGGGGAGGGGATTTGTGAATCTTTTTTGCGGGAGAGGGTTTAAAAGCGTGTCCCTCAATCAACAGGGCGCGAGGGACACGATAGGATTAGGGGTTAACCTAGTGCTTAGCCTTGTGGCATTGGGCTTAGTACGATCTCGACGCGGCGGTTTTGTGCGCGGCCTTGTTGTGTCGAGTTGTCGGCGATTGGACGAGACTCGCCCATGCCCACAGAGCTGATGCGCTGGCTCTTGATTTCACGAGACATCAGGTAGTTGGCAACTTCTGCCGCACGTACCTGAGACAGACGCAGGTTGTATGACTCGCTGCCTGAGCTATCGGTGAAGCCCATGACATTCAGCATGGTTTCATCGTACTCCTTGGCGACCAGGGCGACACTGTCCAGCACGTTCTTGGCACGGCTGCTCAGCACAGATTGATCGACGCCGAAGGTCACTTCGTTTGGCATGTTGAGGATGATGTTGTCGCCGTTACGGGTCACGCTGACGCCTGTCGATTGTAGCTGCTTACGTAGCTCCGCTTCCTGCACGTCCATATAGTAGCCGATACCACCACCGACGGCTGCGCCTGAGGCGGCACCGATCAGTGCACCCTTACCCCGGTCGCTCTTGCTTGACGAGGCCACACCGATAGCGGCACCGGCGATGGCACCTATGATAGCGCCGTTAGTCGCCTTGGCGTTCTGGCTCTCGTTGGTATAAGGATTAGTTGTCTGACAAGCCGAAATAAATAGTGTCGAACCGGCCAAGATTGCCGCGACGAGTTTCTGGTTACTGATCATCGTTACTCCATTATCAGGTTTGCCTCAGGGCGGAGATCGTCCTTAGGGCTTATTGTTATGTGCATTATTGTTGCATTTTGTTTGCATAATATCAAAATGAGGGGCTTTTGCCTGAATCTATACAAAACTTAATGAAAAACTTGTGCTACTAAACGCCTACTTGGCGTGTTTTTTGCGCACAAACTGGCAGCAAGCTTCATCGAGAAAACGTTTCGAGAGGTAGTGTTTCTGGCCGCCTGCTAGCAGCAGAAATCCTGGGCTGGTTTCTTGGATGTCGTCGACACTGTCCCAGCCAAGCTGCTGTTTAACATAGAGGGATTCGATGCTGATCCCTTGTTCGTTCAGGGTGAGGCTGGCCTCGTTGCCGGCGGCCTTGCTCATCATCTGGCGGGTCAGGTACCAGGGGCGCTTAAACTTGATACTCAAACCCTCCAATACGCCGAGGGCGATGATAAACCAGGAGGCGTAGGCGTTGGCGCCGGTCAACAGTAGCGCCAGGCCGATCAGCAAAAAGCCGAGCGCCTTAGTGTATGCGGCGCGGGGAGCGGGCTGAGTCACAGAGGCATCGAAGCATTCAGCATAGTAGGCTCTGTCCAGGGTAAAGTGGGTGCTGTAGCTAAACGAAGCGTTTGATTGAGAGTGAGATGAAGCTGTCATACAAGTAGAGATAGCTGAATTTGGGACACAGTGTAATCCCTTGTGGATGAAGTGCAATCTCGCCGTGAACTTGTCTTAGATCTTTGGTTAAATTTAGACTAAGTTTAGCTTTCTGAACGTCGGCAATCGGCCTTGAAAATGGGAGCCTCAAGATGTCATTTGTGCCTAAGGGATATGTGAAGTGCAAGAAGACACCTGTGTTTAGTGAGCAGGATATGCCGCCCATCTACCGGGAGCGACATTTTACCCGGCCCGGCGTGTATGAGCAGATCCATGTTATCCAGGGGGAGCTGATGTTTTTCGGTTACCTAGACAAGTTGGGCGAGGTCAATCGCGAGGTGCGACTAGGGGCCAATGAGACGGCGATTTCTCATCCCGGCTACTGGCACAGCATCAAGCCTCTTACCTCAGATACCCGTTTCGAAATTCATTTCTTCATCAAACCCGAGGGGCCGGTTGAGCAGGCCTAGCCTGAGTGCTTTTTGATTTCACCTTTCGATAAGCTTAATGACGTGCTAGCTAAAGTGACATGCTAGCTAAAGTGGTGCGCTGGTTGAAGTGGCATGCTGGTTAAGCATTGGCCTGACACAAATAAGAAGTGAATATAAGAAGTGAATAAGAGAAGTGAATAAAAGTTAACCTGACTTTCCCTCGGCCAGGCTTTAGAGTCCAATAAAGCCTTTAGCTAAGGAAAGCTGATGAAGACCTCCCCAGACTCTACCCGCAAGTCTCAGGCGCCTATGGAAAACTTGGCAAAGACTAAGCCAGGTAAGCTAGTGCATAGAAGTGCCGAGACATCCAAGACATCGAAGGCAGCAAAAACGCCTGCTAGCTCCTCTTTGTTGCAAGACTTGGCCGAGATGGACACAGGTTTCGCCCTGCTGCAATCCATGGCACGCTCCAAGACGCTCACCATTATGGTGATCATCTTTCTGCTCGCAGGCGCGGGTTTTGCGTTGTTTCTTAGCAAGATGGCGGGGTAATACTCATGTTAGCGGCTAGTCTCACCGAACTCTTTATCTGGTTTATCTGGGAGATCTTACTCTCATTTGTTCTTTATACCACGGGCGCCGTGGTGATTGGGCTAGTGACCTTTGGCCGGGTGCAGAAGCCCTTGTATTGGCCTGCCTTGTTTCATCAAGAGAAACGCCTGGCGAAAAACGATTTTTACGCCGTCTATATGGCAGGCTTTTTCTTCTATCTCTTGCTGTTTACCCTGCTGGTCTATCTGGGATAGGCCTGGATATCAAAGACAGATAGACTTAACCGCTTGCATTTTTGTTGATGCTTGGCTGCCGATATCAAGTGTCGTAGCGGTTACGCTGCTCTGGCAGGTCACTGAGATACTGCACAAATTCCACCTCATAGCCGTTAGGGTCGATAAAGTAGACGTTGCGGCGGAAGGGATCATCCTGCCCCGCTTTGTCCACCTCGAAGCCCGCGTGCTTGAGTCTGGCTATCACGCCATCGAGATCTTGGGTCACGAAGGCAAAGTGAGCCAGACCAACCTGATGTCCGCTTAGGTCGCGGTTTTCGCCTTCGCCATCATCGTTGAAGGCCTGGTATTGGTAGTCATCGCCGAAGTGAACCCAGTTGCGTGGCTTGCCATACCAGGTACCCTGACCGCCGCCACGTACCGACCAATGGGGGAAGGCGGCACGGTAGAAATTAAGGGCCGTTTCTATGTCGGTGACGACGAGATTTATGTGTTCTAAATGGATCATGATGCAATTCCTTCTCTGTTGGCTTGGTGTTATTCCGTTAATACTCTCGATTTAATGCATACCTAGGGCTAGCGCATGACTTGGGGCTGCCGCATGACTTGGGTTAGTACTTAGTCGGCACTACATGCCGTATACATATTCCTGCTGTTTGGGGTAGGGCTGATCCCTATGGCGCTGGCGTATGGCGCCGAGGGCATCTGCATATTGGCCGAGCATATGCAGGCTGTAGCCGATGCGCGCTCTTAGCCCTTGCTCTCTGGCATCGATCTCACCCTCTCCCAGTACCTGCTCGACATTACGAATGATCAGATGATCGGGAATGGGCACCAGCTTGTTGTTCTTCAGGGCATTCATCTTTAGCTCGGCGATAGGGTAGGCGCCGCTGATACCGCTGGTGACCGCGACCAAGAGGGCTGGCTTGTGGGCCGTATCTTGGTTGTCACACAGTAGCAGGAAGTTTTTCAACATGGGTGAGGCCATGCCGCCCCATTCTGGGGTGATCAGAACCAGAGCGTCGGCTTGCTTTACCAGCGGGCTTATCTTTTGCCAGTCGCTCGCCTTAAGCGCTGCGCCGTTTCTGTCGCCATCCCAGAAGGGCAGGTCGTAGCGGCACAGCTCAATATGTTGTATCTCACTGAATTGGTTAGCATGTTCGCTAAGGTAGCCGGCGACTCTGGCACTTTGAGAACCTGGACGTTGACTGGCACTGACGATAAGAAGCTTCATTATGTAAACCTTTTTTTTTATTTAATGTTTTATACACTAATTACTTTATTTAATTTTGTAAAGACTAAAGTAAATAAAAAAGTTTACTTAATCTCTGGATCGGTAATAATGGGCCCATAGAAGTCCAGAGGAGACGGCGGGTGAGTAAGAAGACCAGCGACAAGATCATCGAACATATCAAGATCCACGGCCCCAGTACCGCCAAGGTATTGGCCGAGCTGTTTGCGTTGACCACCATGGGGGTCAGGCAACATCTGCAGGCCTTGGAAGAGGAGGGGATCTTGAGTTTCGAAGACAGAAAGGCGAGTCGCGGTCGTCCCACCCGTTACTGGGGACTTACCGAGAAGAGCTACAAGCTGTTCCCCGATCGACACGACGATCTCACCAGTCAACTGATCGACTCGGTGCGGGTAGTCTTTGGCGATCAGGGGCTGGATCAGTTGATCGATCACCGAGAGCAGGCGAGTCGGCGTCTGTATCTGGAGGCGCTGTCGCAAGCGACTGGTTTGGCTGATAAGTTAGCCGTGCTGGCCAAGCTCAGGACCCAGGAGGGGTATGTCGCCTCGGTCGAGGAGCAAGATGGCGTCTTTTGGCTGCTGGAGAATCACTGTCCCATCTGCGCTGCGGCGAGTCGCTGCGCCAACTTCTGCCGCTCAGAGCTGCAGCTGTTTCAAGAACTGTTTAGCAAGCTGGCGAGCGTCAGCCGCGAGGAGCATATCATAGCGGGGGCCAGACGCTGTGCCTACAAGCTGGTGCCGCTCGCATCTCACGGGCAAGCGCTAGAAAAAATCGCTGAAGAAAATCCTGCTGAAGAACAAGCACCGGCGCATCAAGATGTCCGCTAAACGCGCCAGGCTGGATCGCTTTATCAGTCAGCATTGTCAGATCCCCCGCAAGCAGGTGCGTCTCATCCTGGCAAAGGGCCGGGTGAGTGTCGACGGTCAGGTGGTGCGCGATGCCGACTGTCAGATAGATCAGTTCTCTCAAGTGACGCTCGATGGCCAGGCGCTGAGGCAGGAGCAACCCATCTATCTTATGCTGCATAAGCCGGTTGGTGTGGTGAGCGCGACCAAGGACGATGAGCACAAGACTGTGATGGATCTCTTGCCCGACTATCAGGACAAGGGGCTGCATATCGTCGGACGGCTGGATCTCAACACTTCGGGCTTGCTGCTGCTTACCAACGACAGCCGCTGGTCGAAGCGTATCATGTCGCCGGAGCATAAGGTGGCCAAGCAGTATCTGGTCACCCTCAAGGCTCCCCTCACTCAGGCCTATGTGAAGGCCTTTGCCGAGGGTTTCTACTTTGCTTTTGAGAATATTACCACTCAGCCTGCACAGCTTGAGATCCTCGAACCCCATCTGGCCAGAGTCACCCTGCATGAGGGGCGCTACCATCAAATCAAGCGCATGTTTGGCCGTTTTCGCAATCAGGTGATGGCGCTGCACAGGCTCTCCGTGGGTAACCTAATCCTGGATGAAACCTTGGCTGTAGGGGAGTATCGCCCGCTGACGCCACTGGAGGTGGCTAGCATATTTGGCTGAAAGTCAGTCATGTCTAGCACAAGATTTTGACTTTATCGCTTCACCTAGCACTAATTTCTGAGTTCAACAAGCCAAGCGTAAATGTGTGACTAATGGCTATATCGTTTGATGCAAATCATGTGTTATAAATATTAGATTACTAATATAAACAATAGTATCGATGAGCAATCAAACACTTAAGAAAATCAGCGAACTCGATGTGTTTTGTTTGATGGTGTTTAAAGTCATTTTTCAAACCGGACATGCCAACATAGCGGCTAAGCAACTTAATGTGTCAGCCCCTAAAATTAGTCGCTGTTTGAATATGTTACGTGCCACCTTCGATGACGAGCTCTTCTATCGTCGTCAGCTCGGGCTCAAGCCGACACCTATGGCGGAATTTCTCTACGAGCCCGTGTGTCAGTTCTGTGAAGCCGTCCTGAAAATAGAACAGTCTATTAGCGAAAAGAGCAGCGAGCTGGCCAGTGAACGCCTGAGAATTGCTGTTACCCCGAGTATCATGGCCAGCCTCTCCCTGGCCTTTTCCCGTAGCAATGCCAGAGACGCCTTTAGCCAGTTACAGTTTGTGGTCTGGGGGGATGACTCTGCCGATCAGATCCATAACGGTGAACTGGATATGGGGGTGACGTTCGATGCCTGCAATGAGCATCCGTTATCGGTTGAGGCGTTAGGCTGTCTGAACGGTGTTTGTCTGGCCGCCAATGAAGAGCATGCCATCTGGTCCCAGAGCGAGCCTTTGACCCTGGAAACCGTCTGTCGTCACCCCTTTCTCTGCCTGGATGGTAAGGGCTTTAATGACAAGATCGACCCCTTGGAGGTGTTCGCTCGTCAAAACGGTGCCGACATCGACAGCATAGAAAGAGTCTGTTCACGAGACGAGTGGTACAGTCATCTGCTGACCATGAATTCGGTGGCTTTCCTGCCTTGCTCAGAGGCCGAGATCTGCGGCGCCCTGCCGGGGATCCGCGTGGTGCGCCTGTCTGACGAGGAGGTGGGACGTCTCCACGGTGAAAGCATGTCGCCTCAATACCTGTTACTGGAAAATCCAGCCGAGTATCGACGCTACTCGCTGGAACAGAGAGAATTAATTATCCAGCTTATCAAACAGCTACTCGTTAAATGTTAATTTCAAAATTTGAAATTTACGCTTTCAAATTTTGAAATTTCTGTTAATGAATCTTTAAATTGCAGTCACAACTTGGACTCAATTATCTAACAATTTATCGTCACTCCCTTATATTTGAGGTACTGCAATAGCAGAAATACCTATAAAGGGATATGGCGATGAAAAAAAATAAAATTACCTTATTAGCCATGGCACTCATGTGTGCCATTGGTGTGAGCGCGTGTAGTGATGGTAAAGATGGTAAAGATGGAGCGCCAGGTGAGCCTGGCGTTCCTGGTACTCCAGGTACACCTGGCGCACCAGCGGGATCTACCGTTGATACAGTAGCCACTGCCGCAGACTTCAAACTAACTCTACAACCTGCCGACATCGTAGTAGTAGGAGCTGATGACTTCTCTATTAAGTTCACCGCGACAGGTAAAAATAGTAAAGGAGATGATGTTCCGTTTACTGGCCTGGACAAGGTAGCTCTCTATGTCACCAATCAGGTGGCTAACACCACTGATAGTGGCGCACCTATGCTCTGGTCGAACAACGCCCTGGCTAACGAATTTGGTTCTAGCATGTACTGTACGCCTACAGGTAAGGCCGCAGCACGTGGCGGCGCCGAAGTCGATGCCTGTACCTTAGTAGAGGATGCTGAAAATCCTGGTACTTACACAGGTACTTGGGAGCATGATGGCAACGCACCTGTTGTGGTAGCCGATGGCGATCCTACTAGCATGTTCCGCGTCATGGTGCGTACCTACAATGTGACCGACGCAACTGGCGTATCGATTTCCGACAAACTACTCTCTACTCCGCTCGATTTTATTCCTGCGACTGGTGAGATGGCCGTATCGGCTAAAGACTCGGTATCAAGCGCTGCCTGTATTCAATGTCACAGCGAGTTGATGGGTTATGATGATGGCGACAAACGTATTGCGAACATCGGTGCTCACCATAACTATCAGAAAGTTGAAAACTGTATCGCGTGTCATAACCCTGCTTATGCCGCCGATCAGAACGATCCAGAAAAAGGCTTTAACCCTAACTTCAACGCAATGATCCACACCATCCACGCCGGTGGTCATCTTGCCGAGTGGGGCGTGTTAAAAGGTGATGCTGAAGAGTTTGCCGGCGTTCACTTCCCAGCTGAGCTAAACGAATGTACTACCTGTCACGACAATGGTAACCAGTGGAAAGAAAACGTTTACCGTGAAGCTTGTGTAGGTTGTCACGTAACCGTTAACTTCGAAACCGGTGAAGGCCACTCTGACTTCCAGCTACCACAGGCTGATGATTCTCAATGTATGAACTGTCACATTGGTAACCTGAGCCCAGAAGTGGTTCACAAGGTGGGTAACAGAGCGGTTGAGCAGGAACAAGTCGTCCTTGATTTCCAAGGTGTGACAGTGACTGACAACGGCGACGGTACCAGCGCATTGACAGTAACCACTAAGGTGACAGTCAATGGTGCAGCACCAGCCGATGGCTCTATGCTGGATCCATACATGCCACGTCTGTCTACCGGTCTGCTGATTGGCAACCTTGACGCGAAAGGCACGCCGATTCGTGGTCTAGGTATGCCTGTCAACGGAGTGGCTATTACTGGTGGTATCCTGACTACGACTAAGAACTTCGACTCTGCTCGCCTGACTGGTTCTATCTATGTGACTGCAGAAGTGATGATCTGTGGCGCCGGTGGTAAGGCCGTAATGTGTGCAGACGGCGATTACACTCAAGTTGCAGCCAGTTCACCTGTTAAGTACTACAACCTGGATGACCCTGCCGTTGCACCGTTGCAAGCCCGTATGAGCGATGCCGATCGCGTCACTGTGAGCGAAGCCAAGTGTAATAGCTGTCACGGTAACCTGACTCATATCAAGTCACCACGTCATGGTGTGACCGAGTTTACTCAGTGTATGGATTGTCACAATAACAGATACCCAGGTTCTTACCATGGTGCTGTTGAATATGACACAGGTGAGGTTGATGGCGATGGCAACCCAATCATGGCGCCAGTTGAAGGTGTAACCTTCGCTAACCGTGACCTGATGACTGTGGCTCACCGTTTCCACACTGGTACTTTCGGTGGTGGTATCTACCTAGATAAGAACCTGGAAACTGTTGGTTACCCAGCCCTTGCGACTGACTGTGAAGCTTGTCACAAAGATGGTGCAACCTTCTTCGCGGCCGACGGTGGTTTGACTTCTGGTAAGCGTTCTATCCAAGTGCCTACTGGCTACATTTCTCCAGTGGCTGAGACTTGCCGTACATGTCACATCAGTGCCTCTGCACTCGCTCACTTCGAGAGCAATGGTGCGACTGTAGATGGTAAGGCAGATACATCTGCTGACCTGCCAGTCGAGTCTTGTGCAACCTGTCACGCCGAAGGTAAGACATACGGTGTTGATAAAGTTCACGCCGGTGGTGGTCACTAGACGCCAACAATAATAATTCTCGCTAATTGGGCATACCCCTGCTAAATGCCCAATGAGATAGCAGTAATCTTGGGGAACCTGATTTAGGTTCCCCCTTTTTATGCCCGGCTTTTGCTGTCATGTTTTGTATCTGTTTTGTATTCGTTTTACCTTGGTTTTCTCAGTCGCTCGCGCTGGACTGTCTATTTTCAGTCTCTTGGTCTATGCAGCATCTTGGTCTATGCAGCATCTTGGTCTATTCAGTATCTTGGACTAACTTAAATAGAGTCCATCAGCAGATCTCGGGGGCCGTAGTTTGGCGGTCAAAGATACCTCTTCCAGCCTGTTTCTCATTGCGATAAAAGAGTCTTTTATTGCCCTCTTGCCCTTTATCTTCGTTAACTCGCTGTTGGCACTGATCGTCGCCCTGGTGGATGTGTGGCAGCCCAGTTGGCAGGGCAGTGCCGCCTATGCCTGGCTGAGTCAGTTTGGTCGCCTACTGTTTAGTTTCTTTCCCTTGATGGCATTGCTCTCCTTGTCATTTCATTTTGCCAAGTATCTCCACGTCTCGGCTGTGGTGGTGGCATCACTCTCTATCGGCAGTCAGATTGCCCTGCATATCCACGGCAGCGAGGCTATCGACCTCAGTAACGGCTTCGATTTTCTGTTTGGCGATGCCAGGGCGATTATCACGCCGATTCTGGTTGCCTACCTGCTGCAACGCCTCATGGCGATTAAGGCGCTGAATTTGTTGCAAAGTACCAGCCTGAGCAGCTACCTTAAGCTGCACCTCAACCTGTTTATTCCCTTGATCCTCTGTTTCGTGCTGGTGACCACCGGCATCTACTGGGTAGGGGAGCTGTTGGGCATGGTGCTGAGTCCGCTGGTGGATTCCCTTGCCGCCAGCAGCGCACTGTTTCAGCTGTTTGTCAGGGTGCTAGCCACCCATGTGCTTTGGTGCTTCGGCGTCCATGGGGATATCGCCTATATGTTGGTACTTGGGGTCGACAATGGATTGCAGCAGGTCGCGCCGAATCTGACGCTGTCCCAGTTTACCGATCTCTTCGTGTTGCTCGGCGGTAGCGGCGCCACTCACTCGCTGCTAATTGCACTGTTTATCGCCTCCAAGGATAAGAACGCCATCAATGTGGCCAAGTTGGCCTTGCCCTTCGCCCTGTTTAATATCAACGAGATCCTCATCTACGGCCTGCCGATCATCTTTAATCCCAGGCTGATGCTGCCCTTCGTGTTGGTGCCCCTGTTTAATACCCTGATAGGCACCCTGTTGATCGCCAGCGGCTGGGTGAGCTTCGCCGGTAACGACTTTGCCTGGATCACCCCCATCTTCCTCAATAGCTATGTGGCGGGCGGCACCCTGGCACTGCCCCTGGTGCAGCTCTTGTTGGTGTGCGCCGGGGTCTTTATCTATCTTCCCTTCGTGCGCCGCTATAGTCTGCTGGTGGGCAATAAGGGATTCGAGCGGGATCTGATCAAGCGGGTGCAGCTGCAGCAGGATATCGAGAAGATCAGCGAGCGAAACTATGCCCGTCAGCAGTCCGAGGATCTTGCCGCCAATCTTAACCTGGAGAAGACCATCAAGGCGGTACTCAACGGTGAGTTGCTGCTCTATTACCAACCTAAGATCAGCCTGAGTGACAGGCGAGTCGTCGGCTATGAGGCGCTGCTGAGGTTGAGAAATGAGCGTGGCCAGGTGGAGGGCCCCTATTTTATTCCCGCCTTCGATCAGGCCGGCTACTCTAACCTGATCGACAGCTTCGTCATTCGGCGCCTGCGAGACGATCTGCAGGCCTGGGCCAAGCAGGGCTTCTACCCCAGAGTCAGCATCAACCTCAATCCCAACAGTGTCTTGAGTCAGGATGTGCAGTCTATGCTGATCGAGCTGCTTGGCGACATGGCGGACAGAGTCGATATCGAGGTGCTCGAGTCTATGTTTGTGGCGGACCTCAATGCCGTCGAGGCCAGCATGGCTCACCTACGCCAATATGGGTTCTCTTTTGTGCTCGATGACTTCGGCACGGGGTTTTCCAGCATCAGCCTGCTAAGTAAGATCACCATAGATGGGGTCAAGCTGGACAGGTCGATATTGGAAAATACCGGGCATCACAAGGGGCAGGTGCTCTATCGCCATACCTGCATGTTGTGTCGCAGCCTGGGTTTTAATCTGGTGGCCGAGGGGGTAGAGACCAAGGAGGAGGAGGCCTTTGTTGCCTCAGCCGGGGTCTCGACGGTACAGGGCTGGCTGTATGCCAAGGCGATGCCGGCCGCCGAGGCCAAGCGCTACGCCCTGTTGCAGGAGAGTTTCAGCGAGCAGACAGCTGATCAAGGAGAGAGTCGAAGACCGAGTTAAAGACAGAATTAAAGACAGAGTTAAAGGCCAATTCAAAGACTAACTCAAAGACTGAATAAAAGGCTGCGCCTGACGCCGAGCAGCCAATAAAAAGGGAGCCTTAGGCTCCCTCTCTTTATTAGGCGCGGGCGCGCTGCAATGTCAGCAACCACTTACCGTAGATGAAGATCCCCACGGCCGAGATGGTGCCTATGGCGGCGATGATATACCAGGCCATGCCTATGTTGTGGCTGTTGTAGAGCAGGGTCGTCAATGACTGCGCCGACTCACCTGTGTAGCTCACCAGGGTAGTAAAGGCTTCACCCTGAGGAATGGCGGCGATATCGCTGGCGCTCATGCCGCGATCGAGCAGCAGTTCGCGAGAGAAGATCTCTTTCGAGGCGTACATCTCATACAGCTTTGGACCGAAGTAGCCTTCGAGTCCCCAGCCTATCCCTTGTGGCAGCATCACGAAGCCCAGGTACATGGCCTTCTTGCCCTTAGGGGCGATGTTACCCATAAACTCGTTCTTCTTGGGGCTGATCATCATCTCGCCGAAGGAGAACATGGCAATCGCCAGCACTATCATCCAGGCGGCGTTGGTGGCGCCGATAAGCACGAAGGCGATGATACTCAGCAGACAGCCCGCCAGCATGGCGGTGGTGATGCGGTATTTGGCGGTGAGCGCGGCAACCAGGAAGCAGCTGGTCATGATCATGCCGGCGTTGAGGTTTAGCATCCCCTCTGGCATCACCTTAGTGCCCGAGTTATCCAGGCCGAGCCAGAACTGCAAGATGCCGTTTGAGGTGCCCTCACTGCCAAACAGGCTGGTGACGATCACGCTGGTATCGACCCACTCGGCGATATGAATCGGCAAGACATCGAACAGAGAGTTAAACAGGAACCAGAAACCGGCAAACACCAACATGTAGTAGATCACCACAGGCTTCTTCAGCTCGTGCAGGGCATCTTTCCATAGAGCCTCTTGGGTGATCTCACCGCTCTTGATCTTGCGGTTGCGCTCGATGCGCTCCTCCTTTCCCGGTTCCTTATAGGCGAGCAGGAAGAGGAAGTTGAGCGAGATGATGGCGGCGCAGGCGTAGAAGACGTTGTCCCAGGAGAGCTGACGCATATGCACGGCCACAAGAGGACCGAGGAAGCCGCCTATGTTGACCACCTGATAGAAGATCCCCCAGGCCATAGAGGTGTTTTGCCGGCCGGTAGAGAGCACCAAGGTGCCCTGAATGCCTGGCTTGAAGATACCTGTGCCGCCTGCCAGCAGTATGGCGCCGAAGAGGAAGCCCCAGAAGTTAGGGAAGAAGGCCATCACCAGGTAGCCGGAGATCTTGATCAGTGTCGAGGCGAAGATGGTTTCTTTGTAACCGACACGGTCTGAGATGCCGCCGGTAAACACAGGAATAAAGGTCTGCATCAGGGCCCACACCGAGATGATGACACCATAGTCGTGTAGGCTGATCCCCAGGCCGCCCTGGGAGACGGGCGCCTTGGCGTAGAGGCCGGCACTGGCTTTCACGCCATAGTAGGCGATACGTTCGACCAGCTCCATGCCGCCGACGATCCAGAAAATATAACTTAGGCTAGCAATGGAGGCCCACATTCCCAGCTGCTTAACTTCACGCAGATCATTATCTGCGTAAGCATCATTGGCGTCGCTCATACCCTTCCTTAATTTATCTTTTTTGTTGTGCTGCTTGGCTGCAACATCTCGTGTTGGTTTGTGACAAGCACTCGCTATTGGGGTGATAGCTCGTCATTTGACAGCACACTTTACCTAAAAATGACCTTAAAGACCAAAATCATTCACAGTGGGTCAAACTGGTGTGATCAGCAGGTAAAAAAAAGGCGAGCGCTCCGGCTCGCCAAAAAGGGTGTGACAACTATGGATTTAGTTCAGGGTTAGGCTTCTATGGTGTTGTTTTTATAGTTTGCTTCTGTGGTTATGTTTCGTTTAACAAGGCTAGAGTGGCCAGGCCTGCTCGCCATCGACGGCAACCCCTTGCAGATCCAGGCCATAACAGTAATCCCCTGGGGTGTAGACATAGATGCTCTTTGGCACCGCAGGGTAGGCGAAGCTGGCGACCTGGGCCTTGGCGGCATCTGAGGTGGCCAGTCCCCACATCTGATAGAAGTCGCGATAGTCGAGCCCGGTAGAGAAGCTCATGGCGATCATCAGAAAGTCGTTGTTGCTTAGCGCTTTGGCCGATGCAAGGTCGAAACTGCCAAAGCCCAGTTGGTCGCGCTTGGCCAGCCAGCTGGCCTCGTCGGCCTGGGCGCGCTCGAACGCCCGCAGTAATATGTGCAGCCTGGCCAGCAGATGCCAGCCGTTTTGCAGCGCGCCCTGTTTCTGGGCGGCAATCATGGTCTGTAGCATGGTGGCCATGCCGCTCGACCAGCTGGTGAGCTTAGCCGCCTGCACATAGGCGAAGGGATCGGCCTGGCGTTGACTGGCCTGCAGTACATCGAACTCATCCTGAATCGACAGGCCCTGGCACTCGGGCAGCTTGCCGGTTTCCAGATAGGCGCGGGACTTAGTGTAATAGGAGTAAGGGTTGGTGGAGGCGTGGCCCTCGTGACCGTCGAATCTCAGGCGTCCCCGCTCCAGGCCATGGCCCAGCTCGTGGATGTCACCATGGCCGGTTGGGCTGAATGACCAAGAGGCATCGTAGGGGTTGCCCGAACAGCCCGACCCACAGGTGGGTTGGTCGGCGTTCATATGTTTGACCATGTCGAGTTGATCTAGCTGCCAGCCCTTACTGGCGGCAAAGTTGGTTATCTCATCGACGCTGTCGATCCCCGGCCCCTTAAAGCCTGCCAGCAGGTGCGGGTAGTTGTGTACAAAGGTGCCGATGGCCTCACTCATCTTCTGCGGCGTGTCCCATCTGGGCTCATGGCTCATGGTCTCTTGCATCTTATTGAGCCGCGAGTGGACTTCGAAGTGCTCGGTTGCCAGCTCGGCCCAGTCGTAGTCGCCCTTGGCGAGTCCCTGGATGAAGGCCTGATCGTCCTTGTCACTGCGCCAGAAGGGGTGCAGGCCCACATGGCTAAAGGTAAATTCTACCGGCAGGTCGTTGGCGTTAAATCTTATCTGCACCGGGCCGCCATAGGGGGAGGTAAGGGTGATAGTTTCCCCCGGTTTTATCGCTATGGCTGGCGATTGTAGATACTTGGGGCGGTTATAGCCCTTGCTGGCATATTCCTGGGTAGAGCCAGAACGCTGGGTATTGATGAACAGCTTGGTCTCTACCTGGCTGTTGTCGGTGCGTTTCACGCTAAAGGTCTGTCCCGGCAGGGCGTAGACGCCTGCGGCGCGAAACGGCGCCTTGCTGCTCAGCGCGACTGTCTTATCCACCGGTGTCACATGGGAAAAATCGGTGCGGCTGAAGTTACCCAGATCCGCAGGCACAGGATTAATGCGGCGGCTGTTGTAGACGCTGCTGTCGGCAAAGAGTGCCTTAAGGTAGCTCATCGGCGCCGTGGTGCTGACATCCATGGGGTAGTCAATCTCGCTGCGGTAACGATCGCCAAGCAAGATCAGGTACTTGTATAGCTGATACTCTGGGCTGTCGAAGATGGCCGTCTTCTCTGTGTCCAGGCGATTGATGCTGCTGCGAATATGACTGAGCGCGCTGCGGTACTCTTCGCTAAATTGGCTGTCGCAGGTGTCCGCGCAGTTGGCTAGGTTAAAGCTAGGGTTTTCGCTCTGCAGCAGTTCGAGCCAGAGGGCTTCCTGGCTCAGCGCTGGATTAGCCGCCTGCATGGCGAGATAGTCGCTCCAGTCGGCCTTGTCTGGGCTGAAGTAGTTGCCGGGGCCGCCAGGGCCCTGCATGGCAAAGCCCATGGCCCCCAGCACGGTTTGAGTGAGCGGCACGCTGTTCCAGGCGTGCATGTGCAGATAGAGCAGTGGGATCTTGGCCTGCTGTAGCGCATCGAGTCTTGCCGCCACCTCGGCTTCATCGAACGCCTCGAGGGAGCCTGTGATCACCAGCTCGGCCTCACCCAGGCAGCTTGACAGCTCGCTGGCGACATCGCAGCGGCTCACCTGCCAGTTGGGGTAGTGACTGGTGAGCCAGTTTGTCACCCGGCTCTTGCTCCAGTCGCTGATGAGGAACAGACGCACCTGCTTGGTCGCCGCCAGGTTCGCTTGCGCTTCACCCGTCAACCAGGAAAGCAGACGCATCATGCTAGGCTCGAAGCCTAGATTGTTGCCGCCCTGCATGCTAGAGATGATGTCTGTGCCGAAGGCGGCGTTGCGCTGACCACCTAGGTCGCTCGCCGCGGCAAACAGGCGTCCCTGATTGCCCCGCACCAGCTCGAAACTCTGGTTGAGGGGGAAGCCCTTGCTGGCTAGCGGCATCTGGATCATCTGCGAGTGTTGACCCGAATCGTAGCTGACTCTGTCCGCCTGATAGATGGTGTTTAAGAAGCTTTTCTGGGCGCCGCGATAGTCTTGAATGAGCTTGAGGCCGCGGGCGATCACCTTAGGCTCCAGCCCCTCAATGAGACTGGCATCGCCGCTCTGGCTGGCGGCGCTTATCTTGTCCTTGAGCTTGAGGGTGAGGCTGTCCTCACTGCTTAGGCCGGCAGCGTCCGTGACCTTGAGCGAGAGGACAATATCTTCATCCTGCAGCAGCTCACTGGCATCCAGGGTGAGGGTGTCGCTGCTTAGGCCGCTGAGTTTGACGCTCGGCCCACTGGTCTGCTGCCACTGGTAGCTGGCCGTGCCTGGATTAAACAGGGTAACGCTTGCCGTGAGGGAGAGGGTTTCATGATTCCAGGTTTGTTGATCCGGGCCGAGCTCGACACTCGGGGCCTGGGCCAAGGGGGGCGTGACTGCGCCGCCGTTACCCGCATCCGTGTTGCTATCCTCTGAACCGCCGCAGGCCGTCAGCCCTAGGGCGATCGCGGCGGGGAGTATCCATGGTTTCATTGTTACACCTCATTTTCAATTTGCGACATTCTGATAGCAAACGTCGCCGAAATCAAATGGCAATGAAAAATTATTTAATAAAAACAATGGTTAAGTCGATATTTTGACGTCTGCGCTTTTTTGACGCCAAGGCGATAAAAGCGCAAGCGAGGCGAATGTTATATCAAGCGAGCACTTGTGGCCGAACCCATTTCCCACCAACGTTTTCCATCTATCTCGCTCGGATTATAGCAGGGCGAAAATCAGGCGTTAGCGAGCAGATTGGCCAAAAAGATGGGGCAAATGTGATCTACCACTAATTAGGTAAAGGTATCTGCTGGCACTCTGCGGCAATAAGGGTTATTAGTTTAAGTATTATTAAGTTAACTATCTTTGCCTGATTCATCCGGCGTAAGTCTGGGGTTCAATTTTGGGTGGCCTAAATCAGGCCTGTGATTTTAGGTGCCATGGCTTTAGCAGTCGTGATGCCGCCTGGCCTAGGTGCAATGAATTGGCAATAAAAGGAAGCGATTATGTCTGAACACAAACGCCAGGAGGCACATGAGATGACGGCAGCGTCCACCCAGGGAGCAGGCTTGATGGAGCGGATCAAGTCGGTAAGATTTCAATTAAAACTCAATATCTTTTTAATCATCTTCGCCTTCATCTTCCTCGGCTATAAGGGGATCACCGGCATGTTGGACGCGGGTGATGCCATAGGGGATCTCTACGGTCAGGGGATGCAGCACAGCATCCGGGCCGGTAAGGTGCTCAACGAGCTGGAGAAGGCCCGCAGCGGATTGCTGCTCGGCTTTCAACATGATCCTGCCAACGCCTTTGCCGACATGCACAACCACCCTCTGAGCTTCCATATCGATGCCAGCCGCGCCTCGATTAAGACGCTGCACGACATCATAGATAATCAGATCTTGGCGTCGGATCTCGAAGGTGATGAGCGCGCCGAGGTCAATCGCCTGGTGTCGCTTTTGGACAAGGTGACCCAGGAGGGCTTTAATCCCGCCATCCAGGCCTTGAGTCAGGGGGAATATAAACGGTCCAATCAGTTGCTGCTCGAGAAGATTAACCCCCTGTTTAAGGATATCACCGACCAGGCCCAGGCCTTCCTGGATATGCAGATCGCCGAGGCTAAGACTAGCTATCAGGCCTCACAGGAGACCGTCTCCCTCTACATTTGGCTGGTGGCCATCTTCTCTGGCGTCGCCATGCTTGCCATCAGCGTCAGCTCGGTATTTATCATTCGCCGGGTGAGCCTGTCTGTGGTGCAGCTGGAAGAGACGGCGGTGGATATCGCCGCCGGCGATCTCACCAAGCGTATTCGCCTCGGCGGTCACGATGAATTTGCCCATATCGCCGAGCATGTGAATCGCATCGCAAGCGATTTCCAGCAGGCGGTGACCAATACCCACGCCTCGACCTCACGCCTGGCCAGCGCGGCGGAAGAGAATGCCGTGGTATCGACTCAGACCCAGCGCAACGTGCTGGATCAACAGCAGCAGACTCAGCTGATCGCCACCGCCATCCATGAGTTTACCGCCACTGTGCGTGAGGTAGCCCAGAGCGCCGCCTCGGCCGCCACCGCCTCCCAGGATGCCAACGGCGCCGCCCACGGTGCCCAGGGCGTGGTGGATGAGAGTATCGCCGTGATTGAGGCGCTGGCCAAGGAGCTGAGTCGGGCCAGTGAGGCGATGACACTACTAGCCCAGCATTCGGATGAGATAGGCACTGTGGTGGACGTCATTCAAGCGATCTCCGAGCAGACCAACCTGCTGGCGCTCAACGCGGCCATCGAAGCGGCGCGGGCGGGCGAGCAGGGCAGGGGCTTTGCGGTGGTGGCCGACGAGGTGCGCTCATTGGCCAAACGTACCCAGGACTCCACCGAGGAGATCCAGAAGATGATCCAGCGCCTGCAGCAGGGGGCGCGGGACTCGATGCAGATGATGCAGAGCGGCACAGAGCAGGTGAAACTCAGCGTGGATAAATCGCTTATGGTGCGCGATGCCCTGCAGCAGATCTTAAACAGCATCGAAGAGATCAATGCCCTCAACGCCCAGATAGCCACAGCCTCGGAGGAGCAAAGTTCGGTCACCGAGGAGATCAACATCAATATCACCAATATCAGCGAGATCTCAGATCAGACCGCCGAGGGCGCCAGACAGAGCAGCGATGCCACCGAAGATCTGGCCAGACTGGCAGAATCTATGGAGGCGGATATCGCCCACTATAAGGTGTAGCTGAGGTAACTATTTGCCAGAGGTAGGTATTTGATGCGTTAAACGGCCCGGAAGAAAATCGCGGGCAAGAAAAAAGGCAGTCAACTGACTGCCTTTTTAGTATCTCGAACCGGGTTCGGGTTAGCCTTCTAGCTTAGCCTTCTAACTTAGCCAGCTCGGCTTTCTGCTCGCCTAGCTTGTCCATATCCCGTTGGAACTCGGCCAGTTTGGCGCGCTCCTTCTCGATAACCGCTTCCGGCGCCTTGGCCACGAAGCCCTGGTTATTGAGCTTGCCTTC
This sequence comes from Shewanella sp. KCT, assembly GCF_007636505.1. Taxonomy (NCBI): domain Bacteria; kingdom Pseudomonadati; phylum Pseudomonadota; class Gammaproteobacteria; order Alteromonadales; family Shewanellaceae; genus Shewanella; species Shewanella sp. KCT. The sequence continues at coordinate 77,415 of NZ_LVDJ01000004.1, forward strand.
GATACGCTTGGCTTCACCAACCAGTTTTTCAAGCTGCTTGTCGATACGCGCCATCTCGGCGGCCACATCGATAAGGCCTGCCATAGGGATCAGCAGCTCCATCTCGCCAACCAACTGAGTGGTCGACATAGGCGCTGTGTCACCGTCGGCCAGAATCGTCATAGATTCCAGCTTGGCCAGGGTGGCGAAGAAGGTCTGGTTAGCTTCGACGCGTGCCTTATCTTGCGCGCTTACGCTGCGTAGCAGGGCATTGAGCGGCTTGCTTGGGGCGATATTCAGCTCGGCGCGGATGTTACGCACGGCAACGATCACCTGTTTGACCCACTCGAGATCCGCCATGGCGGCTTCATCTACCTTGTCCGCCTGATATACAGGGAACTCGGCCAGCATCAGGGTGTCACCCTCGACGCCCGCCAGCGGCTTAACGCGCTGCCAGATGGTCTCTGTCAGGTATGGCATCATAGGATGCAGCAGACGTTGCATGGCTTCCAGTACCGTCACTAGGGTGTGACGGGTACCGCGCTGCTCGGCTTCTGTACCGTTTTGCAGGACAGGCTTGGTCAATTCCAGATACCAGTCACAGAACTGGTTCCAGGTGAACTCGTACAGTGTGTTGGCCGCCAGGTCGAAACGGTAGTTTTCCATGTGCTCGTCAAAGGCCTTAACCGTCTGGTTAAACAGGCCGACGATCCAGCGATCCGCCAGCGACAGCTGCATCTCGCCGCCAGCTTTTCCGTTTGGAGATTGCGGGCCACAGTCTTGCTCTTCTGTGTTCATCAACACATAGCGCGATGCGTTCCAGATCTTGTTACAGAAGCTGCGGTAACCGTCCAGACGCTTCATGTCCCAGTTGATGTCACGGCCGGTAGAGGCCATGGCTGCCAGGGTGAAACGCAGGGCGTCGGTGCCGTGGGCCTCGATGCCATCGCTAAACTCTTTACGGGTGCTCTTCTCGATCTTAGCGGCCAGCTGAGGCTGCATCATGTTGCCGGTGCGCTTCTCGACTAAGGCTTCGAGATCGATACCGTCGATCATATCCAGCGGATCCAGTACGTTACCCTTAGACTTGGACATCTTGTTGCCCTGCTCGTCACGGATAAGACCAGTCACATAAACTGTCTTGAACGGCACCTGTGGCTTGCCATCTTCGTCTTTGATGAAGTGCATGGTCATCATGATCATGCGCGCCACCCAGAAGAAGATGATGTCAAAACCTGTCACCAACACATCGGTCGGGTGGAAGGTCTTGAGCGCCTCGGTATCGTCTGGCCAGCCTAGGGTTGAGAAGGTCCACAGCGCAGAGCTGAACCAGGTATCCAGTACGTCTGGGTCTTGGCGTAGCACCACTGAATCATCCAGGTTATGCTTGGCGCGAACTTCGGCCTCGTCGCGGCCCACATATACCTTACCGGCTTCGTCGTACCATGCCGGGATACGGTGACCCCACCACAGCTGACGCGAGATACACCAGTCTTGAATGTCGCGCATCCAAGAGAAGTACATGTTCTCATACTGCTGCGGCACAAACTTGATGTCGCCATTCTCAACCGCTTCGATGGCGGTCTTGGCCATAGGGGCCACGGCCACATACCACTGGTCTGTCAGTAGCGGCTCGATCACCACGCCAGAGCGGTCGCCATAAGGCACCTTGAGGGCGTGCGGGTCAATCTTGCCCAGCAGGCCGAGTGACTCGAACTCGTCGACGATAGCGGTACGGGCCTTGAAACGGTCCATGCCGGCGAAGCGCTCTGGCAGGCTGCCATCTAGCTCGTCATTGGCGGTGCCATCTGAGTTGACGACTTCTGCCTGGCTACGGATGGCGGCATCTATGGTCAGAATGTTAAACATAGGCAGGTTGTGGCGCTTACCTACCTCATAGTCATTGAAGTCGTGGGCCGGGGTGATCTTCACACAGCCGGTACCGAACTCCATGTCCACATAGTCGTCGGCGACGATAGGGATACGACGGTTAACGATAGGCAGCAGGATGAACTTGCCGATCAGCGACTGGTAGCGCTCGTCGTCTGGGTGCACCGCAACCGCGCTGTCGCCCAGCATGGTTTCTGGACGCGTGGTAGCCACTTCAAGGTAGTCTTTACCGTCGGCTGTAAGCGCACCATCGGCCAGCGGGTAGCGGAAGTGCCACATGCTGCCCTGCTTCTCTTTGTTCTCGACTTCGAGATCTGAAATCGCTGTGTGTAGCTTAGGATCCCAGTTAACCAGGCGCTTACCACGGTAGATGAGGTCGTCGTTGTACAGGCGCACAAACACCTCTTGTACCGCGGCCGACATGCCTTCATCCATGGTGAAGCGTTCACGGTCCCAATCGACCGAGGCGCCCAGGCGGCGCAGCTGCTTGGTGATGGTGCCACCAGATTGGTTTTTCCAGTCCCAGATACGGTCGATAAAGGTCTCACGGCCCAGGTCGTGACGGCTCTTGCCCTCTTCGGCCTCAACCTTGCGCTCCACCAACATCTGGGTGGCGATACCCGCGTGGTCGGTACCTACCTGCCACAGGGTGTTCTTGCCCTTCATGCGTTGGTAACGGATCAGGGTATCCATGATGGTGTCTTGGAAGGCATGACCCATGTGCAGGCTACCGGTCACGTTTGGCGGCGGGATCATGATGCAGTAATTGCCGTTCGACTCATCGCCGTGGGGCTTAAAGTATCCTTTCTCTTCCCAGTTCTGGTACAGAGCCTGTTCGATTGACTGTGGGTTGTATGTCTTTTCCATAGGAGCGTGTGCTTCTCAAACTAATTAATTTGGTTGTTGGGTCGTCAGGGGGATCCCTAACTCGCGATACTGGCGATAACGATCGCGCGCGGTCGCTTTCATGGCAGCATCGTTGGCAACGAAGTCGATAATCTGGCCAAAGTTTACCGCAAATTGCGGCGCTTGGTCTGCAAGATTAATCAGAAGGTGACGATTTTTATTTGGGCCCAATTTATCGAAGCCTATCTCCACCGGCGCGCCACCCGTCGGCCCTTCGCCCTTGAGGTTATGGGGCACAAATGCGCTGGGTTCAAATTGCCATAAAATTTCGTCAACTTCATAGGCCTGCTGCTGGTCGTTGCAGTGGATATACACCAGCTGTTGACCACGATACGCCTGCTCGGCGAGTCGGCAGGCGAAAAGATAGACACTCTCTTGCTCCGCCTTGGCAACATGGGTTGCGGCAGAACTGGCTTGTGGCATCAAGTAAAACAAGGCGTTAGGCATTATTTGGCTCTATGTCGCTCGTGTCTGGCTAGGCGTTGACGAAAGAGAGGATTTTACACTAAAAGTGAGTTGTTAAACCAGAGGGGGAGGGGATTTGTCGAATAACAAATTGGGTAATATTTTGGATTTGCTGGCCAAGGCCTTTTGGAATTGAATTTTGCCTGCTGAAGACCAATGCTTCATTGTTTTGAATTGCTTGGCAGCAGGCCTTTCGTGCAAACATTCTTTTGGCACGCAGCAAGTCCATCCTTGGATGCTCTGCGAAATCATCCATGATTTCGAAGGCCAAAAGCATGTTTACACCGAGTTATCCATTTCTTCGATTTGACCTTGTGAGAAGGTCTAGCCGTAAAATCATTATGGGGATTGGTATTTGTCAGAATGTTTACGCTGACCCCTCTAATTTTGTTGCCTAAAATCAGCGAGACACGAGCAATAGCTAACCAAACGATCGCGATCCTCCTGTAGTGCCTTGTTAGTTCTTCAACCCTCGCAAATTTGCCTCTTGGCTCATAAGGCTTATATTTGCATTTGCTCGATGATACTCACACCAGCATTTCGCAAGCTGCTCGTCAGCGAGAATGCCTCTCTGATCCGAATCATTCGGCTTCGGGTTTAATAAAGGTATCGATTCAATATCAAGCTGATTCTCGGTCAGGAAGTTGTCAAGTAGTGATTCAAATGACGGAGTGGAATAAGCAACATGGCTATTTTGGTAGTCTAGCGGAGTGTCAAATACGGGACAGGACTTAACAATCGGCAACTGCTCTTCCTTGAAATTCATTACTATTTGTTTTACTGCTCTACGAAAAGCCATTGAAATAATAGTCTTTTTCGTCGCAGGTTGAATGCAGTGAACCCAGCTACAATCTACCTTGCTACCATCGACTCGATGAATATACAAGCACCGGTTTCGGTGGAAATCTAACTCTACTGTAATGTAATCAATTCCAGGTCCGACTTTTTCTTCATACTCAGAGTGAAGTGTGAACAATGATCGGAAAAAGTGTTCGTCACTAGCATTCAACTTCGAGCCGGGCATATATTGATTGATCCTACTCCTAGCTTCTTCAGTCGCACTTTTCTTCGTTTTGAACTGATATTCTCCGAATGCTATAGGTTTTGCCATTCTTTTCTCCTTGAAAACAAACGCCTTGCTCACCGGAAAATTAGGAGCGAAGCGAGTAATTTTTCCGAATGCAGCAACTTGTTAGCCATTTTTTGATCCGATGCCTTTTTGAAAGTCTTCAATAACTCGCTGTTCAAATACTCCATTAGCAAAACCGATTATTTCTTTATTCCGTAAATTATTTACTACAACATCAAGACCGTCATCCTTACTAAACAACCTGCCATTTAAAAGCTTTTCGGAAATTTCGGTAGGCAAACCATATTCTTCAAGTGCAGAAAAAGAACTCGGTTGAAATAAATGTTCAATGGTTGCCGCAAAAGGAATGTAGTTACACGGCCTTATCCCCCTAGATAGCAAGACATGATTAGTCAATTCATCCAATGCGATTAAATACTTTGGGTAATTAAAAGAAGCCCAACCACGTAAAAACGATAGAACATTTTCTACCGCATCATCCGGTGATGTGTTGCGCCCTATTTGGTTTGAAATCATTTCTCTTCTAAAACGAGGCACATTTCGTGAAGCATATAATTTCCATACCCAAAGCGTCATCATGCTTGCACTACGCATAGAACTTTGACGAGCAGAAGTGGCCCCACCGAGTTGTTCCCAAATGACATTAGAAGTCAATAATATGTCTTCGTACTGAGGCTTAGATGACCAAACAAATTTATCTAAATCACGAATACTTAGGTCAAACAAATATTTCGCCGTGTCTAATAGGTATTCGGGTTCGATACCAGAATTACGCATTAAAATATCACGAGGAAGATATTTCTGATTAACCAAGGTATCGACTTTTTCCGCAAGGGACGTTGGTATGTTTTCTGGGGAAAGATTAATCAGCAGGCTACTAGGCGTTGACTCACCGGGGTTGATAGCAGGCATATCAACAAAAGGTAGTTCCTCTTGAGGTGGTGCATCAAATACGAATACATTCCCAACAAAGTGTCTAAACATCCGGCCAGACCGGCCTCTAATATTATTAAAAGTAAAAAAATCAAGTGGCTTTCGATTAAGCTTGCTGTCATATATTATGACATTCTTGGCAGAAGTATTTACTCCTTCAATTAAGGTCGAAGTACAGAGCAGAACTTTTAGCTTTCCTTCTTCAAACGCTCTTATCATGAACCTTCCTAGGGAGCGGGGAAGTCTGCCATGATGTATTCCAATGCCGTGTTGGAGCGCAACAGACACTAACCATTCGTCATGATAATTTTCTGATGTCCACTTGGCTGCCTCAATCAACTCTTCATCTTTTGTTTTTTCAAGGTTTCTTAGACTAAGATAAGATTTAAGTAGCTTTCTTGTACTTGCTGGTGATTGACAGTAAACCATTGTTTGCCCGTCAATTTCATCAAGTAAATTTGCTAATGATTCTTCTTTGGTGGGTTTCTTTTTTAAAAAATGCAACTCAATGGCTACAGTTTGGAAATCTTCTACCATAAACCTACAATTAAGCCGTTCTTTAACCATTTCAGGGATAGCTTGAATTGAAGGCCCTAGTAAATAAAATTGCGCTCCAGTCCGAGATAGCCTAAGAAAGGCTTGATTTAATAAAGTAGAGCGCCCGCCATCATTCGATATGGAGAGCTTATAGAATTCGTCAATAGCAAAGAAGTCGATTTTAGGCATCTCACTTTCCATCGATAAAAAACGTTCTTGCGTAAAGACGAATATATTTTTCTCAGAGATACTTTGATTGCTGGATGTGATTATCGAGTAGTCGTCAATAAAACGAGACATTCGACGCCTCGTTTCTTCAACAAGTGCAAGTGTCGGAACAATTAAAACAACATTATTAAAGTTCTTAGCTGAAATAATAACGTCAATCAATAAACTCTTACCAAATGAAGTCGGAGCACTAAGGATTATCGATTCTCCGCCCAATAGTCGCCGTAAAACCTTGGCTTGTGAGCTGTGTAAAATATAGTCATTCATCGTTCCGTCGGCCCGATGGGCAGCATGCATAAGAGCGTTCCTTAAAGACAGGTCTTCAAGCGCAGTAACATATGGATAGAGACCAACCTGCATTGCCAAATCATCAATAATCTCCTGATATTCAAGGTCAATATTTTCTTTCTCTTCCAATATACGGATTACCAGCTCACGGCCAATGTCGACATTAGACGAACAAACTTTTGATATGTCGGCCAACAATTGAAACGGGGTTTCTAGCCAATCATTGGATTTAATACTTTTCCTTATTTGATTAATGTCTCTCATATTTGAAGAGCCTTTAGACGAGTATCAAGAGCAGCTATAAGCTTCTTTTTCTCTTTTAATGGGATCAGAATAACATGAGCAGTGAGAGGGAATCTTTGAGAAAATTTTCTCTCATATTCAGAGTCCAATTTTATCCTCAAGTTAGAATAAGCATTTTTAAGTTCATCTTTAATTTTTTCTTTATACTCTTCATTACATAGGACACTGTTATCAACGACATCGCTGTCGTAAGTTAGTAAAATTGGTATGCATGCTCGCGTAAATACTTCATCCAAAGACGTATTTTCATGCAACAAACTATTTAATTTTTCCGCCTCAGGCCAATTTGGATCGATTTTGTTTTTTATTAGAATAAATTCTGACCTTAAATAATCAGTTTCTAAATGATCGATTATTTCTTTAGATACATCATAAATTGCCTTGGTGAGATTCTCGTAAAACTTAGTTTCACCTATCCACAATTCAATATCATCGTCCTTTTTAATAATATGGACAGCATCAAATCCTTTTACAGTCTCATTCACTGCGCTTTTGTAATATATCTTACTGATGGCTGGAAGCGTTTCATAAACCTGACGAATTGCGATATGTAATAAGACTTCACCGAATTCACCTCTCAAGCCATATTTTTGAGTTTGATAGACAATTCTTGCTGCTTTCTTTGTCATCCTCAACGCGTTAGCGTGGCTTATTTCACTTAATTCAGAATAGTCCAGAGCAAATTCTGGTAACCACTCCATAACATGATCTGCCAATTGATCATTTCTCCATTGACCACGTTCAAAACCGGCACATAGAGCCATGTCATCGCCTGCGTCACGAATCTCATGAAATATTACATTTAAAAACGCATCTGGATGTTCCATAAATTTTTATTCTATCCATTATTGGCTAACAACTTATTAATGAGGCCTTGCAAGGTACGCTACCTTGTAAAGTAGGAGACCAAGCATGTACATCAATAGGGTCAGAGTAAACTTTTAAGGGAGGTGATTGGCGCATGATGGTTGGCTTTTTCATTCCCTGAATGGCGTTGTCGATGTTTGATTCGAGTTGGCCTAGCTCTGTCCTTGGTTGGTTACACATTAAGCTATTGGTCAGGTAGTAATCAACCTCTTCGGTTACATTTTTGTTCGTTTTTTTCTTAAAAATAATAACTTGTCTCAATGCCACCCAATGGAGCTAAATCGAAGAGACGTTAGATACCGAGTGTAGATGCATCTGCGGACGTCGATGGCAGGGCCGAAAATGTTCCCGACATTTTTCGGCATTCCCTCCATCCATGTAGGTCAGTACCGCCGTGCCAGAAGTATGTTTGGTTTATTCTATCGATAACTAATGAAGCCAAATCGAAGAGACGTTGGATACCGGGTGTAGATACGCCGGTGACCTTCCGAAACAGGGCCGAAAATGTTCCTGACATTTTTCGGCATTCCCTCCATCCGTGGAGGTCAGATGATTTCGCAGAGCCAACATGGATGTGCTGGCGGCGAGCCAAAATAGTGTTTGCATATACGTCGTTCCTTCACTTCCCTGTGATCACGACATTCGTACTTCCATGTACAGCACCCGCCGGGCAGGTGTTAGATTGCAATGAAGGTGCGACCTTCAAATCCCCCGCAAATACAAATGTAGCCGAATGTTTCTCACCAATGGGCACCTAATGAGGGCAAATCGAAGAGACGTTAGATACGGGTGTAAGCACACTTTTGGCTCTCGGCGTCAGGGCCGAAAATGTTCCCGACATTTTTCGGCATTCCCTCCATCCATGTAGGTCAGTACCGCCGTGCCAGAAGTATGTTTGGTTTATTCTATCGATAACTAATGAAGCCAAATCGAAGAGACGTTGGATACTCGGTGTAGATACGCCGGTGAGCTTCCGAAACAGGGATGTTTCGGCAGAGCCTAAAGGGACTTATTCACGGCGTCTCACAGGCGTATCTGCACAGCCCCCGCCGGGCAGGCGTTAGATTGCCATGAAGGTGCGATCTTCAAATCCACTTGGCCAATGACCATGACGCTTAGCGCTAATATTCAGTTTCTCAGACACTAATTACAATGTGTCTCCATATTTCCCCGTCGGGCAGGCGTTAGATTGCCATGAAGGTGCGACCTTCAAATTTCCCGCAAATACAAATGTGGCCAAATGCAGCCTCCCAATCGACAACAATGAAGCCAAATCGAAGAGACGTTGGATACCGGGTGTAGAATCGAACAGACGTTGGATACCGGGTGTAGAATCGAAGAGACGTTAGATATCGAGTGTAGATACGCCGGTGACCTTCAGTTTCAGGGATGAAACCGCAGAGCGGCCAGGGCCGAAAATGTTCCCGACATTTCTCGGCATTCCCTCCATCCTTGGAGGTCAGATGGCGCACAGCGTGTCACAGGCGTATCTGCACAACCCCCGCCGGGCAGGCGTTAGGTTACAGCAAAGGTACGACCTTCAAATCCACTAAACCAATGATAGCGACGCTCAGTGATACCAATCTAAATAGGGAATATTAAACCTTGAGGTGTTGTCACATATCCCCGCCGGGCAGGCGTTTGATATTCATCATCCAGTCAAAGCGAAGTCGTTTTTGGACGCAAGCCAATTAGGTTTTTGGCTCAACAGTGTTGATTCGATTTAAAACAAAACCGTCTTGCGTTCACAAAACTGTTAGAACGCAAGCCGGTCAGGCTAAATCCTTATTTAATGACTCTTTTTGCTACTTGCTTCCCTACTTGCTTCCCTACTTGGTTACGCCAAGGTGGTCATAGGTCACCTTGCCGTTCATGATGGTGAACAGGACCTTCGTTTTGTCGATTTCATGCGGCTCGATATCGAACAGATTTTGATCCAGTACGACCATGTCGGCCAACTTGCCAACTTCCAGAGAGCCTATCTTGTCGTTCAAACCTCTGCCCTTAGCCGCCCCCAGAGTCTGCGCGTAAATTGCCATCTCCAAAGGAACCCGTGCGTCTTCACCACCAAGCGGCGGAACATCGTCGCGTCCCGGCAACTGACGGGTGACTGCTGTGCGGATGGACAGAAGAGGGCGATATTCGGAAAGATATCCGGATGCAGGCCAGTCTGAACCTAGGGAGATGTTTCCACCTGCTTCCCTTATTTGCTTCATCGGAAACATCGCCTGGACACGCTCTGCGCCAAAGCGATCAGTAGTAATGCTCTGAAGCAGCGGATCCAGACTCATCCAGAAACCTGTGGTGTCGTAGGTCACGCTAAGCGGACCGAAGCGAGGAATGTCGTCTGGATGCACTAACACGGCATGGGAGACTGTGTGGTGGCGTTCCCTTGCCGGGTTGGCCTTAATTGCCCCTTCGACAGCGTCGAGCAGCTTGCGTACGGCAAGATCGCCAAAGCAATGACAGGTGATATTGAGCCCCTTGGCATCGGCCTCCTGTACGACCTTGTTGAGGATGTCGTAGGGGATGATAGGTTCGACCTTGATGTCCGGCTTGTCGGCGTAGGGGGCTGTTAGGAGCGCACTCCACTTTTCGTCGCCGCCGTCGAGGTTGATCTTGAGTGTGTCGACTTTAACCAGCTCTGAATTGTACTTCTGTTTTAGCTCCAGCAGCGGAGCTATCGGATCGCTCTTGGGATCGTTCCAGTAAAAGGAGCCTTGTAAACGAATAGGAAGCGCGCCTTCTTTTTCACGCTTTTGCAACCAGTCGAAGGCTTCCTCGTTGCTTAGGCCTTGCACGCCATAGTCAAAAACAGTGGTGATGCCAGCGGCCGAGAACCTTGGCAGCCAATCATTAACGCCTTCAAGAACCGTATCTGCATCGAATGTTCTGAGCTTGGACAGTACCTGCAACTGCGCGGGTACTTCGATGATGAAGCCCGTTGGATTACCATTCGAATCCCTATCGAAGGATGAATAACCGGGAACCGTGTCGGGTGTATTCTTGTCTACGCCAGCAATCTCGAGTGCCTTGGAATTCACAAAGGCACTGTGGCCGTCAACTGTCCAAAGATAGATAGGGCGTTTGGATTCTATCTTGTCGAACATAGCCTTTGTCGGCAAACCATCCGCGAACGTACTGAGGCGCACCCCATATCCCTCGATTACCTTGAGATCCGGATTGTCCTTCACGTACTGGCGGAGTTTTTCAAACACCTCATCCTTGTTGTCGGTTTGCAGGTCGACCCCCTGGGCGACAATCCCACCGGCAACTACGTGAAAATGCCCTTCGACGAAGCCGGGGACCACCATCTTACCCTCAAGGTCCACGACCTCGGTTGTGATACCGATATGATTCTTGAGGCCTGCCGCATCGCCGACATAGGTGATCTTGTTGTCCTCGACCACAATCGCCGAGGCCCAGGGCTGGTCTGGGTTCACCGTGTAGATCTTGCCATTTATCAACGCCCAGTCCGAATGTGGGTAGTTTCGGTTCGATATACCCGAATCGAATGCCTGTCCGTTTTCAGGTGCGGGGGATGTCTGGGCGACTGCGCCGCCGACGTATACCAGCACAGAAGTCATTAACAGAATAAGCGAGCGGATAGGATTCATAGTGCAATTCTCCATCTTGTCGTTATGCCAAGCGCCCAGGAATCAAGAATAAAGGCGCGATGCGGTCTATATATAATAGGTTATTTTTATTTTTTACGTTGGAAATCATCATTTAACTGTGGATACTCAATCTCTGTTTCATGCTAAATCTGCTTGCTAGGAGGCGGCAGAGCAGGACAAGCCCCTCTGCGTAAAAGATGGTTGGATCTGCATTTGTGTCTTCTCCGATTGCAACTTACTGACTGGCAACTAGCTCTTTCGTGGTATAAGTCGGTTAGTGTCTCATGTCCATATTCACACTAATGCCGTCACATCGAACCGACGTTAGATACCGAGTGTCGATGCATCTGCGGACGTCGATGGCCGGGCCGAAAATGTTCCCGACATTTTGGCATTCCCTGCATCCGTGGAGGTCAGATGATTTCGCAGAGCCTAAAGGGACTTATTCAAATAACATCCGTGTTTAAATGCCGGTTCGGCATCCATGCCTCTCGTTCGTGAGCACGAAGCTGCGCTTCACTCACCGTGTCACAGGCTTATCTTCACAATCCCCGCCGGGCAGGCGATAAGTCACAAATGAAGGTGCGACCTTCAAATCCCCCGCAAATACAAATGTGGCCAAATGCTGCCTCCTAATCGATAACAATCGACGCTAAATCGAAGAGACGTTAGATACTGAGTGCTTGCACATACGTCGTTCCTTCACTTCCCTGTGATCACGACATTCGCACTTCCATGTACAGCACCCGCCGGGCAGGCGATAGGTAACAATGAAGGTGTGACCTTCAAATCTCCTGTAAATACAAATTTGGCCAAATGTTTCTCACCAATGGACACCCCATGACGCTAAATCGAAGAGACGTTGGATACGGGGTGTAGATACGCCGGTGACCTTCGGTTTCAGGGATGAAACCGCAGAGCGGCCAGGGCCAAATATGTTCCCTACATATTCTGGCATTTCCTCCATCCTTGGAGGTCAGATGGCGCACAGCATGTCACAGGTGTATCTGCACAACCCCCGCCGGGAAGGCGTTAGGTTACAGCGAAGGTGCGACCGTCAAATCCACTTAGCAAACGGCCACCACGCTATGCGCTAATACCAATTTTTCACACATTAAATACAATGTACCTCCATCCCCGCCGGGCAGGCGATAGGTAAGAATGAAGGTATGACCTACAACACCCATGCCGAGTATCCAATCAGCCAGGTGCTAAATCCCCAACCTATGCCAAATCCCAAGCCTATGCCAACTGCTACCTGGCCAAAGCAGCGCCGAAGGTCATGATGCAATGACCTGGGTCGTAAACCTATGCAGCGTGATGGTGTCACGCCAATAATCCTGGGGCCAGCCGCCTTTCTGTTTGAGGGCGGCGACGAAGTCCTTGGGGGCTGGCAGGCTCTGCCATACCGAGGGGAGAAACAGGGCGCGGCGGTGGCCGTCATCCATGAGTAGGCCGTCGATGTTGGGACGCAGGCTGGAGCGCAAGGCGGTTTCCCCCTGGTTTTCCATAGGAGTCAGCGGCGAGAGGATAGAGATATCTAAGGTGAGCGACTCGCGCTCTTCACTTCGCAGCGGGCCGAAGCGGCGGTCCTTAAAGGCCGCGCCATAGGCGTTTTCACAGGCGCACAGCCACAGGGGCTCGCAGGCATCTACCCGGCCGATACAGCCCCTGAGTTCACCGCCCTGGTGCAGGGTGACGAAACAGGCGGCCGGGGTGAGCAGGGCCTCACTCTCGGGAGCATTCGGTAGCATCAATCCCCCCTGTGTTAACCCGGCATCTATCACCTGCCATACCAGATCCAGCAGGCAGGCCTTGTCGCTGGCGGTCAGTTCAATAGAGGGCGAAGCTGGCATAGCCGACCACCTCCTCATCATCCCTCGGGCGTCGGGCCTGGGCGCGCGCGGTCACGTCACCCGAGTTGGTGTGGGTAACGCACTTTATCTGCCAATTCATTAACTTGGCATAGGCCAGCAGGCCGTTGAGGGCATGACAGCCACAGGCCTGTTCCGGCGCCAGGTGTGGGTCGAGTGCCAGTATGTGGCTGCGGGTGTCTGTGTCTATCCGGTTGGCATCCAGATAGGGGTGGTAGTGGCTGAGATCGCTGCTGACCACGATCAGGGTATCGCTATCGGCGACTGCCTGGATCAGCTGGCACACCGCCTCTGGGCCGGCGCCGCCCACCACCACGGGCAGCAGGATGAAGTCGTCCAGGCAGAATTGCAGTAGCGGCAGTTCCACCTCCAGGGCGTGTTCTCTCTGATGGGCCATGTCGGAGGCGATAGCGAGTCGGCGGTTGAGCAGCAGCTCTATGCCTACTCTGTCGATGGGGATCTCTCCCAAGGGGGTGATGAAACTGTCGCTGCGGGGCAGGGCGCAGCCGTTGAGGCCCACATAGTGGCTGGGGCCTAACAGGACGACGCGCCGATAGCCGTCTGGGTGGTTGCGCAGCAGGTTTACCGCTTTGGCGGCCACCTCGCCGGAATAGAGATAACCGGCGTGGGGCAGAATGAGGGCCTTAGGGATAATGTGAACGCTGGGAGCCTGGCCGAAATAGTGGGTAAGTTGCTGTGTGAGTAGTCCTGGTTCGGCCGGATAGAATCGCCCGGCGACGGCGGCTTGTCGGTACTTCATCTCTCTCCCCTAGCAGGGCGTCAACTATACTTTCAGTGTAGGTCAACGACAGGCAAACTCCCATGTTAACTGCACCACCGGCATACTTTCAGACCCAATATTGGCATGCCCTGGATGACGGGCGGTTGTGCTGCGACGTCTGCCCGCGCAAGTGCACATTGCGCGAGGGCAAACGCGGCGCCTGCTTCGTGCGCATGCACCATCAAGGCGAGATAGTGCTGACCAGCTATGGTCGCTCCTCGGGTTTCTGTATCGACCCTATCGAGAAGAAGCCGCTGAACCATTTCTACCCCGGCTCAAGCGTGCTCAGTTTCGGCACCGCCGGGTGCAACCTGAGCTGTCTCTTCTGTCAAAACTGGGACATGAGTAAATCGCGCCAGATGGATACCCTGTGTGACAGCGCCATGCCAGACGAGCTGGCGGCCACCGCACGTCGCCACGGCTGCAAGAGCATCGCCTTTACCTTTAACGATCCTGTGGTGTTTATGGAGTACGCCATCGATGCCGCCCAGGCGGCCCATGAACTTGGGCTCAAGAGCGTGGCGGTGAGCGCAGGCTATATCTGTGAGGCGCCGAGGATTGAGTTTTATCGGTATATGGACGCGGCCAATATCGACCTTAAGGCCTTTAGCGAGTCGTTTTATCACAAGATCTGTCACGGCCAGCTGCAACCTGTGCTCGAGACCCTGCTCTACCTCAAGCATGAGACCCAAGTATGGTTTGAGATAACTACATTGTTGATCCCCGGCGAGAACGATAGCGATGAGGAGCTCAATGCCATGTGTCAGTGGCTGGTGGAAAACCTGGGGCCAGATGTGCCGCTGCATTTCAGCGCCTTTCACCCCGACTTTAAGCTGCTCAACAGGCCGCCGACACCGCTAAGTACGCTGCAACGGGCGCGGCGCATCGCCCTCAACCACGGCCTGCATTATGTCTATTGCGGCAATGTGCATGACCCAGATTCCGACGCCACCTACTGCGCCAGCTGTCACAAACGCCTGATCGAGCGTGACTGGTATCAGCTCGGGCAGTATGCGCTGGACGAACACGGCGCCTGCCGATACTGCGGCGCGCCGCTGCCGGGACGCTTCGCCAGGGTGCGGGAAGACTTTGGCGCACGGCGTATCGCGGTGCGGATCCATCGCGACTGAGGTGAATGGTTGAGAGGTGCTTGTGGCTCAGATGGGGCTTAGGGCTTAGATAGGGCTTAGATGAGGCTAAGGGTTTGAGCGCTACGCCGCGAATCGTCGGCCTGGCCAGGGGCATCGCCTTGCGCATGCTCTCTCGGGTGATCGACTCTATCTCGAAGCCCGCGCGGCGGATCTGCGCCTCCGTCTCCCGGTTGAGGTGGCAATTGCCGGCGATACGGCGCCAGATGAAGTTGAGTCTGTCTTGCCAGCGGCGCCTGCGAGTCCCTGGTTCGGCCGCGACATGCTCGAGAAATAGCAGGCGACCGCCGGGTTTGAGTACCCGCCAGATCTCCGCCAGTGTCCCGGGCAGGTCGTGGACTGTGCAGCACACCAGGGAGACAAACACCCAGTCGAAGCTCGAATCCCCACTGTCGATGGACTCTGCCGGGCAGTCCAGCAAGGTGATATGGCTATCTGTCAGTTCGGCGACGGCCTTCTCCAAGAGGCGCATCATGTCCACATCGGGCTCGGTCAGCACCAGCTCCAGATCTGCGCGTTTCGGATAGAGTGGCAGGCTGGCACCGGTACCGGCACCAATTTCCAGCACCTGGCCGCTGACCTGGCTAAGTAAGTTACGGCGCCAGTCGATGAGACAGGCCTGCTCGGGCCCGCGCATGAAGCTGTCGTAACAGTAGGCGATGATACGTGACATATCGGCCTCCCGTTCACACGCCGCGCCCATAGGCTCACGGCGGCATATGATGAATGGCTTATTTAAGTATGGGCGTTAGCGGCGAAAAGGGACACCCGCGCCGCTTAGCGCTAGGGAGGTGAGTTCTGCAAGTGTCCAGCGTCAGTTAGCTCTCGCTGGAGGAGATCAGTATGTCGAACCTGGGGTTGCTTCTCAGGTTGCTGAAGTCATCCTCGTTGGCGGCCACCTCCTTGAAGGAGACGCTGTTTTCAATAGCCTGCTCAAGATCCGACAGGGCGCGCTCCTCCTGTCCCAGACAGGCGAAGGCGCAGGCGCGTTGATAGAGGGCGTGGGCGTTGCTGCCGTCGACCTCGAGCACCCGGTTACATAGGCTCAGCGCCCAGTTAAACTCGCGCATCTCCATGGCCGCGTCGGCCTTGTAGGTCATGGCCTCCAGGTCGCCCGGGCGTATGGTGAGGATCTCGTTATAGACGGCGATCTTCTGCTCCGGGGTCTGGGCACTTTGGGCGTGTAGCCAGAGGGTGTGGATCTCGTTGATGATCTCGATCTCGCGGTTGTTCTTGGTGATGATGCGGCTCTTACGCTTAAGGTCTTGCTCCAGTACCTTAAACTTCTCCTCGTATTGCTCTGTGATGGATTGCAACTGCTCGGCCGCCAGCTTGGCGGTATTGGTCTTGATCTCCCTAAGGGACTGCCAGCCGATGAAGGCGATCAAGGATGCGACACCCGCGATGATGTAGAAGAAGTAAGTAACCGTCACGTTGGCATAGTTCAGCGACTTGTCGGCCACCGCCAGCTCTCGGTCGGTGATCTCCACCGTCATGCGGCGCTCGAGATCTTGCTGCTCCATCCTCAATGCCTTGAGCTCATCCAGTATGTAACGCTCCACCAGGGGACGGTCGAGGATAGGCGTCTGGGAGTGGGGCAAGGACTCTAAGGGCACTTGTTGCTTAGCCGCAGGTTCTTGTTGAGCCGCAGGCGCTTGAGCGGCGGCGAGATGAAAGACGGGGGCGAGGAGTAACAGCAGGCAAACGGTCAACGAACGTAACATAACAGAGTCCTTTGGCAGTAATCATATCTAATCCGGCACTTATGCCGCGCTACCACACTAACAAGATATCGATGGCTATGCGAATCTGTAGCCGAATTAGTTGCCGAACTTGGTGGAGAATTAGTTGGTGAATTAGTTGGTGAATTAGCTGGTGAATTTGCTGGTGAATTTGCTGGTGAATTAGTCGCTGAGCGATTTGATGAGTTAGCCACCGAATTTGCTGATGACTGTTGATGTTTACCGCCGAGAGGAGGAGAGAGGAGAGAGGAGATTCGGTGTTGGGGAAATAGGATGAGCTAAAAAAACCGGCAAACGTCCCTGTTGCCGGTGGTTGGTTAAACGACTGTGTTAGTCACCACTCGCCATTAGCGCTGGCGGCGTCTAAGGCCTGAGAGACCAAGCAGTAGCAGGGCGAAGTAACTCAGGCTGCCGCCACCACTCGATTCACTCGGTGGCTCTACAGGTACTATCGGCGCCGCTGTCACAGTGACGGTAAATAGCGTCTCTGTGCTGAGTTCCCCGTCGCTGGCCGAGATGACTATTGGGTATTCGCCGCTGGCGGTAAAGTTCATCTCAAGCTGAGTACCATCTAAGGTTAGCCCTTCGACACCCGTCGCCGACAGCTCGAGGGTATCGCCCTCGGCGTCGCTAAAGACCTGGCTGAGATCTAGGCTGACCACTGCGCTGCCTTGTTCGCTTAGCTGAGTCTCAAGGTCGGCAATCGGGTTGGCCAGCACGGGCGCGGTGTTTTGCGGCACCTCAACCGGCTCTAGGCCTTTCACCTTGATTAGGGTGGCGCCTATGTTGCGCTTAAGCTCGCTTGTGGTGCCCATCTCGAGCAGGCCATAGTAGGTTTCGCCGGCTTCAAGCGGCCGCAGACTTAGGCTGTCATCCAGATAGCCGTTGACCGACAGGCTCACATCGAAGCGCTCATCCTGTGCCACCTGACTTGGCGCCGTGATGTCGAAGCTCGCCTGGTTGCTGTAGTTCACGTGAGTGATCTCCAGAGTCACCTCGTCGGCCTCATCCTCGACCCTGCCCTCATAGTTGTGGGCAAATATCCAATAGTTGCCGGTTGGCGGATTTTCCAGGACGCAGCGCTCCTTGGAGTCTACCTCGCCACTCAGACAGAGCAGTGAATAGTACATCTCATAGGCATCAGGCATGCCGTCACCGTTCTCATCTATGCCGACATAGAGATCCATGTCGGGTGAGGTGGTATCGGTTATTTCGACCACCAGGCGTTTGGTGTAGGGCTTGACCACGGTGGGCACGCTGAAGATCACTTCAGGATTCGAGTGTGGGCTGCCACGCTCGGCATCGTTAGAGGAACCAATCGCGCTGCCGGTGAAGGACTGCGCCTTATACAGGCCGAAGCCCTTGACCTGGAGAGCATTACTGCCCGAGGTGAAGATATCTTCGATCACCAGCTGGTTGTCGACATTATTCATCTCGGCAGAGACTTCCTCGGCCACCTGGCCCGCCTTGAAGCCTATGGTGGCCTGCAGGTGGGTGTCGCTCATGCTGGTGTCGGCATTGTTTAGCTTGATGTAGCCGTGCACCCACTCATCCACCAGGTTGATGTTGGCGGTCGCCTTGATGGTGAGCACCTGAGATTCCCCCGCGTTGAGGGAGAAGCTCGATGGGGTCACCTCCAGGGTGAAGCCTGGGTTGAGATATTCATACTCGGCGCTCCAGCTGCTGGCCTGGGTCGCGGTGACGGTGCGGGTCCAGCTGCAGTTGGAGATACACTGGTTTTGCACCATGGAGCTGGTGTTGAGTGCACTGGGATCGCCGCCCATCTCAGGGTTAGCCGCCAGGTATCCTGCCTTGTCGATATCCAGCAGCAGGCCTGCCTTTAATGCCTGGTTGATACGCAGGCTGCCCGCGCCCTGATCGAAGAAGTTGGAGCGTTCTAGAGTGCCATCATAGTCATCGTCCTTGTAGGTGGTCTGATGGGCGGTGCTCATAAAGGCCGATTGCGCCTGAGCCGGTGTCCAGTCTGGATGCGCGGCCTTGAGCAGGGCATAGGCGCCGGTCACATGGGGCGTGGCCATAGAGGTGCCGGACAAGCTGGCGAATGGAATATGGCCAATCTGCCCCTCGAACAGCCTGTCTTCGGCGTTGGCGGCGTAGATATCGACCCCGGGCGCGGCGATATCCGGCGAGAAGATGTTGGGATAGGGCAGGTTAGGCCCGCGAGAGGTGAAGACCCCGGCGATATCCCCCAGGCTGGCGTTTCTCGTGGTTTCTGTGGCTTCAATTGTCGCCTGGTGACCTTCACCGCTGGCCAGCCACTGGGTCAGACGCTCGCCATCGGCGGCATTAAGCTGAATGGCAGGCAGAACATGGTTGTCATTGTGCAGCGAATCTATGCCATCAGGCATGTTTATCAAGATCATGCCGCCGGCGCCGCCTTCTTTAACATTGATCCCCTTGCGCACCCGCGCGTTGGTTCCGCGTTCACAGACGACGATCTCACCATCGAAGCTGCCGGCCTCGAAAGGGTCGGTGCACTGGGCGTTGTCAGAATCGACGCTGGCCGCCAGAACCACCTTGCCGTTCACCCCTTTGGTCACGCCAAAGCCCATCATGTCGCCGGGTGGCGTCTCGCCGCCGCTCATGTTGGTGAGGGATTTCTGTTTAAACTCGAGGTCGTGGGTATAGGCGGCGACCGTCGTCACCCAGGGGGCGTTGCCCGGCGAACCTATGGTGCTGGCGCTTGGGCCCGCATTACCCGCGGCCACGGCCACATGAATTCCCGCCTCGCGGGCGTTGAGGAAGGCTTCGGCGTCGATGGAGGACCAAGGGTCTTTGGCCGAGCCGCCCACAGAGTAGTTGAGCACCTGTACTCCGTTTTCTATGGCATGTTCAATCGCCTTGAGGGTAAATTCCGGATAACAGGAGCCGGCGTCGTCACACACCTGGTAGGACACCAAATTGGCATGGGGGGCCACGCCGCTGATGGCGTCAAATTCGAAGGCGCTCTTCTCGGCGATGATTGTGCCATCTTCCTCCTGCACCTGCAGGTAGAAGTTGACGTCGTGCAGTATGTTGCCCGACGCAGTAGAGGCCACATGGGAGCCATGGCCGTTGAAGTCATAGCCCACCTTGACCTTGTTGGCGAGGTCATCAAAGGCGGGATCGTCCAGGCTGTCGGCCGTGTCCTGACGATGTTGGATAAGCTCGGGATAGCTGATGATGCCTATGAGTTTGCCGTTACAAAACTGGCTATACTGCTGGCAATCCCCCAGGTATTGGCCGTCGCCTAGCGGGTTCTTGTGCTGGTAGCCATCGGCGCCCACCTCGGCAAAGGAGGGGTGATTGGCGTTGATCCCTGTGTCCATCACGCCGACGATTACCCCTTCCCCTTTTGTAGCCTCGACGATTTCATCGCCCTGCCAGACGTGCTTGGCGCCGATAAATTCGGGCCCAGTGGAGGTTTGAATAAAGTGTAGGCCTATGGGCTCGACACTCAGAACCGCAGGGTCTTTGGCTATGATGTCGGCCTCACCCGGTTTAAGCTTTACCGCCATGGCGTTGACGATCAGCTGGTATTCTTGGGTTGGGGTAAGTATACGTTTGAGCTTGCCGTTTAGCCTCTGTTTGGCTTTGGCTTGCTGCTGTTTCAGGTAGCCTCTGTATTGCAGGCTGGCCTTAGACTGGCTGTTCAGCAGGCCAGATGCCCGCTTGTTTGATTGGTTGACTTGGATATTGGTGGCGGCAAAGCCCGCCAGCGAGCCATCATAGCTGGCGACCGGGGCCTCCTTGAAGCGGACGAAGTACATGCCGTCGCTGCGTTGTTTATCGGCGCGTTCGAGTTTGAGTTTTTCTTGGCCGGGAATAATGGTTTGCAATGGCTTGGTATCATCGCTAAAGCCTGCGGCGCCAGGGTTGGCATAGCAAGCGCTGGCGATGGCAACCGAGAGTGCACTCAGTAACAAATTTCTACGACTTGATTTCATTTGATTACCTAAAGGGTTGTGAAATGGGGGATAGCCGTTTTACCGACTATCCCACAAGGGGGTTGCTAACTAGCGTGAAGTGCGACGACGAACTAGCGCCAAGGTACCCAGGATGAGCGACATCCAGCCTAGTGAGCCACCATCACTTTCAGGTTCAAAGCTTGCTTCGACTTCTAGCATATGAGTGACCTGATGCACGCCGTCAGAGGCGATGATGGTCAGCATGTGACTACCTTCGTTCTCCACTTGACCTGTGATTTCGGTGCCGTTAACAGACAGCGCCGAGAAGCCGCTGCCTTCGACCTGGTAGCTCAGGCTATTGCCTTCAGCCTCGTTGAACAGGCCGGCAATATCTAAGGTGAAGTTTGCCGATGAACCAGACTTGAAGATGAGCTCTGGTACCGACAGAGATGCGGCCACAGCTTCATTGACCTGTGGTGCCATATCATTGACATCAATAACCGAGACAGTAAGGGTTTCTGTTTCACCAATGCTTTGGCCGCGTTTCGGTGTAACCTTCACTTCGAACTCAGTGTTGTTTTCGAAGTCGAGCGCATCAGGGTTGACCACATACAGCTCGAAAGTCTCTTGATTGATGGCAAATGGGGTACCGATCAGTGTATTGCTGATAAGCAGTTCAAATGCAGTGTATTTGTCTGAGCCTGAGGTGAAGAAGCCTTGGGTGTCCAGCTCAATTCTGCCCACAACCGTACCCATTTCGGCATTTTCTTCGACTTGGAAGTGTTGTCCAGCCTGCGCCTTAGCGATGATTGAGCCATCGTCATCGATGAAAGAGTTGTAGCCCACTTGCATGAAGTCATCGTTGAGACTGACGACCATGAAACCTTTAGGCTCTGGAATTTGGCCGAAGCCGCCCATTTCCGAGGTACCGACAGAGGCGATATAAACTTCCTCGCCAGGCTGTGCGGTAAAGGTCTGCTGATAATCCAGCTCACCGGCTGATTTGCCCTCTTCCATTGCGGCAAAACCCACTTTAACGGAGCGGTCGAATACGGTATCAGAACATACCTCTTCGCCACTGAACCAATCCATGTAGCAAGACTGCTCTACGGTATAGCTACCGCCTTTGATGGGGTTAAACTGAGTGATCGGCTCGTATTGAGCCTTACCTGTATGACGGTCAGTTATGATATGGAAACCGAAGTTTTGGTCGAAATCTTCGACGCTATCTAGCTCATGGTGAAACATATCTTCTAAGCAGACTTGTGATACAACATTCTTACCGTTATTGGCAAAGAACGTTGGCAGCGATGATTCCTTATAACGTGCACTCGGGTTTGAATAGTCCATAGGCAGGTTAAAGTCGATCACATAGGTGGTCGGCTGACCTTTATCATTGAGCGCCACGAAAGGTTGATTGACGCGTTGGGCTTCGTCATAGATATAAGCACCTTCGAAACTCTCATCCCAGCCATTTTCCTTCACCAGTGCTTCATAGAAGAGGTCATAGGTAAACAGGCGTGGACCGCGGTCGAAGAAGTTCGCTAAGGCAACATCGGCAGGTGAGTGCAGACTGACGGCGATGTTCAGTTTTTTACCCGTTACGCTACACTGAGCATCGTCATAGATAGCTCCACCGACGGCCTTTATCATGTGTCCCTTTAGGCCTTGTAGCTCCTCTGGCAAGCTTGGGTTTTGCAGTAGTAACGGGTAAGCCTGATAGGTGGTTGGCGTATCAGATTCGTTAACGAACGACGCCACATAACCCTGATAGTTCAGTGAACCATTCTCAGTGTCTGGGTACAGCTCGCGGCCCCAGTTCAGGTGTGCCCACTCTATTTTTCCGAGATCCGAGTTGTAGCCGAGGTAGTTGGGGTACTCGATAGCATTTGGACGCTGAGTGATATGGGTGCTGCTACGTGCCTTTAGCATCCAGCCTAAATTGATCTCTGGGTGGGATTCTGAAGTCAGGTTAATGTAGCCGTTGAGTTCGGTGGCTTTCAGATTGGCATCGGTGTGGTCACCGGTACTCATCAGCGGCCATTGTGGCAATTTACTGCCATCGACCGTGATAGTGATCGGTAGGACCACGCTAGAGTTGGCGGGAATGCTCACGCTTTCTGCCATGCTGAAGCTGAGCGCCTCGTGAGCCGCTTTTTCGCCATTCATCTTGTAGGCGATCTGGTACGTCTGGGTGGTATCTGAGACGTTTCTTAACGTGATGCGCTTATGTAGCGTCTTGCTTTGTTCCACCTCATGCATGCCAAACTGCACATAAGGCTGATTGCTGCTGGTTTCCCAGGCCACAATTGGTGAAGCAACGGCGTTTTCTAGGTTTTCCATGCCGTGACCCATAGCATAAAGTTCAGCCGGGGTCATGCCATCGCTTTCCAGAACGGCGCTTACATCAGCGGTGTTAGCGAGTATAGCCTTGATCTCTGCAGGGCCGAAACCTGGGAACTCGCTCTTGATCACGGCTGCCGCCGCCGCGATACGTGCTGCACCTGTCAGCGCGCCTGAGCGGCTACCCAGCCTAGGTGCTGTTTCATCAGCATTAGAGATCTTAGCAACGGTTTGGTTGTCGCTTAGTGTGACGATTTCAGGTTTAAGAGTCTGAGAACCACGAACCGGTCCCATAGGGGCCCAGTCTGGAATGATCAAGGTCTCACCATCGTCGGCATAGTTGACCGCACCCACGGTGATTGCCGAAGTTGAACTTCCCTCTGCAGAGATCCAGTTACGGTGCTTGGCTTCAGCATCGCCAAATAGCGAGTATTTTGCCAGGTCTCCCGCGTGAGTCACTATTGTTACCCCTTGTGCTGAGGCTTGCTCAATCAGCATCTGAATCAGGCTTGGAGAGGCGTTGCCATCGATGTCGAAGAAGGCACCCGCGCCTGCCGCGTCGATCAGGGCGATATCCAGATGGTCGCTGGTGTCGCCATCCTGGTTAGGGTCAATGATGTGCTCCATCGCCGAGACGAGCTTATCCAGCGACGGTGCTGAAGCCGATACCCAGCCATTATTTTCCGAAACGTTGTAGATCTTGTAAGCATGTAGTTCAGCGCCTGGCGCGAGCTGATGCACGATACTTGCGAGTTCCGTACCCATACCTGTTGGGTAGACCCAGCCGTTGTAGGATTCATAACTTAAGTTTTGATCGATTGGGTTGGCGTCGTTGCCATAGTTCTCGCTAGAGAAATCCCAGCCGCCTTTCACCACAGCAGTTGGAAATCCGCTGTATTCGATGGCGCCGTTTTCGAGGGCTTCTAGATAGCTTCCCGCTGGTGGTGGCGTTTCTGGGTCGTTATCTTCGCCATAAACGCCAGAGCCGCCAAAGATAGGTAGGGTATAGTCGATACCGGTCGAGATGATGGCGACGCTGACACCTTTGCCAGCGTTTTCTTTGCCCATGTAGGGCGTCATCAGGCTGATCTCTTCGGCAGGTGAAGTATTCATTACCTGATGATTATTTGGAGCCTGCTTGGCGGTTTGCAGCTGTTGACCGTAGAAGGTTTGGGCTATGGCATCCAACTTGCGGATCTCTGCTAGCGCGCTGCTTTGCACTTCCAGCGTGATGGTATTCGCCAGCAGATGAGTGCTGCCCACGAGACGAGCTTGTGGGTCGATGGCCTTAATTTGGGCTAGAAGTTCTGTTTGTTGCTTGAGTACCTGCTGAGTGTCCAGTTTCAGCTCGCTAGACCTGTTCTCTGCGTGTGCTAAAGAGAAAGTGTAGGTTCCCTTGGACTGTGCCTGCTCGGCACCGAAAGCCACGACCGATTCTGTCTTGGCCTGCAAGGCCCCTGAGAGAATGGCGGTCGAGACGCATAATGCTAGGGTGCATTTGTTAAATTTCATGTCCTTTCCTTCTTGTTATATTTTTTGCTGTTGAGTCAACGATGCATGACTGCAACAATTTAATAACGTGAAGGCTACCTAGGCACAACGAAGGGCGTCTCGATTATTCGCCGTTTTTTGTTCTATGAGGGTATTTTTTATCTCTTAAAAAAATCTAATCCAAATTAGATCAATTAGTTAAATCTATTCTGTCACCAGCTTATAACCGAAGACATCGGCCTCGTTGGCCAGTTTTAGGGTGACCAGGAAGGAGTGGCCATCTGCCGGCGAGAGGCCAAAAAACTTGCGCACCGCATCTGGGGCAAAACTTTGCACTAACTCAGGCTTGTGGTCCTTGTCGGCAAGAGAGATACGCATGATGGCGTCGTGCTCGGCGTCACGGCTCAAGAAATAGAGATAGCCCTGCTCATAATAGAAGGCGCCATAGTCATACTTGGCTAACTTGTCGGTGATCAGCGTCATCTGGTTCGTGGTGCGATCCAGGTGCCAGATGCCATTCTGGTCGAACTTGGACAGATAGAGATGATTGGCATCCTGACCCTCGATGGCGTAGACACCTTGCTGCTGGGTGATCTTTTCAAGCTCGCCAGATTTAACATTCAGCTTATAGATGCCGTTTTTTTCCTTGGCGAAGCCCTTGAAGTAGAGGGCTTCGCCATCCGCCGACCAGCTCAAGTTATCGGCCTCGATCCCCTGGATATCGATGGCGCGAAAGTTCTCCGATTCTATATTACCTATGTAGAGGGTGCGGCCCGTGTCTGTGATGATATTGACCGCAAAGTCGCTGCTTACGGGAGAGATAGCCGGCACGCCGACATTACCGAGAGAGTGGGTGATGTTTTTACTGCTCACCTTGTTGTTGCGCCAAATCGACCAGAGGGCGGAGCGGTTGGAGAGGAACAGGATATCGCCAGTGGCCTTGGCATACTTGCCATACATGTCGCGGGAGGAGGAGGAGATGCGCCTGAGTTGCTTGCCATCACCGTAGGCCTGCTGGGTGATGTACTCCTTGGAGATATGTTCGGTCACATAGAGCATGGCGTTTGTGTCAGACAGGCTAATGCTGCTGGGTAAGCCTGATTGGGCCAGCGGTGCCAGCTGGCTGCCGTCCTTATGAATTCGGGAGATGATGGCCGCCGCGCCGTCGAGATTGTTGACGTAAAACAGCTGCTCGCGGGCCGAGTAGTCGAAATCGACTATGCTGGGACTGTTTTGGATAAGCTCTCGTTCACTGCCGTCCCCCGTCTGTAAGATCAGGCTGAGTAGGTTGGAGGCCGCCCGCTCGCGAATAAAGGCCAGCTGGGTATCCTGGTCCAGCCATTTGGGGGCGTAGTCTATCTCGTTCTTGTCGGGAAAACTCACCTGCTGATGCTCCGCTGTGTCGAAGTGGTAGGCCATCAGGGCCACGCGGTCCTGCATCTTCTTGGCGTAGAGCAGGCGCTTGTCGTCGACCCCGGACCAGGAGACGATGCGCTTATAGGGGATGTAGAAGCAGTCAGAGGCGATAAGCTGGTCTGTGTTATCCAAAAGGTTTCTCACCCTGACCTGACAGCCACCGGCCGGGTCGAGACGCACATAGGCCAGCTTCTCATCGGAGCGTGACCAGGCGGGGGAGGCTTCTTCGTTATTCTCGAAGGAGATCAGTGTCAGCGGCGCATCGACCTGACTCAGCTCCTTGATATAGATCTTGCCGCTCAGGGAGTTGTCTCGCCACTGCATGGCTAGTCGCTGGCCGTCATGGGACACGGCGATATGCTCCTCGACCCCGCCATAGTTGGTCACCTTGAGTTTGGTTGGGTTTGTGACAGGCCGTAGCTGGCCGATCTGCACGGGTTGCTGGTCGGAAATGTCGCTCAAACCCAGCCAAAGGAGCAGAGCAGCAACGAGCGAGATCGTGACGAAGGCTGCATGGCGAAAATAGCGTGTATAGGAGCGAGTCGGACTCGGGGTCGTTTGGCTGTCGATAGGCTGCACTGTCAGGGTGAGTTGATAGCCGAGTTTAGGCAGGGTATTAAACACCTCCTCTTCGATGCCCAGATCCTTAAAGGTTTTTCTCAGTACCCAGATGCCGTTGGTGAAGCCCTTCTTGCCGACCCCTTCGTTGCCCAGCCAGATGGTGTCAATCGCCTGTTGGCGCGAGACGACATTGTCTGGACTGTCGATGAAGAGCATCAAGAGTTCGAATACTTTGGAGGAGAGTTTTATGCTGCTGTCTGCGTGTTTTAATGACATTAACTTGCAGTCTAATTCGCATCCGCCTATCTGGTAACTGAGCTTGGTCATTAAATGAGGGTCCGTACATTATTGTTATTCTTATGTGATCATCATAGGGGGAGAGTCGAGTTTGGCTCAAGAGTCCTTGAATAGTTATTATCACAGCATCTTCTAACATACTGTTTCTTAAATAGTTTAAAAGGTTACAATTTGCTACAAAGCGGTGAAACGGCCGCCAGTCGCTATCTCTGAGCCAGGCTGACCTACACTGAGTAGATAGGTTTACTGGGCATTTGGCTCCAACGGAGTGACAGAGATGGATAGTACCTTTACGTAAAACCTGTCGTTATCACACTGTTGCGTAATTGATATGTGTGAAATTGCTATGGTAGGCTCTAGCCGTATGAGTGCATCATAGGCGTTTTTATCGTCTGCTGATTTACTCGCCAGTTATCGAGGGGAGCCATATGCAGATCATCAGCTATGAATTAAAGGACTGGGAGTACCGCGAGCCAGAAGTCTATGTTGACGAAAACGGCGAGCTACAGGTGCGCTATATTGGTGAGCTTAAACAGATAGGCCCCATTACCTTGCTATACCGAGTTGGATTTGATGAAAGTGACAAAGTGGTTCATTCCGAGCCCCTTGAAGCTGTAAACAACTATCTGATGTACCAAAAAATCCACCATGACGCGAAGTGTGTTTCGGTGGCATCTCGTGCGCTAAAGCATTACTTCACTTTCCTAGCTGATGAAAACGTCACTCGGCGAGAGAATGGCCTGCCTGAGCTGCTCTGGAACGAAATGCCTGTACGGGAAAATCAGCGTCCGACCTATCGCTATCGTCAATGCCTTAAAGACTGTTACAAGTCACAAGACCCTGATGTGCATCTAGCTCGCACAACCTGTAATGCCTATCTGAACCGAGTGGTTGATTTCTACAAACACTACCTGAGGCACGGCTTTCATTTCGGTCATGAGCCGTTTCAGTATGAATTTGTTAGGGTCAACATTCAGAATGATCATACCTCTATGCAGGCATCGAGGCACATAGAGGTGCATACTACAGATCTGCGTCTGAAGTTGCCAAAAGACAGACGAAAGCGCCCGAATCCTTTAACGGCACTAGCACCTTATCAGTGGAATGCGTTGGACAATATCTTGCGTGTTTCGCGCAAAGTATTGACCAAACGAAATGGACAACTGATATTGGGCAGGTTTCCAGAAGAAGTGAGCTGGATCCTTCTCGTAATGCGCTGGACAGGTCTGCGTCGTCAAGAAGTACTTTCGCTACGTGCTGGGTTGATTTTCAAGCCTAATGCTCGCCAGTTACACCAGGGGTACGTCGAGATCGACATTGGCCCCTCTGTTGGTGTTGAGACCAAGTTTGGCAAGTATCGCACTGTCGAGATGCCGAGCCAATTGATGGCTGAGCTGTACGGTTACTTGCAATCGACACGATACATCAAACGTCGGGATAAGTATCGTTTAACACTCACGGACCAGCAGCGCCAAACTGGCGGAGATCACCTGTTCCTGAGCGGAAGTGGTGTTCCGTTTGCTCTGACTACACTGAATGCGCGTTGGTCTGACATACGCCGAACGCTAGCGCACCCTAAACTGGGCCTGGGGGAGCCATTCGAACACAAGAGCCACAACCTACGCTCAACTTATGCAGTGGAACGCTTTATTGGACTGTTGGACAAAGGCGTCGATGAAGGCAAGGCCTTTCGTTTTGTGCAGAACTACCTTGGTCATGAAAAAGAAGATACCACGCGCCACTATATGAGTCAGGCTCGTGATCGCATTGATGGAAAGTGCAGCCCGCAAGAGGTTTGGGAAAATGTGATTGACCACCACTTTGGACAGGGAATATTTGCTCTTGGCGGTAACGGATAATGGCCTTTAAAAAGAAAAGTGCGCGCAAGCTTCCTAAGAGCAACACACCAATAGCCAACCCGGTACGTCCAATGTCTATTGAAGCGATGGTTATCGCCACTGATGGTGGGGGAAAGTGCTACTTCAAACGACTGAAGTATAAAGGTTGTCCTTTGGTATTGGGCGGCCGAGATCCACTAAAGTCAGAGAAGTTTTGTCCGTCAGAGCAATTGGTTGATATGCAGCGTGATGAGATAATACGTGAATTATATGAGCTGATTCGCGAGTGGCCAGCTAATCGAACGACTAAAGGCTATTTTGATAGCTTATGCAAATATACAGCAGCGCTCGATGCTGTGGGGCGTCCGCTGAATTTCTCTGCTAACAACGTAATGTGGTATGGAGGGGAGTTACAGCGACTTATCAAGCTGAGTAAAGCTCAGGGGGGAATTAAGCCTGCCACGGCAAATTCTCGAAAGCAAGCGATTAGAGCCATCCTCAGAGCTAAAGGAGAGCATTTGTTGATAAAGCAAATGCCGAAGTTTGCTCGTGAATCGACCCCCTTTCAAACCTTGGACGATGACGGTTTTACCAGAATTGGAAGATTCTTAAACCGGGGATACCAAGGTTACATGGCACATTTGCTAGCTGGTACCTCACCTACGATATGCCCAATGCATGACCATAGTCGACTGCTTGAACTTAAATTGAACAAACGGCAGCTTGGGAATGAGGTTAACGCAGCCAAGAAAAGGGTCGCTCCTTTACAAGGTGATTGGCGCAATCAGTTGGTACGGCTAGCGCTTTTGCTGACTCACATGCTTACCGGTATTAATCCTACACCCTTATATCACTTGCGGCGTTGTGATGTACGTTTCAAGAAAGGTGCAGGAGATTGTTATTACATTGAAACCATTAAGAACCGCGCAGGTGGGCAGCGGCAGGATAATGAACTGGGTTTTACCAAATTCAGTAAAGATTTTTTCGAGAATTGGTTGTCGGCAACCGAGAAATGGTCAGATGACCCTAAGGCTCCTGTGTTTCCTCTTTTCTTGCAAAGTAAGTTAGTGGCTTGGGGCACAAACGGAAAACCTCCTCAAACGACGATTAACAAGGTGTTGTTGCGCTACGGCCTACCAAAGATATCGGCTAGTGTATTTCGTAAAACGCGTTCAGCACAATTGATGCGGGTGTTAAACGATGTGTACGAGGTTGCAGATGCCAACAACAATAGCATCCAGATAACAGCGCGGGATTATCTTTACGGAGTGCAGGAACAGCATGATTTGGTCAATGCCGGTGCGATGGAAGCTCTCGTAAAATTAGCTCGGGGTATGGACAAGCAGCAAGTGCTAGCTGAGGCGGCTTGGCAATGCAAAGACCCACTTACTGAATTGGAATACCTTAAATACAGACATAAACGGCCCAACAAGACCAGAACGGGTCTAGGCTGCGAGCAGCCGCTGGTTGATAAAGTGGCCAAGCAGCGAACCAAGTACCGTCATATTAACCCTGACCTTAACCTTTGCATTGACTTCCTCGATTGCTTTGATTGTCCAGCACATGGTTTGGTGGCGGAAGTCGACGATATTTGGATGATGTTATCCTTTCGTGACACGCTACGCGAGGTACTGCAACGGCCAGCTTATAACAGTTATCCGTCAGAAAAATTCAGCGTAACTGAAAATAAAACTGAGCTCATTCTTGAGAAACTCCGAGCTAAAGCACCGGGCGCTTACAATGAGGCCGAAAAGATGAATCGAGAAGCACCACACCCACTATATAGCGATGATGAAGCAATTGATGACTTGATGAGAATTTATGGATGAATGCACTCTACTCTTTTCCTTTACGCCCCTATCCTACACGAGCACGTACTGTGGCCACCACCCACTTGAATGGCATGCCATGTAGTTATGTTGAAGACCCATCATGGGATTACCACGGTATGTTGGATGCCAAAGTGGGTGCAGTCTTAGAGGTAAGCTTTAAGCACATTAACGAGGCTGACCGTCTAGGTATTCAGTTCGCCACACATCTTATCATCCGTGGTAAGCAGGTTGGTATATCTTCAATTACTAACACCAGGAACGCATTGCAAATCATTGCTGAACTGCTCGGTAGTACCGACTGGAAGCAGATTGATCAGGAGACTCGTTATACCGAATTTCAAAAGGCATTTAAGGCAAGAAAACCAAGCCAAACGACGGTGGATCGTATTGTGGCTGGGCTACGAGACTTATGGCGGGTTGGGTTGATAACACGCTATGTTCAACCTGGTGATAAATTGATAAAAAAATGGGTGGCAGGTAAAAGGCGAGAGCAACACATCGCCCTGCCTGAAAGAATGGCCTGCAAACTGTTCGCTGCCGCCATAGAAATAGTTGAGCGTTATCACCCTCATAGACATGTTATCAGCGCTGCATATGATGCTTACCTACATGCAAAAAGTACCTATAAGGGTAAGGCCTTTGCCCGCGATGTCGGTAACGACATCTCGCATGATGTTCCATTTGACGATTTCTACCTTGAAGCCAAGGCTTTGTGTGCCTCCGAGATTCAGACAGCTTGTTGGCTTGTACTAATTGGCTTTAGCGGCGTGCGCGAGGCGGAAGGTAAGTCAATGAACCCAGCTAGTTATGATGAAAGCCGTTGTTACAAGGGGCGGGCAGTCCCATTACTGCATGGGCTAATCAGTAAGAATCAGCGCGCAGGAAAACCAATGGCTGAATCCTGGGTTACTCATCCCATTGCCAAGTTGGCATTAGAGCTCGCATACGATTCAAGTGAATTTGCTCGAAAACACTACCGTACCAAGTTGGAGGCGTTGCCGCCTAGCCCTAGACGTAATCGTCAATTAACTCAGCTTTCATCTGCATTTTTGGTATTGAGTACCTGTTTGCAAGAAAAACAGGTCGTCATGGGCAATACACAGGCCAAACTGCGTAAATTTGCCAAAAAATACGGTGTCCGCGCGTTGGCAGACGATGTCGTTGAGTTTGATGCCCTTAATCCAACCCGTAAGGGCCAACTTAAAGCGGGAGCTTTGCTTCCTAAACTGTCTAACCACGACTTTCGCCGTAGCTACGCTTGTTTTTTGATCCGCAACCGCTTGGGCAATTTGATGAGTTTGCGGGCGCAATATAAGCACGACAACCTCATGATGACCAATTGGTATCAGAATGGTACATCTATGGCTGCCGTACTTGATCTCAAGATGGATGCGGAATTGCAACAGATGATCCAGGAGGCAAACCTTGCAATCCACGAGAACACCTTATTTCATATTTTCAATGAGAGCGAGACACTGACAGGGTTCGAAGGTCGACGGATAATAGCCGAGCGCGAGAAGTATCAGGCCCAGTATCCTGGGC
The DNA here is from genome assembly GCF_007636505.1 of Shewanella sp. KCT. NCBI lineage: Bacteria > Pseudomonadati > Pseudomonadota > Gammaproteobacteria > Alteromonadales > Shewanellaceae > Shewanella > Shewanella sp. KCT. The sequence continues at coordinate 109,291 of NZ_LVDJ01000004.1, forward strand.
AGATCTATATGTCTCGGGAGGATATCCGTGCGATGCTGCGCACTAACAGCATTTCGGTAGTTGAGCACCCGACAGGCTACTGTTTTAATCCAGAATGTGACCGAATTTGTGCCAGCGACAAGTCCACGGAGACTTGCAAGCATGAGGTACTAACGCCAGAAAAAGTACTTGAAACCAAACTTCCTCGGCACCAGCGTTGGATTAGAAAATTCCGCGCCCTGAACTCTGGACGTTACTACATGGCAGCGATCCTAACGGACATCCTGACCGAAATTAAAGCCATCGAAAAAACCTTGAGCGAACATAATATCCCATTTGAGCCATTTGTTGACAAGGTTAAGACTGCGAGAGTCGGAGAGGCGCTATGAAAGTAAGTAAGACTCAAATCACTGAACAACGTCTACGCAATGCGCTTCGGCGCCTTCTAGATGGGCAGCCTGAAAGAACCAAAGCTGACGGTAAAATCAGCTTATTGCGAATTAACAAGGAAGCTGGATGTAGCCAAGGGTTGATTTATAAGTACCCCGAGGTGATTGCCGATGCAAGAGTCGCGATTAAGCATCATATAGCCAAGCAAAAGAGCCAAGTTGGGCTAGAAAGCCAATCAGCAGGGGTTGCTAAGGAAGCCCGCCTAAGGGCTGAGCGTGACAAGCAAGCTGAGCTAAAGCACCGTTACCGTGAGCAACGCGATAACTTTCAAGCATTGGCTGACGACACGGTAAAGCGAGAGAGTGCGTTGTTGTTCCGTTGTCATGAATTGCAATTAGAACTAAATCAGTATGATAGCTCTAAAATCGTTCTTTTACACGGAAAGACTGATGTGAAAGAATGAAAGCCTGCATTGCAAAAATTAATTACGTGGGTGGGGCAATTTTAATCTAGCGTTAACACTGGATAGGAAATGGTATTTCTTCAGTTAAGCTGTATTAGTTCAGACTAGATCTGATGCATCTACTTGAAAAAGTTTCAACTAAATTTAGGTAACAACACCAGTTTGAACACATCGCAAAGTGCAGTTTCGCGACAGCCAAGCAATTGGGATTCTGTCCCTAGCATTGGCTGGGAGCCAAAGTTAAGTGCATGTATTGATAAAACGGACTCTCACTTTCCCGTTGATTTCTACGTGTTAACTTCCTTTCAGTGAATAGTAAAAAAAGCTTGTGCTGACCAAAATACCACCTTATATTGTTCAAAGAAGGAACAATGAAAATGAATAAGGAGATTAATTTTGAAAAACATTATGTTGAACATACTATGCTTGTTGTTTGTAGCAATAGTCCTACCCAAACCGAGCATGGCAAGTACAATTGAATGCATCAGACTTGAACCCAATAAGACAGCTTATTTAGAGTTGAGTAAAGCATATGCATACGTTAACTGCTTTGCATTTGAAAATCTAACAGCAAACTCAAAGATTGACATCTTGAGCTTTTCACCTGACAACATTACCAATGTAATAAAAACATACGACATAAAAAGTGGTTCAAAAGTATATATTTCAGAAAGCACTTCAAATAACAATGGGGCTAACTTATTATCATTAAATGCCACCAATAGAGACATTGCATTTGTATACAAACCTTTAAATAACCTAGACTCCAATAAAAATATCACAATCTCATATGTGACTGCCAATAACGCAAATCAAATTTTCCTCAAAGTTAATAATGTAGTTAGTGGTAACACTTCCCCAGGGAATACAGGTGGAACTTGCAAACAGGGAATATGTGATGAAGAAAAGTAAGTATATTTTATTGGCTTTGCTTTTGTGTAGCAATTTTGTTAGTGCGCAGCAATGTACAGTTGCTCAACAAGCACCAGAAGGAAAACCTGACAACTTTGATACTAATAAAGAGTTAGGGGATATTGACGCTGTTTCGGCTGCATTAACGCTAGTTCCTGCTGGAGCCTATAGGGAAACTCTAAAAGCCTCTTATATGGCATCAATGTTTGGACCAGGGCAATACTATGATCTAAAAAACAACCCTGATTTTATGGCTTCACAAGAATACGGAAATTGGTTTTACGGTGCGGCAGCTCAGCGAATGGGATATACTTCCCTTCAAGCAACAAGAGCTGGCGCAATTGTACAGCAATACCAGAACTTTACAAATACTAACGACCCCGACTATCATGATTTAGGTGCCCTTTCTGATAATATTATTGGGGCAGTTAATGGCGATATACAGGATAACCCAGGTGATAAAGAGCTCATTCTTGGTGGTTATGATTATGCGGAAAATGTGTATGAAAATGATCCAGAATCAGACCGTAACTCAGATTCTTGTAACCCAGGAGGTGATCTTCAAGTTGTATCAAGTGGAGGCCACGGAGGTGGTTGGACGAGTGCAACTCCCGGATTTACAGTGACAGATTCTGGATGCATATTAGCTTGCCCTACGGGTAGCGTAACTATAACAGACTTATAAGTACATCACTATAACACCTAATTTTTTGATAATTAGGTGTTATAGTCTATTTCTTCGCATATAAGTCGTATCGCTATGGAATACTTACACGCTTTATGAAATCGAGTACAATAACTGTTATATTTTTGATTGTTTTCACTGTATTGTTGAAGGTGGTTTTTACTTGCCTAAATATTAAATTGGTCTGGTATGACTTTGAAAACTATAAGTTTTTTGATGCCATGTTTGATTTTTTATTTCTCTTGCTGGTTTTCATAATACTAAAGAATTTTTGGTTGCAACATAAAAATTCATTTTTAATTATTTTATTCACGTTGCTCCTGTATCACACCTCAATAATCCTAAACTACAATTCAAAATACAAGTCTGTTTATAAAGCAAACAAAGATAGTACCTTGGTATTAACGTCTCACAATATGGGAGCCCTCGGAGATGGACTAATTAACTTAGTCATTTACAAGAGGAGTGGAATCTTGTTAATAGGTAAAGATGTAAAGTCTTATACAGGAGTCTTCGATGGAGTAATATCAAAAAATGGGAACTGTTGTATTACAGTATCATTAACAGCTTATAGTAAAGAGGAAGTGTCATACGTAATAGTACTTGAAGATATTCTATAATATAAAACATAATACTCCATTGTGCATTTAACTGTACTAGATTAGGTTTGAACTGACAATTCTTCATTTTTTTGTTAATCAGATACTCATAAGTTGTCTATAAGTCGAAATGTTAATTGGCGCTAGGTGAACGGCTTCATGTATCTTTTTTTGACCAAGCTCGCGAATTCAACTCCGAAGTGCACCACTCGCTAAATTAGGCTGCCTGGCGTAATTCATTGAATACCGCAACAGGTTGCCTGAAGCCGAGGCTCTTTCTCGGTCTGGCATTTCATGCCCGTTCAATCTCACTAATTTGCCTATCTGTTACCGTCCGTAAATCGGTGCCTTTCCGTATGTATTGGCGCAGCAAACCGTTGAAGTTTTCATTCAGTCCGCGCTCCCAGGACGAATAAGGGTTAGCAAAGTAGACATCCGTTTTAAGCTTTTCTGCGACCAGTTCGTGGTCACAGAACTCGCTGCCGTTGTCCGCAGTGATAGTTCGTACATTACCTCGATATTTCCACAGCATGCCAACCATTGCCCTGGCCACATCGGCTGCGCTTTTCGCTGGCACTTTGCGTATCAGGTACAGCTTACTTTTCCGCTCAACTAGGCTGACAATCGCGCCTGTTCCTTGCTTGCCCAGAACCGTGTCAGCTTCCCAGTCTCCGAACCGCTTTTTCTTGTTCACGATAGCGGGACGATGTTCTATGCCAACGCGATTCGGGATGATCACACGCTTCGCGCGGTTACCTTTACGGTATCTTCGGTGACTCTGGCGTAGCTGTTTGTACAACTTGCCGCCGCATAATTTATCACGCTGAACATAGCCATAAATCCACTCGTGACTGACGTTATATCCGATGATTTTACCGACACCGGCTATTTGTTCTGGACTCCACTTCTCATTGAGACCGAACTCAACAAAGGTGATGGTCAGTTCAGATACTCTAGACTTAGCGGATTGACAACGGCGTTTTAATGCCTTCGCCTGAGCGACTTCCGGCAAGTAATGGTTATCCCGAATTCGATTGCGATTGACTTCCCGGCTGATTGTGCTGTGACTTACTTTCAGACGTTTTCCTATCTCCCGATAACTGAAACCCTCGCGTAAATAGGCTTCAATCTGGTATCGTTGTCCCTCGATCAACTGCTTGTAATTCATGGCAACTACTCATGTTTGTTTGGCGACTACAGAGTATCACCAACAGGCAGTTGATCTCTCCTCACCGTTTAACCATGAGTGGTGCACTTATTATCTGAATTCGGGCTGACAACATCCTCCCCTTTCTAAAATCTCATTAGCAGTTAACTTCTTTCACCAACAGATATTCCATAAATAAATCTAATGTTAAGATAAAAGTGCCACTTGCAGAATTTTAAAACTGAAAGATAATGATTTATATCATTAAAAAAAGAAGTGCCACTTAAATCGTGATTATTATTTATGTGTGAAAATTAAGCTTGATGTTGCTCACTTTTCTCAAATTAGAATGATAATGAGTAAAAGATCGACATAAAATCTATTAGGTTGTTATTAATGTAAATTCACACAATTGGTCACAATCTAGTCGTAACAGTGGGGTGCACGATATCTTTTAACGGCCTTTGGCTACGCCCTGCTCGGGCTAGCCTTGGGCCTCTACATGGCGGCCTCCCACGACCATGGACAGCTCGTGACCCACGCCCACATCATGATGATAGGCTTTCTGATCTCCTTCAGTTATGCCCTCTGTTATCGCCTCTGGCTAGAGGCTTCTACGGGGGCGCATTCGGGGAAACTGGTCACGGCGCAGTTCTGGTTGCATCAGCTGGGCACCATAGGGGTCGCCATCGGCCTGTTCCTGCTCTATGGCGAGTTTGTGGCGCTGGAAGTGGTTGACCCTTTCCTGGCGATCGCCTCCTTTAGCGTGTTCGGCGGCGTCTTGCTGATGATGGTGCAGCTGCTTAAGACCAGGCAGGTGGACTAAGCAGGCGGGCTAAGCAGGGGGCTAGCTTTCTAAATTAATCCATCTAGGAAGAGTAAATCCCATAAAAAAAAGGTGAAGCAATTGCTTCACCTTTTTTGTGTTAAACACGCCATGAGGCAGTGTTTAGAAGAGTGGATCACTCGCCCTGTTCAACGCCTGCACGGTTGATCAGGAACTGAGTCAGCAGCGGTACGGGACGACCCGTTGAGCCCTTGTTAGCGCCACTGTTCCATGCGGTTCCGGCCACATCCAGATGCGCCCAGTTGTACTTCTTGGCGAAGCGCGACAGGAAGCAGGCAGCTGTGATGGCACCGGCAGGACGACCACCCAGGTTGGTCATGTCGGCAAATGGACTTTCCAGATGCTCCTGGTACTCATCCCACAGCGGCATGCGCCATGCGCGGTCACCACTCTGCTCACCGGCGTTCAGTAGCTCGTGGGCCAGCGGGTTGTGTGAAGAGAAGAGACCCGAGGCGTGTTTACCCAAGGCGATCACACAGGCACCGGTAAGGGTTGCTGTGTCAACGACCAGCTCAGGGTCGAAACGCTCTACATAGGTGAGCACGTCACACAGTACCAGACGGCCTTCGGCGTCGGTGTTGAGCACTTCGACTGTCTGGCCCGACATAGTGGTCAGGATATCCCCTGGACGGTAGGCGTTGCTCGACGGCATGTTTTCACAGCCTGCCAGGATGCCCACTACATTGATCGGCAACTTCAGCTCACACAGGGCCAGCATGGTACCGATAACGCCTGCTGCGCCGCCCATGTCATATTTCATCTCATCCATGGCTTCGCCAGGCTTGAGTGAGATACCGCCCGAGTCGAAGGTAAGACCCTTACCCACGAGCACGATTGGCTTCTCTGTGCTATCTACCGCGCCCTTGTATTCCATGACGGTCATGACCGACTCGTTATGGCTGCCGCGGCCGACGGCCAGGTATGAGTTCATGCCAAGCTTAGCCATCTGCTCTTCGCCTACCGTGGTGACGGTGAGGTTTTCATGGTTCTCGGCAATCTGACGTGCCTGAGAGGCCAGGTAAGCCGGATTACAGATGTTTGGTGGCATGTTAGCCACGTCGCGACATAGCTGGGTACCGGTCGATACGGCCATGCCGTGCTCGATGGCGCGCTCACCCACAGTGAGTTCGCGGCGGGTCGGTACATTGAAGACCAGCTTGCGTAGCGGACGACGGGTTTCGCCCTTACGGGTTTTGAGTGCGTCGAAGCTGTACAGACTATTTTGAGTCGATTCAACGGCTTCGCGTACTTTCCAATAGGTGTCACGCCCCTTAACGTGCAGTTCGGTCAGGAAGCAAACGGCTTCCATCGAACCTGTGTCGTTTAAGGTGTTGATGGTTTTAGTGATGATCTGCTTGTACTGGCGTTCGTCTAGTTCTCGTTCTTTGCCACAACCTACAAGAAGGACGCGTTCACTCAACACGTTGGGCACATGATGCAAAAGTAGCATCTGACCCGGCTTACCCTCTAAGTCGCCGCGGCGAAGTAAGTTGCTAATGTAGCCTTCACTGATTTTATCCAGTTGCTCAGCAATACCAGAGAGGCGTCTAGGTTCATAGACACCAACGACAATACAGGCCGAACGTTGTTTTTCCGGGCTGCCGCTCTTAACGCTAAACTCCATGAGCTCTCCTAGATTCTTAAAGACAAATATTATTATTTATTAGATAATGTCTGCTTGTGTCCAAAACGGACCTAAAATTGGTACACCAATGTTAATTTTTCAGGTGTTTTTCTGCCATTTTTAGTTAAAGGCTGGTCACAAAACTACCAAAAGTAGACAGTCTACATGAAAAGTGGGCTGATACCAGCATAAATATAAGTTTAGGGACTGGATCCTGCCTGTGATTGTATTTAGATACTTGATTCGTGAAGTTTTAAAAGCGCAGATGGCAGTGCTTTTAGTACTGTTAGCTATTTTTATTAGCCAACATTTTGTTCGTGTACTCGCTGATGCATCCGATGGCGAGTTTCCCGCCTCTCTGGTGATGACCCTTCTAGGCCTTAATCTTCCCTATCTTGCAGTGCTTGTGGTGCCTCTGAGTCTGTTTTTGGGGATCCTGGTGGCCCATGGCCGCATGTACGCCGAAAGCGAGATGGTGGTCTTCCACAGCGTCGGCGTGAGTGAATGGTATGTCACCCGGGTGACCCTGCTACTCGCCGTCGCCAACATGCTGTTTACCGGCTTTTTAGCCATCTATGTCACCCCCTGGGCCGAAGAGACCCAAAACCGTGTGCTGGAAAATGCCCAGTCGGAGGCAGGCCTGGCGGCATTGACCCAGGGGCGTTTCCAGACCAGTCCTAACGGCCGCGCGGTACTCTTCGTCGAGCGCATCGGCCGTGACAATCAACTGGATAAGGTGTTCGTGGCCCAGCTGCCAGACCCGGAAGACGGTGCCAGCCAGTCCAATATCGTTGTGGCCCAAGGGGGCAGCGTGATCGAGGATGAAAGCGGCGAGCAGCGCCTCAAGCTCAACGATGGTATCCAGTACCAGAGCAAGCAGAACCAGCTCGATTATCAGGTGGTGCAGTTTGCCGGCTACGAGATGCAGATCAAGGAGCAGGAGGTGGATCAGCGCCGCCGCAAACTGTCGGCCTTGCCAATCGATCAGCTGCTGGAGACAGAGGGACCCGAGGCCGTGGCCGAGTTCCACTGGCGTCTGGCCATCCCGCTGGCGATCCCCTTCATGACGCTGATCGCCGTGCCCATGGCGCGGGTGAATGTGCGCCAGGGCAAGTTTGCCAAGATGTTCCCGGCCATCTTGCTCTATCTGGGGTATTTTGGCTTGATGATCGCCGGGCGCAAGGCGCTCGAAGATGAGGTGATTCCAGCCTATCTCGGCATGTGGTGGATCCATGCCTCGGCGCTGTTTTTGGGGATGTTGCTGCTGAGTAAGGAGCGCCCCGCTGGGGCTAAGCTTTCTGGCTTGCTAAAGCGTAAGAAGGTGGCGGCATGAGAATTCTAGATTTATATATTGCCCGTGTCCTGCTGAGCACTTCAGCCCTGTGTCTGCTGGTGTTAACTGGCCTGTCAGGCATCATCAAGTGGGTGGATCAGATTCGTCTGGTGGGACGCGGTACCTACACCATGGTGGATGCCGGCATCTATGTGCTGTTTCTGATCCCGCGGGATATCGAGATGTTTTTCCCCATGGCGGTGCTCCTCGGGGCGTTGATCGGCATGGGCATGCTGGCGTCGAACTCAGAGCTGGTGGTGATGCAGTCGGCGGGCTTGTCCCGCTTTCAGATCACCCTGTCGGCGATGAAGACGGCGGTGCCGCTGATGCTCTTGGTGATGGCCCTGGGGGAATGGGGCGCGCCGGTGGCCGAACGTCACGGCAAGGAGCTGCAAGCGGTCAAACTCTCCGGCGGTAGCCTGTTTAAGTCGAGCCGGGGGATCTGGGCCAAAGATGGTGACCTGTTCGTCAACATAGGCGAGATAGAGGATATCAACAGCCTGCATAATATCGTGCTCTATGAGTTCGACGATAAACTGAATCTGGTGGGCACCATAGAGGCGCGCCGTGGCGTCTACTCTAAGGATCATTGGCGCCTGCTCGATGTGCGCCAGACCAAGATCACCCCAGAGCAGGTGAGCCTGACGGATCTCACCCTGTATCGCTGGGAGTCGACCCTGACGCCGGATAAGCTGAGTGTAGTGTCGGTAAAACCAGAGGCCTTGTCGATTCAGGGGCTGGTGGATTATCTCGAGTACCTGAGGGTGAACAACCAGGATTCGGGCCGCTATGAGCTGGCGCTATGGCGTAAGATCATGCAGCCGATCACTGTGGCCGTGATGATGCTGGTGGCCCTGTCATTCGTGTTTGGTCCGCTGCGTACTGTGACCATGGGGGCGCGGGTGCTGCTGGGTGTGGTAGCCGGTTTCAGCTTCTATATCTGTAACGAGATCTTTGGCCCCATGACCCTGGTGTATGGCCTACCGGCCGTGCTGGGCGCCGTGATGCCGCCGCTCATCTTCAGTAGCGCCGCCATCTACTATATTCGCCGCTAGGCTATTTTTTTAGGTCTTATTGCTAAAGAAATACGCTCAAGAAAAAAGGACCCTTAGGGTCCTTTTTTCTTGTCTGGGTTTAGCTTACACGCCGTGCCAGTTACGCATCTGGTTGGCTTCTTTGGAGAGCACCACCACTTCCGAGCGGGTCATCATATCCTGCAGCGCCAGCTTGTCGCCGTTGATTAAGATCCACAGGTTACCTATGCCAAGCAGCGACCAGACGAGACGTGCGGTGGCGGTGATCATGCTCAGGCTCTGGCCGTTAGGGTGTTGGATCTTCAAACGCCAAGCGCGCATGCCTAGGGTCTGGCCGCCATAGCTCCAAAACAGCACATAGAAGAGGCCGACGCAGAAGGTGATCCACAGCTGATACACGCCCTTGTAGAGCGGTGTGCCGTTCAGCAGATCTGAGACATGCTCGAAGCCATTCATGGCCAGTAGGCCACTGCTGGTGAGGGCGGTAAAGATACCGAAGCCTATGGCTCCGGCCACCATGTAGACGGCGACCGCAAGCAGCAGGTCGTACACTATCGCGCCCAGGCGGCGAAAGAAGCCGGCTCTGGGAAAATTGGCATGTTCAATATTAGACATTCAGGGCCTACATCATCTGGTAAAAGGCGAAAATGGGTGGCTTATTCTAGCGAACTTGGCCTTAGCTTTCATCCTGTGCGCTTTCATCTCGAATAAAGTGGATGTCGCTAAAGCCGAAGCGGGCGAACTCCTTCTGGCGATAGTCTTTCACCGCCTGGGAACCCTTGGAGGTCATGGCGACCTGCGCCTCCATGGCGAGGTAACGGGTCAGATCGATTCCCTCGGCCGCGGCCACGGCTTCGTAGATGTCATGAAACTTGTCATAGACGAAGTTGATCTCTTTGTATTGATTCTTAAAGGTATAACCGACTCTGCGGGCCATAGCATTCTCTTAAATTAGCACTTTCTTAAATAAAGATTGTTTTAAAAATAGTTTCTGTCAGTCCTGATAGACATAGCCTGGGTTAGCTGCGTCGATGGCATACACCATGTAGCAGGCATCTTCCGGGTAGCTGCCTAAGGATTTGTCGATTATACGCGATTTAAAGCCCAGACGTTGCCAATATGTGTGGGCGCCGCCCACGGCCACTAGCGAGATGCTATCCAGCGCCTTGTTTCTGGCCTGTTCGATGAGGCGATTAAACACGGCCGCGCCGGCCCCCAGGCCCCGAGCCTTGGCGGAAAAGGCGATATCGTGCAGGTAGAGGGTCTCTTGTTTGGGCGCCGCATCAAGTACCTGCTCCAGACTCGGTGGCAGGTCGCGCTGCCAGGGGTGTGCCAGGCAATAGCCTATGACGGTATCGTCTTGCGTGACCACAAAACAGGTCTCGGTGGAGAGGCGGGCCTTACTCTGCAGGGCGGCGAGGGACTCGGGCTCGATATCGGGATAGCACTCGTCTTGAATGCGTAAAATGGCTGGCCAATCCTGGGCCTGTATCTCTCGTATTTGCATTACTAATGTTTCTATTATCGAGGGGCTGGAGCCCTTAAGGGGGCGTTGGGACAAAGGATAGATGTTCGCACAGCTTTTAGGCCTTATCAATGGCGTCGGCAAGGGGGTTAAGATTAGTAAAAACAAATGTGAATATTGGCTATTTACTCAATTATTCAGTCTGTTATTCTCTAACCTCGGTGGCTCGCCTGCCTTGGCAAGTCGTATCTTGTCTGAGTCGCCCATCTAGGAATACTAGCAATATCCGTTTAGGACTTTCAGTTAAGAACTATTCGTTTAGGACTATCAGTTAAGAACTATTCGTTTAGGACTAGCTGTTTAAAAACCGGCGTATAGCAATATACGTGCGCGATATTAAGCGGGCCTTAAATCCCCACGAGGGGTTTTGGCATTATCTCATGGAGAGAGACAGTGGATTTTTTACTGCTTACCGATAACTTACCCTACAGCCTGGCACTGGCCTTGGTGATCCTCTTGGGCCTGGTCGAAGGCTTCTCTATGGTCTTTGGCCTGAGTCTGTTTGGCCTGCTGGATGATCTGACGCCCATGGAGATGGACGCCGACGTCGACACCGGCGTGTCTGGGGTCACAGGCGTGGCTGGCTGGCTCTGCCTGGATCGCCTGCCACTGCTCATCTGGCTGGTGCTGGCGCTGACTAGCTTCGCCGTCGCCGGCTTTGCTATCAACTATCTGGCGATCTCGTTTCACGGCGCCTTGCCGGCGCCCCTAAGTATTCCGCTGGCCATAGTGCTCAGCGCATTTTCCTGCCGTATCCTCGGCGCCCGTCTCGCCAATCTGCTGCCCAAGAACGAAACCTCTGCTGTCTCGGTTGACGAGCTCAGCGGTCTTGTAGGCGTCGTGACCTTAGGCTGTGCCCGCAAGGGATTTCCCAGTGAGGCCGTGGTGAAAGATGCCTATCAGCAGAAACATTATGTGCTGGTGGAACCCGAGCTGGCGGGCGAGGCCTTCTCCCAGGGCACCTCTGTGGTGCTACTCAATCGCAATGGCCAGGTCTGGTCAGTGGTGCAATTTAACGATGAAATTTAGGCAGCCTTGCTGCCGTAAAACCTGCTTATAACAAGCTTAGATTAAGGATGAAACATGAACGAAGTTGAAGGAATAGGCCTGTCTTTTGGGGGCAGCTTTGTGTTTATTGCCGCTGGCGCTGTGTTAATCGGTATCTTGGTGATCGGCATGATCTTCGCCAAGTTGTATCGACGGGCCTCGAAAGAGACCGCCTTTGTGAGGACAGGTTTTGGCGGCGAGAAGATCATCAAAGATGGCGGTGCCATAGTGCTGCCCGTGCTGCATGAGACCATAGCCGTTAACATGAACACCCTGCGTATCGAGGTGGAGAAGATGCAGAAAGATGCGCTGATCACCAAAGATCGCATGCGGGTGGATGTACGCGCCGACTTCTATCTGCGCGTGGCGCCGAGTGTGGAGGGGATCTCCATGGCGGCGCAGACCTTAGGTACCCGCACGACTCGGGTCGAAGAGGTGAAGAAGCTGATGGAGTCTAAGTTTGTCGACGTGCTGCGTGCGGTGGCGGCCGAGATGACCATGACTGAGATGCATGAGCAGCGCGCCGACTTCGTGCAGCGGGTTCAGAACAACGTCGCCAACGATCTGGAGAAGAACGGTCTCGAGCTGGAATCGGTTTCTCTGACAGGTTTCGATCAGACAGACCTACAATTCTTCAATGAAAATAACGCCTTCGATGCCGAGGGTCGCGCACGTCTTGCCAAGATCATCGAAGAGAAGCGCAAAGAAACCAACGACATCGAACAGGAAAACCGTATCAAGATAGAGCAGCGTAACCTGGAAGCTGAGAAGGAGTCGTTGGAGATCGAGAAGGCCGAAGAGGAAGCGCGTCTGGTACAGCAACAGGCACTAGAATTTAAGCGCGCCGAGCAGAAGGCGGAGATCCTCAAGAAGCAGGAGCAGAAGAGCCGCGAAGAGCGTGAGGCGGAGATCGCCAAGGAGCGCGCGGTAGAGACGGCGCAAATTGAGAAGACCAAAGATATCGAGACCCGCGAGATCGAGAAGCGTAAGGCAATTGAGCAGTCACGCATTCAGCAGCAGCGCGATATCGAGGTGGCCGAGCAGGACAAGCAGATCGCGGTGGCGCAGAAGTCGGAAGAGGAATCAGCCGCCCGCGCCAAGGCGGCCGAGGCCGAGAAGCTCAAGGTAGAGAAAGAGGAAGCGGTTATTACCGTACGTCAGGTGGCCGAGGCTAACCGTCGCAAGGAGATCGAGGTGATCGATGCCCGCAAGGAAGCCGAGCGTGATGCGGTGGGCGTGACGGTCGAGGCGGAAGCCGAGAAACGTGCCGCCGAAGATAAGGCAAGCGCGATCCTTACCGAGGCTAAGGCGGCAGCCGATGCCAAGAAGCTCAAGGCAGAGGCAGACGAGAAGGTGTACGCGGTCGAGGCGGCCGGTAAGCAGGCGCTGCACGAGGCGGAAAACGTACTCAGCAGCGAACAGATCGAGCTGCAAAAAGCGCTGGCTATGCTCAAAGCCCTGCCGGAAGTGGTGGCTCAGGCGGTCAAGCCGCTGGAGAACATCGAAGGGATCAAGATCCTACAGGGTTATGGTACCTCGGGGGCGACTCAGGGCAATGGCGAGACGGTACTTAGCCAGGGCGGTATCGCCGAGCAGGTGACCTCTGCGGCGCTGAATTATCGCGCCAACGCACCAATCGTCGATGCCATGCTCAGAGAGCTGGGCATGGTGGATGGCAAGCATGGCGGACTCAACGACCTGCTTAAAGGCCACAACATGATCACCCAGGAGATGCTGGGCGCCGGCGAGATTAGCGACGAGAGTCAAGGGGCGCACTCTCCCTTGAACGGTAAGACGCCGCGTGAGGGCGATGCCGCTAACTAGGCGATGGGGCTGACGATATTTAGCTGTTAGAAAAGTTAGCTGTCAGCAAAAATAGCTGCCGGTAATAGAAGGAAAAAGGCTAGCGCGTTGCGCTAGCCTTTTTGTTTGTCAGGTGGTTTAACCTAACTTAACTGCACTTAACTTAAGTAGCGCTGCTCCAGATGGCGCTTGAAGTGGATCGGGTTGAGCACCTCGCCGGTCACTTGAGTCACCAGCTCATCTGTGGTCAGAAGCGATCCTTGAGACCAGATGTTTTGGTTGAGCCAATCCATAACCTGGGTGATATTGCCCTGCTCAATCAGGCTGCCGATATCGCCCAGCGCCTTGACCATGCTCGCCTTAAACTGGGCCGCGTACATGGCGCCCAGGCTGTAACTTGGGAAGTAGCCCAGCTCACCGACCGGCCAGTGGATATCCTGCATGCAGCCGTTGCGATCGTTCCCACGGGTGGATAGCCCCAAAAGGCTCTGCATCTGCTGGTCCCAAAACTCGGGAAGGTCGGCGACCTGCAGACTCTTGTCGATTAGGCCTTTCTCTACCTCATACCTCAGCATGATGTGGCAAGGGTAAGTCACCTCGTCGGCATCGACCCGGATCAGGCCAGGCGTCACTCGCTGCACTAGGTGTGTCAGGGAATCCTGAGTGAATTGGCTGCCCAGATGATGATTAATCTTCTCTGTAAGCAGGGCAATCATCGCCGGGCTTCTGGCGAGCTGCATCTCGAAAAACAGGCTCTGGCTTTCGTGGATTGCCATGGAGCGCGCCAGCCCAACAGGTTGGCCGCGCCAGTCGATGGGCAGTCCCTGCTCGTAGCGGGCATGGCCTACCTCGTGGATGGTGCTATAGAGGGAGGTGGCAAAATCGGCTTCATCATAACGGGTGGTGATGCGCACATCGCCGGGCACGCCGCCCGAGAAGGGGTGGCTGCTGGTGTCCAGGCGTCCCTGATTAAAATCGAAGCCAAGGAGGCGCATCACATCCAGGTTGAGGGCCTGCTGGGCACGGGGGCTGCTGTGGGGGATGGCTACGGCTTGCCGGCTCTGCTGCTTGGCTTGCACCTGCTGGATCATCTCCGGCAGCCAGGTCCTCAGCTCGCCAAATACCTTGTCCAGCGCCGCCGTTTGACAACCTGGCTCAAACTTATTGAGCAGGGCGTCATAGGGGGAGAGTCCCTGCACCTCGCCGAGGATCTGCGCCTCTTCGCGTACCAGGGCGATCACCTTCTCCAGATTTGGCCGAAAGCCCTGCCAGTCGTTGTCTTTGCGTTGCTGACGCCAGGCATGTTCGCAGGCGTAGGTGAGAGCCGTCTTCTGCTGCACCAGCTCGCCGGGCAGGGCGGTGGCCTGCAGCGTGTGATAACGCATCTCTCTCAGATTGGCCTTCTGCGACGCGGTTAAGGCCTCTTCGTCCGCCGCCGACAAGTTGTTGACCAAAGAGGGGGCGGTCTTGAGCGTGTGAATATGCAGGGCCAGCTCGGCCATGGCCTCGCCCCGTCCTTGGCTGCCGCCACTTGGCATCATGGTGGCCTGATCCCAATCCCCCAGGGCTTGCAGATGCTGGAAGTGATGGATCTGTTTAAAGGCGGCGCACAGGGCGTCGTAGTGCGGCGTCGCCGAATCTTGCTTGTTTGCTGTCATAGTGGCTGTCGACCTTAAGTTAACCTGGCTGACATGCTAACACGAGAATGGCCGAAAACGAGTGTTGATATGCGAGTGTCGATAAGCAGGGCCGTCCTGGTTAAGACGGCCTGTAACAGAAGGCGAGCTAAAGCGTGTTTAGGCTTTCAGCAGTGCCAATGCGGGCTGGCGGTTGCCTGGATAGAGGCGATAGGCCTTATGGTGCTTGATGCAGCTGGCTTTCTTGTCGCCTTGGCTCAGCAGCAGCGCGTGCTTAACGGCGTGCAGGGCGATCAACTGCTCGTCGGCGCGCATATAGAGAGTGATGGGCTTGATAAGCTTACCCTCGACCAGATGCTGCTCATACTGTTCGACCGAGATCACCAGGCTGTTTTGACCATCGCTGTCGAGCCTGAGCTTGCCGCTCACCTCACAGTCGAGGATAACCAGCCAACCCTGGGCTTGGAGGTCGGCAATCAGCGATTGAAGCGACTGACCCACCTCGGCATTTTCCATGGCCGGCAGGTATTGGTTTTCGATTCGTTGCAGCAGCTGGGGGAGCTGGGCGCCGGCGCCCTTGCTGCGTCCTTCTCGGATCCAGCGAGTCAAATCATCGGCCACCAACTTGGAGAAGCGTCGCTCCTTGAGTGATTGCACCATCCAGTTGCAGAGGAAATGGCTCTCTGCCGCCGGGGTCTTGATGCTGCCTGGATTGGCGTTACGCGCCGCCAGGTCGGCGAGGCCCGCTTGGGCTAATGCCACTAGGGCCTGGTTGTAGCTTTGCTCTGTCATTGCGTCTCCACGCAAAAGAAAAAAGGGATGCGGCGCTGAGTATACCCTATCGGCGCGCTTATCAATATCGGCAGGATAAAGAAAACCGCCGCGCTTTGGCTATGCGGCGGTCTGTCTATATGTAAGCCCTGTCATTTGCTAGCGCTGTTGGCACTTTTGCCTACTGGGGGATGAGGCTCGCCGCGGTGAGGATCAGCTTAGGCTCGGCGCGCACCTTGTAGTTAGGATTGATGTATTGAAAGTGCACCAGCCCCGTTTTGTCCGTGACATAGACGGCGGGCACCGGCAGCACCAGGCGGGACTCGCCGGCGGCGTTCTTCCACAGCTTATTTTTCAGGTGCATCTTGGCCATGTATCTATCCGATATGCTCTGACTGGTGAAATAGGCCAGGCCGAAGGCGCGCATGGCATTGAGGTCTGCATCCGAGACCAGGGTGTAGTTGAGATCGTTCTTGGTCATGGAGGCGCGCAGCTCCTCTGGCGCATCGGGTGAGATGCCGATTAGTTGAAAGCCCATCTTGAGGAGATCGCCTTCGATCGCCTGCAGCTGACCCATCTGGGCGTTACAGAAGGGACACCAGCCGCCGCGGTAGAAGAAGAGCACACTGGGCTTCTCCTGGAGTATCTGCTGCAGATCCACCGACTTGCCCTTAAGATCCTTTACCTGAATCGAGGGCACCGACTGACCATTCAGTAGCGGTGAGATAGATGTCGGGCTTTCAGCTATCGGCTTAGCTGATGCTGAGGGTGCGATGAGCGCCAGGCTCACCAGGGTGAAGAGTAGGGCGCTCAGCAGGGCGCCAGCGCGTGAATTTAGTGTCTTGGTCATAGGGTGGCCTTCTCGTGATTGTTTTATCTGTCGAACAGACCCAGGCGGCGGCCGTAAACTTTCACCCTGATGTGGAATTAATCGATACGAACAAAAAAGGCACTGTTAAGTGCCTTATTTGATTAGATAATAATTTTGTGACCGTACGTCGATTATTTTTGCTTCTTAATTTTCGTGTTGGATGAGTTCTTCACCTTCACCCGGCGAGACCCCATGTTCTTCTCGGCGATCACCTGAGCGCCCACGTTGTCGCTGCGCTGTTGCTTCTTGGCGAAGCTGCGACGCTTCTGCAGCTGTTTGATCAAGAGATCGCGACTGCCCACCTCATAGCCTGGGATGGTGATGCGGCGGATCTTAGTGCCGATCAATTTCTCGATGTCGGCTAAAGTGCGTTCCTCCTCACGGCTCACCAGCGAGATGGCGACGCCGCTGCGACCGGCGCGGCCGGTACGACCGATACGGTGGACATAGTCTTCGGCCAGGAAGGGCAGGTCGAAGTTGACCACATATTCCAGCTCGGGGATGTCCAGGCCGCGAGCGGCGACCTCGGTGGCCACCAGGGCGCGCACCTTACCCTCTTTAAATTCTCGCAGCGCACGGCGACGATTGCCTTGGGCCTTCTCGCTGTGAACTACAGCCGATGGGATGCCGTCCAGGTTGAGTTCTTTCACTAGGACGTCGGCGGCCTCACGGGTGGCAGTAAATACCAGCACCTGTTGCCAGTTCTTCTTGCCGATCAGCTCAGAGAGGAGTTCACGCTTGCGGCGCTGCTCCACAGGGTAGACCACCTGGCTGACGGTCACCGCCGTGGTGTTCTGCTTGTCGACGGCGATCAGCTTAGGCTTGACCAGCATCTCGTTGGCCAGCTGCTTGACGGCACTTGAGAAGGTGGCGGAAAACAGCAGGTTCTGACGGTCGCGATTAACCTGCTGCAGGATCTTCTGAATGTCTGTGATGAAGCCCATGTCCAACATGCGGTCGGCCTCATCCAGTACCAGGAAGTCGACGTTAGACAGGTTGAGGTTACAGGCTTGCAAGTGCTCCAGCAGGCGGCCTGGAGTGGCGACTATGATGTCGGCGCCTTTCTTTACCTTAGCCGCCTGGGTATCCATCTTGACGCCGCCATAGACGGTCAGCACTGAGATGGGCAGGTAACGGCTGTACTGCTTGATGTTGTCGGCCACCTGAGCCACAAGTTCGCGGGTGGGGGCCAGGATCAAGGCGCGGGTGTTGGAGCGCTGAGTGTCGCTTGGGCTATCGAACATCTTCTGCAGGATAGGCAGGGCGAAGGCCGCCGTCTTGCCGGTACCCGTCTGGGCGCTGGCCAGCACATCCTGTCCGCGACGGATCGCCGGGATGGCCTCTTTTTGAATGGGCGTCATTTTTTGGTACCCACATTCTGAGATGGCGTGCAAAATCTCGGGAGCAAAACTGAAAGATTCAAATCTCATGGGATATCCTGTTGTTTACCTTTTAAAATAACGACATATCAAATTGAGTTTAGTCCAGACTCGAGCTGTACCTTAACCCATTACCACCCTGGGCCACAAAGGCGGCCGCGGAGTATAGCAAAATTTTCGGTTAAAACCTGCACTTTTATCTGCCGCAATTATCGCCTGTGCCGATAATTTGGGTCAATTTGACACTTAAGCGCGCTGAACTAACCTTATTAAGTTAACGTTTGGAGGTTGTCACAGGCATGGAGGCTTAGGTGTATATTTGGTATGCCCCAACTGCGAGGCAGCATCCTGCTTTGGATGAGGGGATGTCATGTCGATAAATGTCTTGATCGTCGATGATTCGCTGAGCGCCTGCCGCGTGCTCAGTCGTCACTTTTTGCTGCTGGATGTGGACAAGGTGGAGTTCTGCCGCGACGCCCGCAGCGCCATTCGAACCTTAAGTAAATATAGCGATGACTACCAGATAGTGGTGGTGGACCTGCATATGCCCGAAGTTGACGGCATAGAGTTTCTGATGCGTCTGAGTAAGATGGAGTTTAAAGGGGGGATCATCATCGCCTCTGGCATGGAGTCGCGTATCGTCGAGGCCGCCTCTCAGCTGGTGGAGGCCTCCAAGCTCAGGCTGCTGGGCGCCCTGATGAAACCGGTCACCACAGAGCAGCTCAGGGTCTGTGTCGAACGCTATCGTCTGATGGCCTTTCAGGGCAACGGTGTGCGCCACAAGGGATTGATGAGCATCGACGAGATCCGCCGCGCCATCAACTCCAATAAGATCATTCCCTATTATCAGGCGCAGGTGGATATCGCCAGCGGCAAGATAAAGGGGTTCGAGGTGCTGTGCCGCCTGCAGCAGGGCACTCGCTTGCAGTTGATCACTCCAGATAAGTTTATCGATGTGGCCGAGTGCAACAATGCCCTCAATAGCCTGACCACTAAGCTGCTGAATAACGCCATCCCAGAGTGGGCGCTGATCAGCCAGTTTGAGTCGTGCAAACAGTGCCACCTGTCGATCAATCTGACCCCTAAGCAGCTCAATCAGAGTGGCTGGCATACCCGCCTGATGCAGTACTGTGAGCAAAACCTGTTGTCGCCGTCGCGCCTGACGGTGGAGATCACCGAAAATCAGGTGTTGGATAAACAGCGTCAGCACTCTACCATCAGCCAGCTGAGGATGAACCGTATCGGCGTGGCCATAGATGATTTCGGCACCGGCTATACCAATCTCTCCCAGCTATGCACCCTGCCCATCAGCGAGCTGAAGCTGGATCGCAGCCTGGTTCATGGCATACATAAAGACCCTGTCTCCCAGACCATATTGAAATCTATGCAGGCGATCAGTGGCAAGCTCGGCATTCATCTGGTGGCCGAGGGAGTAGAGGATATCCATGATCTCAACTATCTGGAGCAGATCGAAGATATCTCCTTGCAGGGCTACCTCATCTGCCGTCCTAAACCCTACAGCGAGCTGGTGCGCTGGCTAAAGGCCCGCGAGCGTCTGGTTCAGGCATAAACAAAAACAGCACCTTAGGGTGCTGTTTTTATGGATAAAAAGCCTAACTTTTATATGGCTTTTGTCCTATATAACCTTTGCTTTATATGGCCTCGGTCGCCTTGAGTAGCCAGTCGAGCTCAGCGCCCAGCATCAGCGGGCTCAGGGTCTCTCTGACTCTCTGATGGTAGCCATTGAGCCAGTTGATCTCGGCGTCATTCAGCAGCTGCTTATCGATAAGACGTGTGTCGATCGGGATCAGGGTGAGGGCATGGAACTCATACATCTCACGCTCGGCGCCGGCCAGGGCCTCGCAGGCCTGCACTGTGATGAGATTTTCGATACGAATACCAAAGGCATCGGCGCGGTAGTAGCCCGGCTCGTTCGACACCACCATGCCTGGCAGCAGGGCGACGGCATTGCTGTTCTTGGCGATGCGCTGCGGTCCCTCATGGACGCTGAGGAAGTGGCCCACGCCGTGGCCCGTGCCGTGGTCATAATCGAAGCCATGCTGCCACAGGTATTGACGGGCGAAGCCGTCGAGCTGTTGGCCCGTTGTGCCCTTAGGGAATCTGGCCTGATCCAGGGCGATATGGCCCTTCAATACCAGGGTGACCATCTTACGCTGCTCGTCGGTGACCTCGCCGATGGCGATGGTGCGGGTAACGTCTGTGGTGCCATCCAGATACTGAGCGCCCGAGTCCACCAGGTAGATGCTGTCCATGGTCATCATGGCTGGGGTGCCGTTGTTGTGGTTGTAGTGGCACATGGCGGCGTTAGCACCGGCGGCCGAGATGGTATCGAAGCTCGGCTCGCGATACTGGGGATCTTCCAGGCGGAAGCTCTCAAGCTTGTCGGCCAGGGTGCCTTCGTCATAGAGACGCTGGGCGGCCACTTCGGCGTCGAGCCAGGCGAGGAAACGGCTCACGGCCACGCCGTCGCGAATATGACAGGCGCTAAGGCCGGCGAGTTCGGCCGGATTCTTCTGCGCCTTGGGCAGGGCAACCGGATCTTGCCCGGCGATCAGCCTGGCACCGGCTTGCTTTGCCGTTAGCTGCATCCAGGCGTTGGCGCTGTCTGGGTCGGCCAGTAGCTTGACGCCATCGAACTTAGATAACACGCCTTCGAGTTCGGTTTCGGCCATGAAGTTGACGCCAGCGCCCACATGGGCCTGGATCCCCTCTGGTAGCTTGGCGAGATCGGTAAAGAGTGTCATCTCGCCATTCTTATACAGCAGGGCCGTGCCTAAGACCACGGGCAGACGAGGTACGTCGTTGCCGCGAATGTTCAGCAGCCAGCAGAAGGAGTCCAGTGCGCTGATGAGCGCCACATCGGCACCGGCTGCCGCCACGGCCTTACCTATCTGCTCACGTTTCACGGCGCTGCTGACGCCGGCGCTCTGCTCACTAAAGAGGGTGATTGGGGCGCTGGAGGCGGCGGGGCGCTCTTGCCAGTGGCGATCGATAGGGTTGTCTGTCATCGCAATCAGCTCTATACCGGCGCGCTGACACTGGGCCTCGGCCTGTTGTTGCCAGCTCAGGGTATGCAGGCGTGGGTCATAGCCGATGCGAGCGCCTTCGTTAAGCTGGGCGATGAGCCAAGGAATCTGTGGTGTGTCGGTGAGACTCTGATAATCGAACTGAGCACTGTCTACCTGCTGCTTGACCTGAACCGTGTAACGGCCATCGATGAAGATGGCGGCGCGCTCTTTGAGCACTATGGCCATGCCTGCCGAACCGGTAAAGCCGGTGAGCCAGTGGAGTCTTTCGTTACGCTCGGGGACATACTCGCCCAGATATTCGTCGGCCCGGGGCACGATGAAGGCATCGAGGGTTTGGCTGAGCATGTCGCCTCTTATGGCGTCCAGACGTTGTGCGGTTACAGATGTCATGAAGTCTCCTTTAGTACCCAATTGCGGGGCCATCTAAGCGTGGCCTTCTGGGCTTGAGCGAATAGGCTTGGCCTTATCTCCAGAGGTGAGATATTGGCTGAGTTGCCGCCGATTATCGCAGCTCAGCGGGTGAGTTGGAAGGGAGGCGCGAAAAAGCGTATCAAGGACGGCGTAAAGTCTGGCGTGAGCCGTCGGATGTGCAGTGGTTATTGAATCGGGGGGCAGTGGACATTGAATCTGATAGCCCAGAGAGGCAGAGATTCAGCGTGATATCCGCCAATATCTGCGTTCTAGGCTGGTAAAGTTTGTCGTGAGTCAGTATTTTGCTTATAAGTGAACAATTTGTGATTAGGGGCTGTTGACCTTTTGAGCACAAATTTTGTTTTCAAGATGAAGCCTATGGGCAGCGTCTGTATCATATTTCTACTGGGTTATCGCTTATTCATCTAGCGCACTAGATTGCAAGCCTTATGGCTTGCATTAAATCGATACAGAATGCTGCAAAATGAACGCAGAAGATCAGTAGATCCTACCTTTATGCCAAGAAATGTATGGGTATTAACCCTGGCTCAGGCCTTTGCCATGAGTGCCACCCCCATGATGATGTTGCTCGGCGGCCTGATTGGCGCCGAATTAGCGCCAACCCCGGTGCTGGCCACCCTGCCGATTGCCATCATGGTAATCGGCAGGGCCATCTCTGTGGTGCCTGTTAGTCGTTTGATGCGTCGCTTCGGCCGCAAGAAGATCTTTCTGCTGGGCAGTGGCTTGGGGGCAAGCGGGGGGCTCCTGGCGGCCTTCGCCACCCAGGCACAGCTATTTGTGCCTTTCTGTCTCAGTGGCTTGCTCTTGGGCTCTGCCGGGGCGATAGTGCAGCAATACCGCTTCGCGGCCATGGAGTCGGTGGCAGCGCTCGATAGTGCCAAGGCGGCCTCCCGGGTCTTGGTCGGTGGTCTGGTGGCCGCCATCATGGGGCCAGAACTTGCGGTGCTGGGTGAAAACCTGTTTGCCACGCCTCATGTGGGCGCCTTCCTGTTTCTGATCTGCGTCTGTCTGATGGCGGGGCTGGTGCTCTGTTTCTATCAGGAAAATCGCCAGGACAAACCGGCCCATGAGTCATCCCATCAGGCCGTGCGTCCCCTTGGGAACATCTTGTTGCAGCCTTCTATCTGGACCGCCATCGGCGCCGCGACCATAGGCTATGGCATGATGAGCTTCATCATGACCGCCACGCCCCTGCATATGCATCACATGGAGCACTATTCCCTGGCCGATACCAAGTGGGTGATCCAGAGTCACATCATCGCCATGTATTTCCCATCGCTGTTTAGCGGCTATCTGGTGGCCAAGTTCGGCACCAGCCGCATGATGCTGGTGGGCCTAGCAGCCTATGGTGTGACCATCACGGTTGCCTTGCTCGGGCGGGAGCTGTTGAATTACTGGGTGGCTCTGGTGCTGCTCGGCGTCGGCTGGAACCTGCTGTTTGTGGCCGGAACCGTCTTGTTGCCGCGTTATTACCACAGTGAAGAACGCTTTAAGGTTCAGGCCTTTAACGATGCCTTCGTCTTCGGCTCCCAGGCCCTAGCCTCCTTAAGCGCCGGCTGGGTGCTGCACTGGTTAGGCTGGGAGGTGATGCTGCTCACCTGTATCCCGCTGCTGGCCATTCATCTACTCTTGATGGCCTGGGGGCGGGTGCCCCTTAGGCTGACAAATGAGCAGAAAATAGATGAAACCTGATAGCTCTTGATGGAAATTCAATCAAAGCAAGGTGTTAGTCGCATTTTATATAGCCTTAGTTGATGGTTTTTGTGATAAAATTTAGCGATACACAACTCTTCTACTCATCGCGCCGAGAGGCTCTCGCCGTGATGAGCTAGTCGGCTACGGAGCTCGTTATGCAATCCCTGACCATAGATATTGGCGCGACTACCGCCCTGTTCGAAATTGAGACTCAGGGGCGCACCGAGCAATATAAAATCGCCACCGGCGAGCACTTTACCCTGACTGATCTCAACCATCACATCGCCGACATCGAAGCCGACTACGGCCTGAGTGACTATGCCTTAGGGGTGGCGGTGCCCGGACTGGTGAAGCAAGATACCTTGATCGCTTGCAAGGTGGCACCCAAGCTCAACGGCCTGTCGCTGGCCAAGCTCAAGACTCAGGCCCGCTTTAGCCTGCTCCACAACGATATCGATGCCGGCATGCTGGCGGTCTGTGACCCCAAAAATGCCTGCGAATTGCTGCTGATGAGCGGCGCCGGCATAGGCATGGCGATCGCCATTAAGGGCGAGCCGTTTCTTGGTGCAGGCGGCGTAGCCGGCGAGCTGGGCCATTGCCGGGTGATGAGTGAAGGGGGCGAGTACAGTCTGGAGCAGCTGGCCAGTGGCGAGTCGATTCGCATTCGCGGCCTCAAGAGTCCGCAGGAACTCTACCGCGCCGGTAGTTACCTGGGGATGGGGATCGCCTGGGCCATCAACCTGCTGAACCCTAATCGTATCTGGCTTGCTGGCCCTATGATGAATCAGCCGGACTATTACAAGGGCTGTGTCGAGTCCCTGAGACAACTGGCGCTGACGGCGCCGCTGGGGGATGTGAACATCGCTCGGGTCGATGATATGGAGACTCTGGTGTGCCGCGGCCTCAAGGTATTGCTGGCCCAGCACGCCGAGTGAAGTCCTAGCTCATAAAGTCATAGCTCCTAAAGCCAACAGAAGTAAAAACATTACGAGTAAAAGCATTGCGAGCAAAATCAGAAGGCACTAATTCGATTTAGTCTTTATTCTGCTTTTAGGTTTGTCGAAACGATTGCAGTTCCCCTTTGAGTAATCCCTCCCTAGGCGTTGCTTACCTGCCTACCTTGAAGATTTTTCTTTCTGTTAGCTACTGCTTTTTTGTATACATTATGCTAAAAAGGCTGCCTGTCATTCTTCTTTTCCATGGTGGTTGCGGGTTGGCCCCGCGACTGCCGTCAAAGGTGTTAACTATGAGTGTAAATACCACGGGCTTAATTGGCACTGGTTTAATCACGACTGTAGGCGTTGGCGGCTCGACGCCCGAGCAGGAGCTGGCCAAGCTGTCTGATATGACCCAAGGGGTCGAAGGGATCTCGGCGCAGGAGTACAGGGCGCGTATCGACAAGGCACAGCAGCTGATGCGTCAGCAGGGCATTGCGGCCATCTATCTCAACGCCGGTACTAACCTCTACTACTTTACTGGCACGCGCTGGTACGCCAGTGAGCGTATGGTGGGGGCCATATTGCCGGCGGAGGGTGAGCTGGAATATATCGCTCCCGCGTTCGAACTCGATACACTTAAGGGTTACATGGTGATCGAGGGGCGGGTAAACTGCTGGCATGAGGATGAGAGTCCCTATGGTCTGTTCGTTCAGCGACTCGGTGAACTTGGCATAAGCCAAGGCAAGCTGGCGATGGATGAGTCGGCGGCGTTTTTCATCTTCGATGGCGTGCGTCAACTGGCGCCTGCATTTGAATTCGTTAACGGTAAGACGGTTACCGCCGCCTGTCGCATGATCAAGTCTGAGACAGAGCTAGCCCTGTTGCAGCGCGCCAAGGATATGACCCTTGAGGTGCACAAGGCCGCCGCACGCATCTTGCATCAAGGGATCACAGTCGGCGAGGTGGAGAGCTTTATTCACCAGGCCCATAAAGCCGTAGGCGCCCCCGCGGGCTCCTATTTCTGTATCGTGCTCTTCGGTGAAGACTCGGCCTATCCCCATGGGGTCAAGTCGCCTAAGGCGCTCGAGCTTAACGATACCGTGCTGATCGACACCGGCTGTCAGCTGCACGGCTATAACTCAGATATTACCCGCACCTATGTCTACGGCACGCCGAGCGAGCGTCAGCGTCAGCTGTGGCAACTGGAGCAGGATGCTCAGCTAGCCGCCTTCGAGGCCGCTAAGGTGGGGGCTCCTTGTTCAAGCGTAGATCGCGCCGCCCGCGACGTACTCGAGCAGGCGGGTTTCGGCCCAGGTTATGACCTGCCGGGTCTGCCCCACAGGACGGGGCATGGCATTGGCCTGGATATCCATGAGTGGCCTTACTTGGTGCTGAATGACCATACGCCGCTGGCCCCTGGCATGTGCTTTAGTAACGAGCCCATGCTGTGTGTGCCGGGTGAGTTTGGGGTGCGCCACGAGGATCACTTCTATATGACACAGAGTGGTCCTAAGTGGTTTACCCAGCCGGCTCACTCTATCGATAATCCCTTCGGGTATTAATACCAATCCTAGTAAATAACTGAGCATGCTAGCTTGTTAAAACGTTCGATAACTCCGTTACTATTTTTGATTGTAGAATAACTACTTATCAAAGAATTACGCCTTGTTATCGAACGTTTTTGCTGCGCTATCTCCGATCACTTACTTACCGTGATTGGTATGATACAAAAAACGCGCCTTAGGGCGCGTTTTTCATGTCGTAAGTCACTGTTTCTACCTATCTATGCTAATCAACTCAACATCGAAGATAAGCACTGAGCCGCCGGGGATCTTGCCGGCGCTGCGATTGCCATAGGCCAGGCTGCTGGGAATAAAGAAGCGGGTCTTTTCCCCTTCGACCATCAGCTGTACCCCCTCGGTCCAGCCCTTGATGACGCGATTAAGCGGGAAGGCGATAGGCTCGCCGCGCTCGACCGAGCTGTCAAACACTGTGCCGTCGATCAGCGTGCCATGGTAGTGCACGGTTACGGTATCGCTGGCCTTGGGATGGACGCTGCCGTCACCCTTTGCTAAAACCTTGTACTGGAGCCCCGAAGCGGTCTCGATAACCCCGTCTTCAGCCTTGTTCTGGGCTAGAAAAGCTTCGCCCTTGGCGATATTTTCCTTAGCCGCCTTCTGGTTGCTCATGCTGGTAAAGAAATAAAACAAGACGCCGGCGATCACCACGACTGCTAATATCATTCTCATCTTTGATTTTCCTATAAAAGTGCGGCCTTCATCATAGCCAATTGTGCCCTGTGGGTAAACGAGGAGGGCTCATCTGGATCAATAGGCTAGTTAACCCCTAGCTGTGTCAGCAGGGCTTGCCCTTTAGGAGAGAGTAGAGCGCCTAACAGGGTGAGGTTGATGATCATGGTTAGCCAGAGCACAACGCGAAAAGCACGCTTACTGGACTTGTGTCTCAGGTGCTGCTGGCCCAACATGGCCCCTGGCCATCCCCCGAGCAGAGAGAGTAGATGTAAACTGCTTTCCTGTACGCGCCAGTTACCTTTCTGGGCGGCGCTTTTATCCACGGCATAGGCCATATAGGTGATGAGACTCAAGATGGCGAAATAGAGCAGACTTGCCATTGGGAGTCGTTGCATCAGGGCAGCGAAAAAGAGGCCTATAAACAAGGCCATGGTGAGTAGCAGGCGCAGGGCAAACTTTATGCCGAGGGGGGAAGAGGAGTGCTTGTTCGATGTCCGCCTTGCCTTTGAAAGGATAAGTTCGGCGCAGGGACGACCTTGCTTGTCCTGACTAAGGTGATATTTGAGGGCCTGCCCCTTCTGTGGCACATGGCCTTTGAAGCTGCTGATGTGGACAAATACTTCGGCTCCTGAGCCATTAGGCTTGATAAAGCCATATCCCTTGTCGTCGTGCCATTGGCTTAAGGTGCCGGTAAAAATTTTGCTGCTCATGCGAGTTCCTTGCATCGAGTAAAGCCAGCATCTTACTGCATTGTTTGAGCAATGCACATCAGGGTCGATACAAATACTTAAGGCCGCATTTAGGCCCTACTTTGTCTGCACTTTGTCTGCACTTTGGTCGTGCTTTGGTCTTACTGCGGCCTTAAAGAATTGAGCTTATTTCTTGGGTGGCTTGAGGGAGATCCACAGCTTGATGTGGCCCTTGACCACCACCACATCGTTCTCATCCAGGGCAGTAACCTTGACCAGCATGTCACCCTCGACCCACTGCTCGGGCGTGACTTCGGCGATGCAGCGGATGTCGCTGCCGGCCTTGGCGGTATAGTCGACGCTCATACCCTTGGGGATCCAGCGCAGGTGGGCGGGAATTGACGCCTCGGCCATGGTGCCCATGGCCATCTCCAGACCATTACAGATGGCGATGACGTGCACTGTGCCTATGTGGTTCTGCACCGCCTTACGTTTTCGCACCAGTACCTGGCAGTAGTTGGGTCTCAGCTCTGTAACCAGGGGCTTAACGGTGGCGAAGTAGGGCGCCATGCGTGACACTATGAGGGAGAAAAACTTATGGCCTAGTGGCCACTTGGTCAGGCGGTGGTAGAGGGCCATCACTCTTGTCGGTTTGTTATTCATTGGCTTACTCGTCATTAAAATGCTTTGTCTGTTTTAAGAAAAAGCTTGTCTGGTCAGATGAGTTGTTAGACTAGCCGAATAACAAGTGGTTAACAATAGCGCCGTGATTTGGCCGCCTAAACCAAACTTCATTTTCCTTTGGCTGCGCCGGGCGCGTATAATCGAGCGCTAAGGCTTTTGGCTTAAAGAAAATCATTAACTTAAGGATCTTGAGTGAAATATCTGCTGACTTATTTCAAAGGGATGGCCATGGGGGCCGCCGATGTGGTGCCCGGCGTTTCCGGGGGCACCATTGCCTTCATCACGGGGATCCTCGACCCCCTGCTCAACAGCATACGTAAGGTTAACCCCAGCCTCATCGGCGTGATCCGCCAGCAGGGGCTGAAGGCTGCCTTTATGCATATCAACGGTCCCTTCCTGATCGCCGTGTTCGGCGGTATCCTCACCAGCATCTTTACCCTGGCCAAGCTGATCACCTATCTGCTGCATAGTCAGCCGATCCCCGTGTGGTCCTTCTTCTTCGGCCTCATCATCATCTCTGTGGTGCATATGCTCAAGCAGGTGAAGGGCTTCTCTGTGGGACGCCTGGCGCTGTTTGCCCTGGGCGTGGCATTTGCCTGGGGGATCACTGTGCTGCATCCTATCGATATGCAGATGACCTATCTGAATGTCTTCATCGGCGGCAGTATCGCCATCTGCGCCATGTTGCTGCCGGGGATCTCTGGCAGTTTCATCCTGCTGCTACTCGGCCTCTACACCTCAGTGCTGGGCGCCGCCAAGAGCCTGGATATCCCCGTGCTACTGACCTTCGCCAGCGGCTGCGTGGCGGGCTTGCTCTCATTCAGTCATCTGCTGTCGGCGCTGCTGCGTAAATACCATGATGCGACGCTGATCTTCCTCACCGGTTTGATGCTCGGCACCCTAGGTAAGATCTGGCCCTGGAAGCAGGTGCTCACCTGGCGTGAAAACTCGGCAGGCGAGCAGGTGCCTCTGCTGGAACAGAACCTATCGCCCATGAATTTTGAGCAACTGACCGGGCAACCAGCGCAGCTTGGGTTGGCCATCTGCGCCATGTTGGCGGGTATCACTCTGGTATGGGCACTGGAATATTTTGCTGGCGACAATGCTGCTAGCACTAAAAGTAAGAACATCGCTAAAAACTAGGTGTGGGGGCGAAAGATGAATAAGTGGATACTGCTGGTGGCGCTCGGTTTGAGCGCCTGTTCGACCGGGATAAACATGAGTGTGACGGCTGAGTCTGAGCCCCAAGGGGATCCGCTGGAGGTCAAAGACCCCATGTCACAGGATAATCAACGCATCATAGACGATGCCAAGGAAGATGGCCGCCTGGATCAGTACCTGAATCCGTAATCTGTGGCGGCCTCTGCTTAGGCTAGGTTTAGCTTAGGTTAGGTTTAGCTTAGAGCGGGCCTAGCCTGCCTGACGCGAATTATCGACGGTTTTCTTGTCGTAGTATTCGAACGGAAATTGGTTGCGGATGCGCTGTATGATGGCATCGCTGACGTTGGCCGACACATGCAGCCTGACGCTGCCGCTCTTCTCGGCGCGTACCACACAGGTCAGTTTCTCACTCTTGGCGATGGCTTTACATTCCCGCTGAAACTTCTCCGGGATCTTGCCCTTGTGGGAGATGAGACGGCCATCTTTAAAATGCATCTCAAAAAGGCTTAAGCCACGTTTGCCTGAGAAGATTAGCTTGTAGATCAGAAAGAGGCCCACCAGGATAAAGGCGATTTTCAATAGGGTTTCAGTCATAGTCACTCCTTAGCGTTATAGTTTGAAGATACTCCCGGCTAAGGGTTTTTCCTAGCGGCTTAGATCAAATTTTTAATAAACTGGCTATACTCTTCGAAGGAGTTTAATACGTTAAGGAAAACACTATGCACCTGTCTAATGCCCGCCGCTGGGAAAAACTTTGTCATCAGCAAGCCAATATTCTACAAGGGTTATCGCAAACCTTTCCCGAACGCGCGCAGGCGCATCAGGAGTTGGTGAATTACTGGCGCGCCCTAGGCGAGCGAGTCCGCCGGGGGGAGAGCCTGAAGCTGTAATGCTAGATATTGTCGAGTTTAGGAGTAGATTGTCCTTAAACTCGTAAATATACCCCTAATAAAAAACCGCCAATGAAGGCGGTTTTTTTTACAATCACTTGGTTGGGGAGGGCTGGGGGTTAGAAGGCGTAGCTGGCGGTGGCCAGAATGGTGCCTTCGTTTTTCCATGGACCGTCCTTGATCTCGTTGTCGCTGCTCAGGTTAGTGTCTAACCAGGCCAGCGACAGGCCGACACCGCCGATCTCGGTGGAGACGCCGATGGAGTAATCGACATAGTTCTCACCCCAGTCTAGGTCTGCCCCGTCGCCATAGCTGTAGCCCACGTGAGCATCTATGCTCCAGTTCTCGATAAACTCGTAGGAGTAGTTCAGCTCGCTGTAGTGCAGAGACACATCGGCGTTGGCGTAGTCGTTGGTGTACCACTGGGCGAAGTGGAAGTCGGCAAAGTAGAAGCCCAGTGAGGCCTCGAGATACTTAGTGCTCTCATCCTGTCCCGGATAGGTGTAGTAGGTCAGGGTGAAGTCATATTCCACCGCGTCGTCTTCGCCGAAGGCACCGGCGTAACCGGCATAGAAGTCGACTTCGACATCGGCATCATAACTTTCATCATCGACATTACTGCCCCAGGCACCGATGAAGAAACCACTTTCCATGCTGTAATCTATGCTGGCTTGAACGGCAAAGTCGCCTGCGGTTTGTGAGATACCGCGGAAGCGGTAATCGTTGGTGACGCCAATTTCTCCCGAGACTTCAGCCTGTGCCAAAGGTGTGATTAGCGCGGTTGCCAAGGTTAAGCCAGCTAGCTGGGCTATCCGTTTCTTATTAAATTTTTTATACACGGTGGTTTCTCCATTTCACTTGGTTGACACCGATCCGGGTAGCGAGCTATCCGGATCAGATTAAGCCAAACAACAGCTAGTTAGCTGAGACTACATGGCAATGATTTTAGGGCCTGTTGATCTTTCAAGTTTAATTTTTGTTCAATCTAAACGCGTTTTGCTCAAGGCGCGTGCTGTGTAGCATAGTAATTCTATGTAAATAGCATGCAACACTGGGCAAGGCGCGTTTAGATGAACCCGTTGGGCAGCGTTTGTAGGCTATTTTTACAGCGTTATCGCCCGTTTGTGTAGAACACTACACGGCACAGGCTCTGCCTTGTATAAATCACCTACAAACTGCTGCAAAAATAAATAGCAAAGTTCAACAGGCCCTAATTATTTTTGCTCAAATACGACGTAAATCTTGCGACACTCCTGCAGCACTCGCCATACGCCCTTAAAACCGGCGGGGATGACGAAGCGATCGCCCTTGCTGACCGTCAGGCTGTTGCCTGCTTCATCAATGATCTCGCTGCTGCCTGATAGGATCTCGCAGTATTCATGTTCGCTGTAGTTGACCTTCCAACTGCCGACCTGGCCCTGCCAGATCCCGGCGTGAAATTGATCGCAGGGGCTGGAGTAATGGTTCTCCAGTTGCTGCTTAGGCTCCCCGCTTAATACCTTTTCCGGTGCCACCTCATAGTGTTCCGTCTTAACCTTATGCTGGCCAAAGTTGATGATGGCATCAATAGTCTGTGTCATTTCTGCTCCAATTTACAGATAGACTTAAGGCGCAGCGAGGCGCCTTAAGCTTAGTTTATTTCATGGTCGGCATGACAAATTCAGCCTGACTACCCTTGCCCTTGGGCCAGCGGGCGGTGATCGCCTTACGCTTGGTGTAGAAGCGCACGCCGTCTGGGCCATGCATGTGCAGCGGGCCGAAGAGGGAGCGTTTCCAGCCGCCGAAGCTATGGAAGGCCATAGGCACTGGGATGGGCACATTGACCCCAACCATGCCAACCTGCACATGGTGGCAGAAGTGTCTCGCCGCCTCGCCGCTCTGGGTAAAGATGGCGGTGCCGTTCCCAAACTCGTGCTCATTGATCAGGGTCAGCGCCTCGGCATAATCCTTCACTCGGACGATGGCCAGCACAGGGCCGAAGATCTCTTCCTTGTAGATGGTCATCTCTGGGGTGACATGGTCAAACAGGCAGCCACCGAGGAAGTAGCCCTGCTCGTGATCGGCGACCGTGAGTTGACGGCCATCGGCCAGCAGGGTCGCCCCCTCGCTCACGCCTGTGTCCACATAGCCGCGCACTTTCGCGAGATGCTGCGCCGAGATCAGCGGTCCCATCTCCATCTCGCCTTCCAGGCCGTTACCGACCTTGAGCGCCTGGATCTGTGGCAGCAGTTTCTCTACCAAGGCATCACCCACATCGCCGACGGCCAGCACTACAGAGATCGCCATGCAACGCTCGCCAGCGCTGCCATAGGCGGCGCCCATCAGGGCGCTGACCGCCTGGTCGAGGTCCGCATCTGGCATCAACAGCATGTGGTTCTTTGCGCCACCTAACGCCTGTACACGTTTGCCGTGGGCCGCCGCCGTCTGGTAGATATACTCGGCGATCGGCGTGGAGCCGACGAAGCTCACCGCCTGAATGTCCTTGTGGGTCAGCAAGGTGTCGACCGCTTCCTTGTCGCCGTTGACCACGTTAAATACGCCGTCTGGCAGACCTGCTTCGGTGAGGAGTTCAGCCATGCGCATCACAGAGGTCGGATCCTTCTCCGACGGTTTCATGATAAAGGTATTGCCCGCAGCGATGGCGATGGGGAACATCCACATTGGCACCATCACAGGAAAGTTAAAGGGGGCGATGCCGGCTACTACGCCCAGGGATTGGTTGAGTGTCCAGGCATCAACGCCGCCACCGACCTGCTCTGTGTGCTCGCCCTTGAGCAGATGGGAGATGCCGCAGGCAAACTCCACCACCTCTAGGCCACGGATGATCTCGCCCTTAGCATCGTCGAGCACCTTGCCGTGTTCGCGGGTGATCATGGCGGCCAGCTCGTCCATGTTGGCTTCGACCAGTGCCTTAAACTTAAACAGAATGCGTGCGCGGTTAAGGGGGGTCATCTCAGACCAGGGGCCGTGGGCCTTCTTGGCCAGTTCGATGGCCGCATCCACCTCGAGCGCGCTGGCCAGGGAGACGTTGGCCTTGTGCTCGCCGGTGGCGGGTTCGAAGACGGCGGCGCTGCGGGCGCTGGGCTGTGTGTGCTGGCCGTTGATGTAGTGGTTTATCTGCTGCATAGCGCGTTATTTCCCTGCAAAAATCTCTAATGTGTCTTGGTTATTCTGGGTTAGCCAACTGTGGTGATGGCATCGCTTAGGGTGTTGACCATCTGATCTATCTGAGCCTCGTCGACGATCAGTGGCGGCGATAGGGCAATGGTGTCGGCCGTTGCCCTGACCAGGGTGCCGTTCTTGAAACAGGTCTCGAAGATGCCGAAGCCACGCTTGCCTATGCCTTTATCGCTCGGGCTAAACTGGATACCGGCTACCAGGCCTGTGTTACGAATGTCGATAAGGTTCGGCAGCCCCTTGAGGCTGTGGACAGCCTTTTCGAAGTAGCCTTCCAGCGACTTGGTGCGCTTGAACAACTGCTCTTCCTGATAGATATCTAAGGTGGCGATGGCGGCAGCTGCGGCTACCGGATGGCCCGAATAGGTGTAGCCATGGTAGAGCTCGATGGCGCCCTCTGGGGCATCCATGCTGGCATCATAGATGGCATCGTCGATCAACACGGCGCCCATGGGGATGGTGCCGTTGTTGAGCGCCTTGGCTGTGGTGATCATATCCGGTGTCACGCCCCAACGCTGGCTGGCGAAGGCGTCGCCCACACGGCCAAAGCCGGTGATCACCTCATCGAAGATCAATAGGATGCCGTACTTGCGGGTGATCTCTCTCAGACGCTTGAGATAGCCCTGAGGCGGTAGTATGACCCCGGCCGAACCCGACATGGGCTCGACGATCACCGCGGCGATATTCTCGGCGCCATGTAGGGTAACGAGCTGCTCCAGCACCTCGGCCTTCTCCGCGCCGGTTTCCGGCAAGCCCTTACAGAAGGCGTTTTGCTGGATATCCAAGGTGTGGGGCAGGTGATCGACTCCCTGCAGTAGCTGCTGGCTGAAGGTGCGGCGGTTACCGCCTATGCCACCGACCGAGATACCGCCGAAGCCGACGCCATGGTAGCCCAGCTCACGACCGATGAAACGGGTACGGGTCGCCTCACCACGGGCCCTGTGGTAGTTGAGGGCGATCTTCAGCGCCGTGTCGACCGACTCAGAGCCAGAGTTGGTGAAAAATACCTTGTTGATCCCTTTGGGAGCGATGGCGGCGAGACGCTCGGCCAGCTCGAAGGCCAGTGGGTGGCCCATCTGGAACGAGGGTGCATAGTCCATCTCGTGGATCTGTTTGCTGACCGCCTCGGAGATCGCCTTGCGACCGTGTCCGGCATTACAGCACCAGAGACCGGCAGTGCCGTCGAGTACGGGACGGCCGTTTACATCCTTGTAGTACATCCCCTCTGCCTGTGCGAGGAGGCGGGGACTTTGTTTAAACTGTCTATTGGCGGTAAAGGGCATCCAATAGTGTTCCAGCGTGCCTGTTGCTACCTGGTCAGCTTTATTAAAATCTTCCATATCATCTACCCTGGTTCTGTGTAATTGTTGTTTTATTGAGTGGTTGATATTCGCTATGCTATGTCAGAAATAATGAACATGAAAGCTTTTTGTTCATTATTTATAGCAAAAAATAACTTTTTGTAAAAAATATTGAAATTGATTGAGGGTTGAGCGTAATCTAGGGCAGGCACAGTCGCGCCAGAGAGGGCGTGGACGTGCATTAGCATTGACGCTAGAGCAATTATCACCCGTTAAGAGGTCAGAATGAGTACTCCACAAAATCGCGAACAATGGCAAGAGATGGCGGACAACCTGGTGATTCAGGGTCAGGCATTTATCAATGGCGAATACTGCGCCGCCGATTCGAATGACACCTTCGACTGTATCAGCCCTATCGATGGCAGGGTGCTGACCCAGGTGGCCAGTTGCGATCTGGTGGATGCCAACCGCGCCGTTGCCAATGCCCGCGAGGTGTTTGAGCGCGGTGACTGGTCACAGCTGCCGCCGGTAAAACGCAAGCAGGTGATGATTCGCTTCGCCGATCTGCTCGAGGCAAACAGGGACGAGCTGGCCCTGCTGGAAACCTTGGATATGGGTAAGCCTATCCGTTATTCCGGCGCCGTCGATGTGGCGGGCGCGGCTCGCGCCATACGCTGGTCGGGCGAGGCGGTAGACAAGATTTACGACGAAATTGCCCCAACGGCCCACAACGAGATCGGCATGATCACCCGCGAGCCGGTGGGTGTGGTGGCGGCTATCGTGCCCTGGAACTTCCCGCTCTTGATGGCCTGCTGGAAACTGGGCCCTGCGCTGGCCACAGGCAACAGCGTGGTGTTAAAGCCCTCGGAGAAGTCACCGCTGACTGCCATTCGCATGGCGCAGCTGGCGATAGAGGCGGGGATCCCTAAGGGGGTGCTTAACGTGCTGCCAGGATTCGGCCATACCGTGGGTAAGGCGCTGGCGCTGCACATGGATGTCGATACCCTGGTGTTTACCGGCTCGACCAAGATTGCCAAGCAGCTGATGATCTATGCCGGCGAATCCAACATGAAGCGTGTCTGGCTGGAGGCGGGGGGTAAGAGCCCGAACATCGTCTTCAACGACGCGCCGAACCTTAAAGAGGCGGCGATTGCCGCGGCCTCGGCCATCGCCTTCAATCAGGGTGAGGTCTGCACCGCGGGCTCGCGTCTGCTGGTGGAGTCGGGGGTGAAGGAAGAACTCATTAACCTTATCGAAGCCGAGATGCAGGCCTGGCAGCCGGGACACCCGCTGGATCCTGCCACTACCTGTGGCGCCGTGGTGGACCAGCAGCAGCTGGAGAATGTGCTGCGATATATTCGCGCCGGGGTGGCCGAAGGGGCGCAGCTGCGTCAAGGTGGTCAGCAGGTGCTGGCCGAGACCGGCGGTGTCTATGTGGCACCGACCATCTTTGCCAACGTGAAGAATGAGATGACCATCGCCAAGGAGGAGATCTTTGGCCCTGTGCTGTCGGTGATCACCTTCGATGGCATGGAGGAGGCGATTCGTATCGGTAACGATACCATCTACGGCCTGGCGGCCGGTGTCTGGACCTCTGATATCAGCAAGGCCCACAAGACGGCCAAGGCGCTGCGTAGTGGCATGGTGTGGATCAACCACTATGACGGTGGCGACATGACGGCGCCCTTTGGTGGCTATAAGCAGTCGGGTAACGGCCGCGACAAGTCACTGCATGCCTTCGACAAATATACCGAGATCAAGGCGACCTGGATCGCGCTCTAGGAAAGCCTTTCTGGGAAAGTCCCTGTCTTAGCGGCAAGAAACCCGCTTATACAAAACGCTTTAATCACAGCCCTTTAGCTATAAAGGGCTTTTTTTATGCCAGTTTGTTAGCAGGGTTAAAATAAGTCACTTGTCCTTGGCCCCTCCCATCGTATATTGTCTTTACAGATAAGCGTCATACTATTGATAAGAGGGGCGGGCAGATGCTGATTAGCCCCCACATTGGGAGTCACTATGGAATTGGAATACCCGTTAGTTACCACCGCCTGGCTTGAGGCGAATCTGTTTGAGGGGAATCTGGTGTTGCTCGACGCCAGTATGCAGAGTGTGGTGGGCAAGGAACCCATACTCTATGATGAGTTTGTCTGTATTCCCCGGTCACAAAAGTTTGATATCGAACAGGTATTTTGTGATACCACTTCATCGCAGCTCCACGCCATGCCGACCCCTGAGCAGTTTGAGCAAGGGGCTACGGCCCTAGGCATAGACAGAGACAGCCTGGTGGTGATCTACGATAATCAGGGGATCTACAGCGCGCCGCGCGCCTGGTGGATGTTTAAGCTGATGGGCCACGAGAATGTCTATGTGCTTGACGGTGGCCTGCCGCAGTGGCTCAGCGAGGAGCGCATGACCAGCGAGAGCTATCAGCCCACGGTAATAGATGAAGAGTCTGTACCCTATGTAGCAGATTTCCAGCCAGAGCTTATCTGTGACGCTAACTATGTGCTCGACTCCCTGGGAGGCGATAGTGTTGTCCTAGATGCGCGCGCTCCAGGGCGTTTTGCCGGCGAGGTCAGTGAGCCCAGACCCGGCGTGCGCAGCGGTCATATTCCCGGCTCGGTAAATCTGCCTTTTGGCGAGCTGCTGCGCGAACATCGGATGAAGCGGGTCGAGGACCTGCAGGCCATGTTTGAGCAGCTAGTGGGAGAGCAGGTGGGTGAGCAGGAAGCAGAGCGGATCTTCAGCTGCGGCTCAGGCATTACCGCCTGTATCCTGATCTTAGCCTCTGTGGCCTCGGGACATGACAAGGCGGTGCTCTATGATGGCTCCTGGGCCGACTGGGGCAGCAATGCCGATTTGCCTATTGAGCAAGGGGCGTAGTCGTTACTAACAGAAAAGGTGCCTAGGGCACCTTTTTTTATGCTGACTATTTTAGGCTTTAGGCTAAAACAGGTCTTTCAGCCTGTGATACAGCATGCCCGCCGCCAACATGGGGGAGCGGAATCTCGGCCCGCCAGGGAAGGTCATGTGTTGTACCCTGTCGAAAATATCGAACCTTTCGGCCTGAGCCGTCAAGGCTTCGCCGATAAGCCTGGCCGCCATATGGGTGGCATTGACACCGTGGCCGGCATAGGCCTGGGCGTAGAGGATGTTGGGGCAGTCCGGCAGACGGCCAATTTGCGGCAGGCGGTTGGCACCTATGCCTATCATGCCGCCCCATTCATATTCTATCTTCACCCCCTTGAGCTGGGGGAACACCTTCTCCAGGTTGGGGCGCAGCGCCGCGTCGATATCTTTGGGATCTTTACCCGAATAGGTGCACAGGCCGCCAAACAGTAGGCGATTGTCTTGGGAGAGGTGGAAATAGTCGAGATCGATACGCATGTCGGCGAAGGCCATGTTTTGTGGGATAATCTCATCGCACATCTCCTGGGACAAAGGCTCGGTGGCCAGCAAATAACTGCCGGCGGGCAGCACCTTACCACCTATGTAGCCGTTGAGTTCATGGCCGATATAGGCGTTACCGGCGAGTACCAGATAGCGGCAGTCGACGCGGCCATGCTCCGTATGTACGCAGGGGCGCTCGCCCTTGACGATTTTGGTGGCGGCGCTGTATTCGAACATCTTGACCCCCAGGCTGCGGGCCACCTTGGCCTCGCCCAGTGCCAGATTGAGGGGATGCAGATGGCCGCTGTTCATGTCGACCAGGGCGCCGCAGTAGAGATCTGAGCCGATCACCTCGCCAAGCTGGTGCTTCTCCAGCAGCTTAAAGCCCTCGCGTCCCTGGTGGAGCATCTCCTGATAGTCGGCGGCGAGTTCCTTCATGTGTCTGGGCTTGGTGGCGAGATCGCAGTAGCCCATCTGCAGGTTACAGTCGATATTGTGCTTGGCGACGCGGTTACGCACTATCTCAACCGCCTCGAAGCCCATCTGCTCGATGGCCGCGACGCCTTCTGAGCCTATCTCGTTGCGAAACTGTTCGACATTATGGCCTATGCCGCGGATCAGCTCGCCGCCGTTACGGCCCGACGCGCCCCAGCCGATCCGTTTCGCCTCCAGCAATACCACCTCGAAGCCTCTCTCGGCCAACTCGATGGCGGTGTTGATGCCGCTGAAACCGCCGCCGACGATGCAGACATCGGCGCTGATCCGCTCTGTGAGTTGCGGCAGTGCTTCCAGGGCATTGGCGGTGGCATGATAGAAAGAGTCGGGATATTGGTCACTGTGGACAGGGCGCTTGGTGGTCATTTGGGCTCCGAGTGAGGGTTTTATTCTTGTTATTCGACTAAATTGGCCAGAGTAAGTATACTTTTGACCCTTGAGTTGGTTATAATTCACACCTGTTGATTATATTTAACATGCTTTTTAGTTTGATACAAACTAGTATGGAAAATTGTTTCTTCCTGAGTCTTGTTGGATAGGAGATGTTTTTTGGATATAGGCGCAAATCTCAAAGCTGTTCGTAAAATGAAAGGGTTATCGCAACGCGAGTTGGCCAAGCGTGCCGGCGTGACCAACAGCACCATCTCCATGATCGAGAAGAACAGCGTCAGTCCTTCGGTGAGTTCCCTGAAGAAAGTGTTGTCGGGTTTGCCTATGTCACTGGTGGATTTCTTCTCTATCGAGGAGAGCATGCCTACCGAGCAGAAGGTGGTCTACCGCTCCGGCGAGCTGCTGGATATCGGCGATGGTAACCTGGACTACAAGTTGATCGGCAGAGACTACCCCAACCGCGCCATGTCTGTGATGAACGAGGTCTATCCACCTGGGTCGGATACCGGTGAAGAGATGCTGCAGCACGAGGGTGAAGAGGCGGCCATGGTGATCGAGGGTCAGCTGGAGATCACCATAGGCGATGAGGTCTATGTGCTGAGCGAGGGCGACAGCTACTACTTCAACAGCGAGCTGCCCCACAGATTCCGCAACCCCTTCGACAAGCCGTGTCGTATCGTCAGCGCCACCACACCGGCAAACTTCTAACTAAGCATTCCTGTTAGGCTGGGCGTCGCCCGGCCGCCAAACCCCTTCCGCTTTACTAAAACTCCTGTGACAGTGCCTGCGCCGCCGCGTGTGAGCTTTTTTCATGCCGTGAGGCTGAGTCACTCCTGCGTCTTTTTGTAAATAATTTTGTCCATTAAGGCCGCCGAGTCAAAATCTTAAGCGGACTTTTCTGTGGGAGCTGGTTCACAAAAGCCGTGAGCTTATTTTCGCCTATTTTTGGCTTTACATTAATTTTAATTGCCTTTTAATGTTGTTTTAATTGGGTTTTATTCTAATTGTTATTCTATTGTATATTTTGTTTTCAGCGGCCTATTGCCTCGTTCATTATTTCAGTGTAGTGTGTGAAAAAATGAACATTGATTGAAGTCTGTTCATTGCTATAACTATAAGAAGACGCAACAAAGCTAAAGGTGAACTATGTCCGATGAAGGACTTGCTGTTATCGGTGTCACGGCCTGTAATCAACAGATAGGCCTGCACCCATTCAATATCGTTGGCGAGAAATACCTGCTGGGTATTGCCGATGCCACCCAAGGCTGGCCCTTGGTGATCCCCGCGCTTGGCCATTGCCCGGCCGAGACGATATTGCCCAGACTAGATGGCCTGCTGTTCACCGGTTCGCCCTCCAATATCGAGCCCCACCACTACGACGGTGTGGCGAGTGACCCAGATACCCTACACGATCCCAAGCGCGACGCGACCAATCTGCCACTGCTGAAGGCGGCGATTGACGCCGGCGTGCCTGTGCTGGCCATCTGCCGGGGATTTCAGGAGATGAATGTGGTGTATGGCGGCAGCCTGCATCAGAAATTGCATGAAGTTGGCGATTATATTGAACACCGAGAAGACAAGACGGCAGACGTCGAGGTGCAATATGGCCTGTCTCATCCGTTGAAGATAGAACCGGGGGGATTGCTCCACGAGGCTTGGGGCCGCAATTTGGCAGAGGTGAACTCTGTGCACACTCAAGGTGTTGACCGTTTGGGTGTTGGATTGCGGCCAGAAGCCTATGCCCCCGATGGATTAATCGAGGCGTTTTCGGTCAAAGATGCGAAAAATTTTGCGCTGGGGGTGCAGTTCCACCCCGAATGGAAGGTATTAGAGAACCCTTTCTACCGCTCGATTTTTAGCGCCTTTAGTCAAGCCTGCCAAGCCAGAGCAGCTCAACGAAAGAGACAGTGAAGCATGAAGAAGTTAATCGATTATTTGAAAGCCAATAAGATCACCGAGGTCGAGTGTGTCATCAGCGATATGACGGGTATCGCCCGTGGCAAGATAGCACCGGTCGATAAGTTTATCGACGAGAAGGGGATGCGTATGCCCGAGAGTGTGTTGCTGCAGACCGTGACCGGCGACTATGTGGATGACGACCTGTATGACAGCCTGCTGGACAAGGCGGATATCGACTTCGTCTGTGTGCCCGATGAAAATGCAGTATTCATGTTGCCCTGGACGGTCGAAGCTACCGCCCAGGTGATCCACGACACCTTCGATAAGATGGGTAACCCGATAGAGTTGTCGCCTCGTAACCTGCTCAAGAAGGTGCTCAAGCTCTATGAAGATAAGGGCTGGAAGCCGGTAATTGCTCCCGAGATGGAGTTCTATCTGACCCATAGAAACTCAGATCCTGATATGCCATTGATTCCACCAGTGGGCCGCAGTGGCCGCAAGGAATCGGGCCGTCAGTCGTTTTCTATCGACGCCGCCAACGAGTATGACCCGCTGTTCGAAGATATGTATGACTGGTGCGAGGCCCAGGGACTGGATATCGATACCTTGATCCACGAAGAGGGCACGGCCCAGATGGAGATCAACTTCAGCCATGGTGATGCCCTGTCGCTGGCGGATCAGGTGTTTGTGTTTAAGCGTACCCTGCGTGAGGCGGCCCTCAAGCATGACGTTTGCGCCACCTTTATGGCTAAGCCAGTCACCGACGAGCCGGGCAGTGCCATGCATATTCACCAGAGTGTGGTGGATATCAAGACGGGCAAGAACATCTTTACCAATGAGGACGGCACGAAAAGTGCTAAGTTCCTGTGCTACATAGGCGGCCTGCAGAAGTATATTCCCGAGTTGTTACCTCTGATGGCCCCGAACGTCAACTCCTTCAGACGATTCCTGCCGGGCACTTCTGCGCCGGTGAATCTGGAGTGGGGCGATGAGAACCGCACCTGTGGTCTGCGGATCCCCGAGTCGTCACCCCAGAACCGTCGTATCGAGAACCGTATTGCCGGTGCCGATGCCAACAGCTACCTGGCCATCGCCGCCA
Organism: Shewanella sp. KCT; assembly: GCF_007636505.1. Classification (NCBI taxonomy): domain Bacteria; kingdom Pseudomonadati; phylum Pseudomonadota; class Gammaproteobacteria; order Alteromonadales; family Shewanellaceae; genus Shewanella; species Shewanella sp. KCT. The sequence goes on from NZ_LVDJ01000004.1 coordinate 150,879, forward strand.
CGCTGTTGTGTGGTTACATGGGCATGGTGGAAGATGTGAAGCCATCGACGCCGGTACAGGGACGCGCCAACGAGAATCGTCAGGGGATCAGCCTGCCGCTGACTCTAGAAGAGGCGCTGGCGGTGATGTCGGAAAGTTCGGCGGTGAGGGAATATCTGGGTGATACCTTCACCACAGGTTATATCGCGGTGAAGCAGGCGGATCTGGAAAACTTCCGCCGGGTGATCAGCTCATGGGAACGTGAGTTCCTGCTGTTGACCGTTTAGCCACTCTGCACCAGTTTGGGGCAGGGCTGGCGACAATATGAAGCAAGATTGCCGGGGAATTAACCCCCTGGTTGAGTCATGGGTAACTAACCGGTGTAATTAGATATAAATTCATATTGATGGTGAAATTATTCGATTTTACACTAGCGATGAATGTTAAACAGGTTCGATGCAGTTGTAAGCTGTAGCATTGGCAATAATAACAATGAAAGCCGTCACAAGCGGCAATGCAATGGCAGTAATCATCAGACTACTGGCAAGCTAACAAGGAGATAGCATGAAGCTTTTAAAGAAAATGACAACACTCGCTCTGGTCACCGCCGGAGTATTTGCAAGCTCTGTCGCCAGTGCTGAAGAGGTGGTTAGGGTCTATAACTGGTCTGATTATATTGCCGAAGATACCTTGGCTAATTTCGAGAAAGAGACGGGCATCAAGGTGATCTACGATGTGTTCGATAGCAACGAAGTGGTCGAGGCCAAGCTGCTATCGGGTCGTTCAGGCTATGATATCGTGGTGCCGTCAAACAACTTCCTGGCTAAGCAGATCAAGGCGGGCGCCTTCCAGAAGTTGGATCAGTCACAGCTGACCAACCACAAGAACCTTAATCCTGAGCTGATGAAGCAGCTTGAAACCGCAGACCCGCGTAACGAGCACGCGGTGCCGTATCTGTGGGGCACTACAGGTATCGGATACAACGAGGCCAAGGTGAAGCAGGTATTGGGTGAAGATGCGCCGGTCGACTCTTTAGAGCTGATTTTCAATCCTAAGTATGCCGAGAAGATTGCTAAGTGTGGCTTCTCGCTGCTGGACAGCGCCGACGAGATGCTGCCGATGGCGATGATCTACCTGGGGCTGGATCCTAACAGCACTAAGAGTGAAGACTACGCCAAGGCGGGCGAGGTGATGGCGAAGATCCGTCCCTTCGTGACCTATTTCCACTCATCACGTTACATTACCGATCTGGCCAATGGCGACATCTGTGTGGCATTCGGTTATTCGGGTGACGTCTTCCAGGCCGCCGCGCGCGCCGAAGAGGCTGAGAATGGTCAGGTGATCGGCTATGCCATCCCGAAAGAGGGCTCTAACCTTTGGTTCGATATGTTGGCAATCCCTGCCGATGCCAAGAACGTGAAGAACGCTCACACCTTTATCAACTACCTGCTACGTCCAGAGGTGATTGCCCCTATCACCAACTATGTGGCGTACGCTAACCCTAACGTGCCGGCCCAGGAGCTGGTGGAAGAAGAGATCCGTAACGATGCGGCTATCTATCCAACCCCTGAAGTGCTGTCACGCCTGTATGTGGCCGATGTACGTCCGATGAAGGCCCAGCGCGCCATGACTCGCGTATGGACCAAAGTCAAATCTGGCATGTAATGCCTACACCCGAGGGCAAGTTCGCTTGCCCTCAATTTCTTAGATCATCTTAACTATTGCAGTAGGTGCCTTAGCGGTGCTTTTTGTGGAGAAGTATTATGGCTAGCAATTCGGGCGTCACCAACAAACCGACAACAAAGACGCAAGGAGAGGTGTTGCTGAAGATAGAGAGAGTCAGCAAGCTATTTGACGATGTTCGTGCAGTGGACGACGTCTCGCTAAATATTAATCGTGGGGAAATTTTTGCACTGCTTGGCGGTTCAGGTTCGGGGAAATCGACGCTGCTTCGCATGCTGGCCGGCTTTGAGAAGCCGACTGAGGGACGCATCTATCTCGATGGGCAAGACATTACCGACATGCCGCCCTATGAGCGTCCTATTAATATGATGTTCCAATCTTACGCCCTGTTTCCACACATGACGGTGGCGCAGAATATCGCCTTCGGCCTCAAGCAGGACAAGATGCCCAAGGCCGAGATTGAGCAGCGGGTGAAAGAGATGCTCAAGCTGGTTCACATGGAGCCTTACGCCAAGCGCAAGCCGAACCAACTCTCAGGCGGTCAGCGCCAACGTGTGGCCCTGGCCCGTTCGCTGGCCAAGCGTCCAAAGCTTTTGCTACTCGACGAGCCCATGGGGGCGCTGGATAAGAAACTCCGTACTCAGATGCAGCTCGAGGTGGTGGACATTCTCGAGGCGGTTGGGGTGACCTGTGTGATGGTAACCCATGACCAGGAAGAGGCCATGACCATGGCCGAGCGTATCGCCATCATGAACGATGGCTGGATCGCCCAAACCGGTTCGCCAATGGATATCTACGAGAGCCCGGCTAACCGCATGGTGGCAGAGTTTATCGGCAGCGTTAACCTGTTCGAGGGCGACATTGTCGAGGATGAGGTGGACCACGTGGTGATCAATGTGGCCAACATTCCTCAGCCCTTCTACGTGGGTTACGGGGTGTCGACCAGTGTGGATACTACCCAGGTGTGGGTGGCGATTCGTCCCGAGAAGACCCATATCAGCCGCGAGCAGCCAGAGGATGCGCGCAACTGGTGCGCCGGTAAGGTGGAAGATATCGCCTATCTGGGCGGCATCTCGGTTTACTACATTCGCCTGTGTAATGGACAGCTCATTCAATCTGTGATGACCAACAGTGACCGCCGCGCCGACTCGCCCACCTGGGAAGAGGATGTCTTCGTCAGTTGGGAAGCGACCAGTGCCGTTGTACTGAGATCTTAACGGGGGCGTTATGAAGAAGTCATTGAAGTTTCGTTTGCCCAAGGGGCAGTGCTGGACGATAGGCGTGCCCTATTTCTGGCTGCTGATGTTCTTTGCCTTGCCGTTTGCCATCGTATTGAAGATCAGTCTGTCGACCCCGGCCGTGGCGATCCCGCCCTATGAGGCGCTGTATCAATATGCCGACGAGTCGCTGCAGATCATGCTCAATCTGGGCAACTATATTCTGATCTTCGAAGATCATCTCTATATCAATGCCTATCTGGGCTCGCTCAAGATGGCCTGTGTCACCACCATCGGCTGTTTGCTTATCGGTTACCCCATGGCCTATGCCATTGCCAGAGCGCCTAAGCAGCATCAGACTGTGCTGATCCTCTTGGTGATGTTGCCATCCTGGACTTCGTTCCTTATCCGGGTATATGCCTGGATGGGCATCTTGAGTAACAACGGGGTGATCAATAACTTGCTGATGTGGCTGGGGGTGATCTCCGAGCCGATTCAGATGCTTAACACTAATTTCGCCGTCTATATCGGTATTATCTACACCTATCTGCCCTTTATGATCTTGCCGCTGTACGCCAACCTGTCGCAGCTTGATGGCAGCCTGCTCGAGGCCGCGGCGGATCTTGGCTCACGCAGCCTCAATACCTTCTGGAAGGTGACGCTGCCGCTGTCGAAAGGTGGTGTGATTGCCGGGTCTATGCTGGTGTTTATTCCTGTGGTCGGGGAGTTTGTGATCCCTGAACTATTGGGCGGTCCTGATTCGCTCATGATAGGTAAGGTGCTGTGGCAGGAGTTCTTCAACAACCGTGATTGGCCGGTCGCTTCTTCGCTCGCCATCGTGATGTTGGCACTTCTTATCATCCCTATCACCCTATTCCATCGTTATCAGTCCAGAAGTATGGAGAAGACGATATGAGCAACAGACTAAGAAAATTGAGTTTCTCCACCCTGATGCTCTGGGGCGGGATGTTTTTCCTCTACGCGCCCATGTTCATCCTGGTCTTCTACTCGTTTAACGAGTCTAAGCTGGTGACGGTTTGGGGCGGCTTCTCGGCCAAGTGGTATGGCGAGCTGTTTCGCGACGACCAGATCCTCGATGCGGTGGCGACCAGCTTAAAGGTGGCGTTCTTCGCCTCTACCATGGCGGTAATTCTCGGCACCATGGCGGCCTTCGTGATGACACGCTTCGCTCGCTCATGGGGAAAGATGACATTGTCGAACATGATCACCGCGCCCCTGGTTATGCCAGAGGTGATCACGGGTCTCTCGCTGTTGCTGCTGTTCGTGCATATGGCAGATCTGCTGGGCTGGCCCGCCGAGCGTGGCATGTTGACCGTGTGGATCGCCCACTCGACCTTCTGCGCCGCCTATGTGGCCGTGGTGGTCTCATCCAGGCTGCGTGAACTGGATATGTCTATCGAGGAGGCGGCCCAGGATCTGGGCGCGACGCCGCTCAAGACCTTCTTCCATATCACAGTACCTATGATCTCGCCGGCGCTGATCGCGGGTTGGCTGCTCTCCTTCAGCCTGTCGCTGGACGACCTGGTGATTGCCAGCTTCGCCTCGGGACCGGGGGCGACGACCCTGCCTATGGTGGTCTTCTCCTCGGTGCGCATGGGGGTATCGCCTAAGATCAACGCCTTAGCGACACTGATCATTCTGATCGTCTCGCTGATCGCCTTCATCTCCTGGTATCTGGCCCGCCGCGCCGATAAACGCAGCCGTATGGTCAGCGACTAGGCTCGCAGCGTTAGCTCAAGACGACAGGCCGCCGCGCCGCGGCGCCTGTCAACCCAAGCCATTATTATAACGATTCAGGGTGAATGATATGACCTGTACACCTCATGCAAATTCCTATTATGCGGCATCTGCCAATACCAAGGCGCTGCGCGACAAGTTAAGCGATAACATAGAGACCGACGTCTGTATCATAGGCGCCGGCTATACCGGCCTCTCTTCGGCGATCCACCTGCTGGAGGCGGGCTTTAAGGTGACGGTACTAGAAGCCGCCAGGGTTGGCTTCGGCGCCTCAGGGCGTAATGGCGGTCAGATAGTCAACAGCTTCAGCCGGGATATCGACACCATAGAAAAGGTTGTGGGCACAGAGCAGGCCAAGTTGTTTGGTCAGATGGCCTTCGAAGGTGGCCGCATCCTCAAGGGGCTGGTGGCTAAATACAAGATCCAGTGCGATCTGAAAGATGGCGGCGTGTTTGCGGCGCTGAACAAGAAACAGATGGGCCATCTCGAGGCGCAGAAGGCGCTGTGGGAGAAGCATGGTCATCTGGGGCATTTAGAGCTGCTGGATGAGCAGGGCATTCACGACGTGGTGGATACCGAGCGCTACGTCGGTGGTTTGCTTGATAAGAGCGGCGGTCATATTCATCCGCTTAACCTGGCGCTGGGTGAGGCCGATGCGGTGGAGTCCTTGGGCGGACAGATCTTCGAAGATTCGGCCGTCGTTCGTGTCGATCAGGGCGAGAATCCTGTGGTGCATACTCAGGAAGGCTCGGTGAAGTGTAAGTTTGTCATTGTCGCCGGTAACGCCTACCTTAAGGGATTGCTGCCTGAGCTGCAGGCCAAGTCTATGCCCTGCGGTACTCAGGTGATCACCACGGAGCCTCTGGGTGAGGAGCTGGCGCACTCGCTGCTGCCCCAGGACTACTGCGTCGAAGATTGTAACTATCTGCTGGATTACTTCAGGCTCTCGGGTGATAAGCGACTCATCTATGGCGGCGGCGTGGTCTATGGCGCGCGGGATCCTGCTAACATCGAGGCGATCATCCGTCCCAAGATGCTGGCGACCTTCCCGCAGCTTAAGGAAGTGAAGATAGACTTTACCTGGACGGGTAACTTCCTGCTGACCCTGTCGCGCCTGCCGCAGGTGGGGCGTATCGGCGGCAACATCTATTACTCTCAGGGCTGTAGCGGCCATGGCGTGACCTATACCCATCTGGCGGGGCAGATACTGGCCGAGACCATCAATGGCCAGGCGAAACGCTTCGACGCCTTCGCCCAGTTGCCCCATTACCCCTTCCCGGGCGGTCATCTGCTACAAGTGCCTTTCTCGGCTATTGGCGCCTGGTACTACACTATGCGCGACAAGCTGGGTGTCTAGCCAAGTTATAGCCATTAAAAAGCCCGCTCGATGCGGGCTTTTTTGTGTTGGTTAGGCTTGAAAGCGCAAGCAGAGGCAGCTTGTTTCCTCTTGTTACTGCTTCTTGCTGGTCATGTTCCACAGCACGCTCTGATCGCTGCCCATGATGGTGGTCGGCATCTGACCGTTCCACTGCTGGGCACGCACATAATCCACCAGAGTCTGAGACTCTCTCAGCGCCTCGGCCTTCTTCTTGATCGCCTCTGCTTCTGCGATACCCTTCAGGCGAATCGCTTCAGCCTCGGCAATCGCCTCGGTCTGAATGGCGTAAGCCTTACCGTCGGCGGTGGCCTTGGCGGCGTCACGCTTGGCGTTGGCGGTGTTCACCTCACGCTGGGCCTCCAGGTTCTGCCGCTCCAGGCGATGTTTCTCGGCGGCGGCGAGGTTTTTCTCTGTCTGTTTGGTCTCGATCGACTGGATATATTTCTGGGGAAGACCGAGGTTTTCCAGCTGGGCCGAGTCCAGCTTGACCGGGTACTCCTTCATCTCTTCGACAAGAAAATCTTCTATCTGGGCGATCACTCGGCTGCGGTTTTGGATAATCTCCTCGGCCTTGTAACGCGCCAGGGCATCCTTGGCGGCGGATCTTAGCTTAGGATCCAGAATGCGCGACTCGAATTGGCTCAGGCCGCCATAGCTCTTGAACAGGTCGAAGGCCTGATCGCGATTGACCGTCCAGTTGATGGAGACCTCCGCGGTGACCGGCATCTGTTCGTGGGTCGAGGCGTTGAGCTTCTCGACGTTCTTGCGGGTACGTATTTCTAAGACTTCGACCTTGTCGACGAAGGGGATCTTCACGTGCAGGCCGGGATTGACCTGTTCTGTGGCTTGGCCGAAACGTTTGATGATGCCCACATGGCCTTCATCGACCGTGTACATGGTCTGGCTGAACAGGACGAGGGCGAAAAGCAGGCCGGCGATTAACACCAGGGCGCCTTTGCCTTTGGTCTTTATCGTCGATAGGTTGGCAATATCCTTAGGTAGTGTGGTCATTCTCTCTCCTTGTGACTGTATCTCTTGGCGGCAACAGCGCGTTGGCAATATGTGTTACGCCCAGGTTGTGCCAGAGTTAAGGTGCTGAGGATATTACGTTATTTACCCTTTGGGTCAAGGGAGAGTAGGGGGTTAGTGGTTGAGGAGCTGGTCGAACTCTTTGAGGGGGAGCGGCTTGCTGAACATATAGCCCTGGCCCTGTTCGCATTCCAGCGCCACCAGTTTTTGCAGCTGTTCGGCATCTTCTATGCCCTCGGCGATCAGCTTGAGCTTGAGGGATTTGCCCAAATGGATCACCGCCTTGACGATATCCAGGCTCTGCTCATCGCCCAGCATATCTTTGATGAAGGATTGATCGATTTTTAAGGTATTTACCGGGAAGAACTTGAGGTAGCTGAGGCTGGAGTAACCTGTACCGAAGTCGTCGATAGCGATGCTCAGCCCCAGTGAGGAGAGGGTGTTAAGCACATTTAACGCCTCGTCGAAATCATACATGAGAGAACTCTCTGTCACCTCGAGCTCCAGGAAGCGGCTGTCGAGCCCTGTGAGCTCCAGCACCTTGGCCACCGAGTCGCAAAAACCTGGGTTGGTAAACTGTTTGGCGGCGATGTTGACGGCAATCTGCAGTGGCCGACCTCTTTTCTGCCAGGCCTTTGCGGCCATGCAGCTTTGTTTGAGGATGATCTCACCCAGCTGATGGATGAGGCCTGTCTCTTCTGCGAGGGGAATAAAGTCCAGCGGTGAGATCAGCTTACCTTTGGGGTCATAAAGCCGGGCCAGGGCCTCGGCACCGATGATCTCTTTGGTTTTCAGATCCACCTTAGGTTGGTAGTAGACCTCAATCGCTTCCGTGTCGATGGCGGTGCGCAGCAGGGTGACCAACTCGTGGCGTTTCGTTAGCTCTTGCTCGAGATCCTCGGAGAAGTAACAGAAACGGTTGCGGCCCAGATCTTTGGCGCGGTACATGGCGGCATCCACATGGGTCATCAGTTCCTCGGCCCTGAGGGCATCCGAAGGGTAGATGCTGATCCCGACGCTGACCGACAGGGTATATTCCTTGCCGTCGATGCGAAACGGCGTGTTGAGGCTGCGGACGATATCCGTGGCGATAGAGTCCACCTGGCTGGTTGCGGTGAGTGAAGGCAGCAGCAGGACAAACTCATCGCCGCCGACGCGCCCCAGGGTGGCGTTGGGGTCGATGAGGGACTGCAGGCGTTTCGCCACCTGCTTGATCACCTGATCCCCATAGCTGTGGCCCAGGGAGTCGTTGAGGTATTTAAAGTGGTCTATGTCGATCAGCATCAGGGCGACGCTCTTGTCATAGGAGTCGGCCACGGCGCAGGCATGGTTGATCCTGTCATGCAGCAAGATGCGATTAGGCAGGTCGGTGAGCTGATCATGGTTGGCCAGGTGGCTCATCTTCAGCGACATGGCCACAGACTCACTGCAGTCGTGAAAGACTATGATGCCGCCGGTGATCTTGCCTTCGCTGTCTGTGATGGGGGCGGCGGAGTCTTCTATCTGGAAGATGGTGCCATCCAAGCTGGTGAGCTGACAGTTGAGGGCCATGGCGACGTTGCGTTTCTCCTTGATGGCAATGGTGACCGGATTGGGACTGCGGTATTTGGTCTTGGCATCGCACAGATCCATCACCTGTTCGATATGCAGGCCTATGGCGTCACGGCTTACCCAGCCGGTGAGGCGCTCGGCGATGGGGTTCATGAAGGTGATCATCGCTTGACTGTCGGTGGCAATGACGGCGTCGCCGATGGCGTTGAGCATGATCTTCAGGCGCCGATTCTCGGTATCCAGCTGGCTCTTGGCACGCTTGATGGAGGTGATATCCGTTAGGGTCAGCAGCATGCCCGCCATGTGTCCATCTTGTTTCCTGATGGTGAGATGGGCCTGGGCATACTCTATCTTGCCTGGGGTGTCTTCCAGGGCAACCTCGAACTGATGCTTAGGTTTGTTGCTGGCGATACGGGCCAGTATCTCCTCATAGAGGGCCTTAGGTAGCAGGCTAGAGGCGGGCTTGCCCAGTGCATCTTGGGGGATAGTGCCGAACCATCTGCCGTTATAGTCGTTATGAAAGCGGTTGAGCAGATCCTTGGACCAATAGGAGATGTAAGAGGGGATTTGATTGACCAGGGCCTGCATATCCTGGCGCGCCTCTATGATGGTCTGTTCCTGACGTTTGAGTAGTAGATGATTCTTGACCCGCAGGCGACAGGTGGCGAGATCGATAGGCTTGTGGATGAAGTCTATCCCCCCTGAGCTGAGGGATTTATATTCGAAGCTGCTCTCGCTATGGGCGGTCACGAAGATCACCGCGCTGTTGCAGGTCTTGGGGTTATTCTTCAGCCGCTTACACATCTCGAAGCCATTCATTTGTGGCATCTCGATATCCAGCAATATGATGGCGGGTTGGTGTTGCTCGGCCTTATCCAGTGCGTCCTGACCACCCGTACTACAGATGATCTCGGCCAGATCTGTGAGGGATTGCTCCAGCAGATGTAGGTTGGCGCTCTCATCGTCGACAACTAATATTTTTTGTCGAGTCTCTACATCGTTGCCGAAAAGCATAGAAGAATTCCTTTTCAAATCTGCCGTCTATATTCAGCTTAGCCGACTATAATCAGTTTGCTTAAGGTTTTTCGCGCTTAATGCTGAAAACCAGATTAAATACTACTTTTTAGTTAGTTAGCTGCGGGTAATTGACCATATTCTCCGATAGAACACCGCGCAGTTTATCGCCTATGCTGAAAGCGTATTGATTGAATAACAGTGTGTTACTGAGACTGGATAGTAAAAGGAGTTATAGTCCATGGTGCGACAGATTTCACGCTTATCTTCTCTCTTTGGCGGACGTTCACTGCTGCTGGCCGCCTCCTTGTTAGTGCTGTTGGTGGCGCTTGTCATCATCGCCAGCTTCGAATCTCAATTAAATCAGAATATCGTCGATGGTCTGAGTTCAGATCTTGAGGCTCAGAGCGAGCAGGTCAACAATCAGGCCCAGGACAGGCTTAACCGTTACTTCAACAACCTACGTTTTTTATTTGAGACCCCGCCTATCTCTGGCCTCTCCCGGGCTCAGAATAATCAGGGGATTGACCCGGTGGATGAGACCCGCTACGACCAGTGGCGCCACCGATTGGAAACCATCTTCGTCGCCTTCTTGCAGAATAATCATGAGTATGAGCAGCTGCGCATATTGAGCAGTGATGGCATGGAGCTAATTCGGGTGGACAGGCGTGGCGGCGCCGTGCAGGTGATAGAAGATACCAACTTGCAGAATAAGCAGGGGCGGGACTATTTTCAGGCCAGCAAAGATCTGCAGCAGGGGGAGATCTATACCTCGCCCATCAACCTGAACCGTGAATTTGGCAAGATAGATTACCCTTACCGGCCCATGTTACGCCTGGCGACGCCTATCTTCGATGACAATGGCAGCCGATTTGGTCTGCTTATCGTCAACATTAATGCTAACGATCTTCTCGCCTCTTTTAAGCGCCTGGTGCCAGCCCCCATAGAACTTGTACTGACCGACAGTGAGGGGTATTTCTTGGTGCACCCCGATGAGGAGATGCGCTTTAGCCGCGACCTGCATCCCGAGTTGGTGTGGGATAAACATTACCAACAGAGTAAGACACTTAAGCGAAACTTCGAGCTGGTGCTCGACAGCTATCACGACAATAAGCCTTATTATGCCTATCGGCGCGCCATCACACTCTCTAACGATGCCCAGAGCGGTAGGCTCAGCGCGACCCTAATGGCGCCCAAGCAATATGTGCAGGAGCTCGCGGTCTCCCGGCGTATCAGTGTTTATAGCTTCATGTTGGCCGTGGGCGTCTTGTTTCTGTTTGTGGTCATCATACTGGGGCGCAGTGCCCGCAGCAGTCAGGCACTGGCTAAGGAGAAGGCGCAGTCGGCGGCGATCATCGATGGCTCCAAGGATGCCATCATAGGCGTGGGTACCAGCGGCGTGGTCAACAACTGGAACCGCGCCGCCGAGTTGCTGTTTGGCTATGACGCCGACTATGCCAAGGGGCACCTTATCGATCAGCTGGCGCTTTTGCCTGAGGTAGACCTGACGGCCTTGGTCGCCAAGGCCAATCAGGGGAACAAGACGCTTAATCTGGACGCCGAACTGCCGCTGAACGAGGGGCGCACCGTCGATCTCTATGTGTCGGTTTCGCCCATCCTAGGGGAGAACAAACAGGCATTAGGGGTGGCCATCATCATACGTGATGTCTCCATTGAGAAGCAGGCGGCCAAGAAGATACAACTGGTGAACGCTGAGCTCGAGAAGAAGGTAGCGATCAGGACCCAGGAGCTACAGAAGGCAAGCTTAGTGAAGAGCACCTTTATCTCTAACATCAGCCATGAGATGCGCACGCCGCTAAACGGCATAGTGGGCACCTTGAATCTGGTGCGCAAAGACGCTGTCACCGAGCGCCAGGCGCGTTATCTCGAGATGGCTGAGGTGAGCGTTAACGCCCTGTCTGCATTGATTAACGATGTGCTGGACCTCTCCAAAATAGAGGCGGGCAAGCTGGACTTAGACATGAGCAGTTTCAATCCGCTTAACCTGATTGAGAGCATCTGCAGCAGCATGGCGGTGAAGGCCCAGGAGAAGGGAATAGAGTTTGTCATCGATGTGGTCGACCTTCGCTGCCAGAGCATAGAGAGTGACCCCCATAGGATCACCCAGATCCTCACCAATTTGGTGAATAATGCCATCAAGTTTACCGACCATGGTTATATTAAGGTCAAGGCCCACAGCCGTCTTAGAGAGACAGGGGAGCTCGAATTTATCTGTGAGGTGTCTGACACAGGTATCGGCATTGCCGAGGAGAATCAGGCCAAGCTGTTTACTGCCTTCTCGCAGGCCACCTCGCGTATTGCGGCTCAATATGGCGGGACAGGGCTGGGGCTCTCAATCTGTAAGGAGCTCAGCGAGCTTCTTAACGGCAAGATGAGTTTCGAGTCCCACCAAGGCGAGGGCAGCTGTTTCACCTTCACCATGGTGTTACATCAGGGCGAATTTAAGCTGATGGCGCCCGAGGCGCTGCTACATGAGATGACCTGCAGCGTCCTGCTGGTAAATGAGGCGCAGCAGGCCTGTGTCGAGGCGGCAATTGCCAGGTTAGGTGGTAAGTTGTTGTCAGGCTCACCCATTCGTGACTGGCTTAATCAGGATGCCCCTGTACCAGATGTTATGCCCCATGTATTGATAGTCGAGCAGCGTCACTCCTTGCTTACCGATCTCGACAGTCTCTGGCCGACGCTGGCGGCGAGCCATAAGCGATTGCCGCGGGTGTTAGCGTTTCAAAAGAGCGCCGATGGCAATAAGTCGCTGAGAAATATCGAGCTTGAGTATATCAATAACCCGCTACTCTTCTCTGAATTTATGCAGAAGTTCGGTGCCCAGAAACCAAGCCCTGGCACCGCGTCTACTCGTCAGGATGAGACTCTAACTATCTCAGCGGAGGCGGCCCAGCGCATCAAAGGAGCGCGGGTGATGGTGGTCGATGACAACGAGATCAACATAGAGGTTGCCCTGGGGATATTGTCCGAACTGCCGTTAGAATTTGTCAGGGCCATCAATGGTCAGGAGGCGTTGACCAGGCTGAGGGAGTGCGAGCAAGAGGGGCTGGGCGTGCATTGCATCTTGATGGACTGCCAGATGCCGATCCTCAATGGCTATGACTGCACCCGGGCGATCCGCGCCGGGGAGGCGGGTGAGGCGTTTGTCGATACGCCCATTATTGCCATGACGGCAAGTGCCATGATGGGCGAGCGTGACAAGTGCATCGAGGCGGGCATGAATGACTACATCACTAAGCCTATCGTGGCCGAGCGGCTGCAGGAGAAGGTGGTCGATTGGCTGATCTCTGTCTGTGAGTTTGGTGACTTGCCTACTTTAGTTGAGGCCGCGCCCCATGAAGAGATCCTGGTGAAGGATGAAGATTATGTCTGGAACCGTCAATTGGCCCTGAGCCGGTTGATGAACAATGAGGTGCTGTTCGCCGAGATCTGCCAGATGTATCACGACACGTCGCCGGCACAAGTTGGCGAGCTGGAGGAAGCGATCGCCGCGAAGGATTATGAGAAGGTGCGTCAGCTCAGCCATGGCCTCAAGGGACTCTCCAGCAGCATAGGCGCCATCCAGCTGCAGGAGCAGTTTTTGAGCCTGGAGATGGAGGCCAAGATGAAAAACTGTGATAAGTTGAACCTACTCTTCGGGGTGATAAAACCTTGCTATGCCAAGCTGATGGAGCGGCTGCAGGAGACACTAGAGCCCAAGGAAGAGGTGCAAAACGCTTCTGCCCAGACTTAACGAATTTCAATAGTAACAGGCCGAAAGGTAGTTAATGGAACAGAATAACGATATGTCTCCATTAGTTTTTTCTCGTAAGGGGAGAATACTGATCGTCGATGATATGCAGGTGAATATCATCATACTCAGGCAGCTCCTGAGCCAGGAGTATGAAATAGCCTCTGCTTTGAGTGGTCAGGAGGCGCTGGCCTTGTGCCACAGCTTCAAACCGGATCTTTTGCTCTTGGATATCGAGATGCCGGGAATGTCGGGGTTCGAGGTCTGTCGCCACTTGAAATCTGAACCCTGCACCCAGGAGATTGCGGTGATCTTTGTCTCTGCCCATCACGACGAGGAGCAGGAGGTGAGCGGATTTGTGCTGGGTGCGGTGGATTTTATCCATAAACCGCTCAATGCTGTGATCACCCAGGCAAGGGTTAAGAATCAGATGCTGTTGAAACGCCAATCGGATCTCTTGCGCTTCATGCTCAAACAGGAGGCGACTCGCAGTGTTTCGAGCTAGGCGTGTCGAGCTAGGTGTGGCAACAAAAAGCTGAGTGAACTCGAGTAACAAAAAAGCCTGCAAAATGCAGGCTTTTTTGTTTGAATTGGTGGCCCTCCCAGACTCAATTTCTAACATTAACTTATTGTAAATTATAATATTATTTTGTTCTTGTTTTTATTGTTGGTACATTTAGTGGTACATTGCGTTTTAGGTACAACAATCCATAAATTACACTTAGAACAATTTGAAATATTAATTATGTTTAATATTTCAGTGTTTAAAGAGCCCTAGAGCTTTTGTTGCACTTTGTACGCTAATCACAACTTGTCATTATTCATCACTTTAATTACATGCTTTTCTATTTCGGTGCATCTTTTTTGTGATAATTCAGGTAAAAGCTTCACATCAACCTTTAGTGCTACAGTAACGCTTTGTATGCTGCTACCTTTACTTGATCACAGACCGTAGGATTTCTAGTTAATTCGAGTAACCTAACTTTAAGGGTATAGATTATATCTTTGTATTCAAAGTGCCCTTTCTCACCGTAGATTTGATAGCTGAGTTCCCCTTTCTGTGTGGCTGCTTTTGAGGCTAAGTATTGCTCGTAGTTGATATGATCCTTGTTACTAAAGAATGATGTGAAGCTGAGCAAAAAAAACGGAGTCAATTCAATGAAGCCAGTTAATTTTGTTTTGTCTTTTTTCGAGAGTCTTGAGCATCGCCGAATCAGGTTCATATCTTCTAAATCCTTCAGCCGATCACTCACTTTATAGGTGTTTGTACCGAGTTTATCCGCTATCCATTTTCCTCCTATAGGGACTCCACCAATCATTAAATCAAAGTTCTTTGCTAACAACATAGTGACAATAATTAGGTTCTGGGTGCGCTGCTGGCGAAACCCCAACTCTTGAGCTTTTTTCTCTATGTATTGGTAAATGTTGTCGTACTCAACTAGTGATGCCCCCATAAAGTGGGTCTGTCTTGTTGACTCACTGAGGGGGTGAGAGGGTAGAACATAGATCTCAGAGTTTGGTTCAAAGGGCTTTGTCATTGGTTGGAAATCAGCCCATGAGTTGAGTTGGATAAGTGATGAGGGAGTATGTTGTCTACGCGTAAATCTACCATCTGTTTTTTGGCTATCAGTAAGTACTAAAAACTCATTTTGACGATCAAATGGATTAATGAAGTTGTGCAACGGATGTTGAGAAACTGCGGTTTCTTTTAAGTTGTTTTGGGAGGCTTCATTGTTGAACATTGAGTAATTTTCCACGTTTTTTCGATTTTGCTAGATATACCATTATAAATTTACTCTTCCAACTTGATTGATTTTTATGTAAAAAATATTTTTAATAGTCTTGTCTTATGTGAGTAAATGAGGATGCGTTGGGTTGTTGTGGCGTGATGGTTTGCTGTTGAAGTCGTGGGCATTATCGAGCTCTCTCTTCATTAACTAGAACAATGGATTGTCATTTAATTTGTAACTTACTTGGATTCGAGAGTGGGGAGAGGACATCGATTTTCCGCAGTTCAGTGCCTAGGTGTTGATGGTTAACTAGCACTTGCCCCTTTAGATGGACAGGAAATTCATACGTAGCAGTTTTTTGCATTGTCTGTCTGGTTAGTATTATTACAGTCATATCTACCATACCTATTCACCCATTATATCGGCATATTACCCTCTACTGAGTCACCCCTAGTGACTCACAGTACGCAATTAAAAATTAACGACACAGACCTATCTATGAACCTAAACACCGGAGTAGATAGGAATGAATGTACGTTCTAGAAAAAACAAAAACCTCAGACTGACCAACAAGAAAACGTTTCTGGGTAGGCCTATCCAGACCGAGCACGGTCCACTCTACATCGACTACTTAGAGAAAATGCACGATACGATTGATCTCGCATTGGGCGAGTATCCTCGGCTGATGGCTATTCGAGTGGATTTGAGGTTTCCTAAGCTAAGGAACAATGAAAAGAGCGGTAATGTCATGACCGACTTTCTACGCTCATTACAGTCGCAGATTGATCACTCCGGAAAACGAAAGAAAAGAGAAGGGAGTGCTAGAGTGCATCCCTGCAAAGTGCGGATTGCTTGGGTGAGGGAGCGCTCTAGCTCGATAAACGACCACTATCACCTAGTACTCATGTTCAACAAAGATAGATTTAACTGGTTGGGGAAAACTCAAACACAACAGGAGAACTTAGGCTCTTTTATCGTAGAGGCATGGGCGAGGGTGGCTGGTGTCGACTACGAGGAAGCCAATGGACTGGTTCATTTTTCAAAGAGAAAGAATAGCGACAGTGTGGTCATCCACCGCTTGAATTGTAACTCTGATGACTTTGATGATGCGTTTAATGAGTTCTTCAAGCACATTAGCTATCTAGCAAAAGAGAACACTAAGCACTTTGGTAGCGGTAGACGAAATTTCGGTCATAGTCATAAGTAGCTTAAAAAGTAACGGTAGTCACAGTTCCTGTGGGAATAACAACAAACCACAGGAACCAATCATGATTCATCAACTCAACGAGGCTCATCAAAGAGTCCGCACCATCACTCATGACCGAACCTTTAATGGAAAGCCACTCTACTACCACAAGGATGGTCTCGTTCTCGAATACCTAGAGGAGATAGACCGAGTGCTGACTGAAGCACTAAACCAATACCCAAGAATCTTTGCTGTTCACATCAACCTAAACCTACCGAGTGACTTCGGGGAAGATTACCTAGCGGTGTTTGCCCATTTCTTTCGTATTTTAGAATCGGAGACTAATGAGCTCTGTAGAGACAAATACACCGACAGAACTTATCAATACCAGCAAACGGTCATTCGCTATATCTGGGCGAAGGCCAGTGAATCCACCAGCCAGCATCATCATCTTATCTTGATCTTTGATAGGGATCTCTTTCAAAACTTCGGCACTGGACGAGAGGGGTGGGGACGTTTTCTCTACAAAAAAGTGAGGAAGACATGGGATAGGGTGGTTGAAGATTATTACAGCCAACCATGCTTTGGATTAGCCTACTCTCCTACGAATGAAGGTTTTGAGCTGTTGTCTGACGCTGAAGTGTTCCCGTTACAGTTAAACGAGTTCTTCTATCGAATCAGTCGTCTCGCGAAGCCCATTGCCAACCAGAACGATCACTTCAACAAGAGCTTTGGTTGCAGTCACGACTCACCTTAAAAAAATACAGAGCGAGTAATGCCTATGTCATTCACACACAAAAGGCATTACTCATGGCGAATAGAACCTACCTCCCAAGCATTACCCTTGATAGAACTTTTGAAGATTACCCGCTGTATTACAGCGACAAGGGGTTATACGAGTCAGCATTGACCTCTATGGTCGATGTCTTTGAACAGGCACTCAGTCAGTTTGACATCGCTCTTGCTACACGTTTGGACTTGTTTTTGCCAGAAGACCATCAAGATACCGACCTCAGTATCCTCAACGATTACTTTAATCTGCTTAAAGAAAAGCTTGATACGGATTCTCTGTTCTATGTATGGCGTAAGCGGGAAGACAAGGTGCCATCCCACAACTATCGCGTGATGCTGTTTACTGACTATAGCCAGAACTTTGGTCCCGCTATTTGTTGGGACAAGCGCAATGAATTGGTCGGGCACCTTAAAACGGCTTGGCAAGAAGCGATAGAAAAGCACTACAGCGGCGAAGCGCGTTCATTGGTGTTTCTCAATGACCGAGGCAATTATGGGGTGGGGATGCGTTGTCGTAGCAAAGACACCAACATAAGGAACACGCTCTTCCACCGCATGAGCAGCCTTGCTGAAGCGTGGGAAGAAAAGCGTTATTGCTTTGGCTCTAGCTTGGAGTAGACCGACTGCATTTCTTTACAGTGGCGACTTATCACATGGGTATATACAAGAGGAGACAATTCCCATGAGATTTTTACGACTAAAAGAAGTGATGTCACTAACTGGGCTAGGCCGTTCAACTATCTACAAGTTCATGGCAGATAAAACCGACTTTCCTAAGAGTGTGCCACTCGGTGGACGAGCGGTGGCTTGGGTAGAAAGCGAAATCGAGGAATGGATGGAATCGCGTCTGAGCATGCGAGACAACGCAGAATCCTTCCAGTAACACAAACATCAACGGGGCGCTGGCTAAGCAAAGTCATGCGCCCTTTTTGCAATTAGAGAGAGATAAAATAAATGAGTTATTTAATTTACGTAGACGGCGCGGCACCAAACAACCAAAACGTCTGTATGCGAGGTGGGATCGGGCTGGTGGTCATGGATGAAGACAATGAGATTGTTCATGAAGAAGGTATCACTATTGACCGCAAAACTGACAGTGCTGAGCTGGAACTACTGGCCTTAGTTGAGGCGTTGGAGTACGCAGAAGATGGGGACGTGATTTACTCAGATAGTGATTACTGTGTAAAAGGTTTCAACATCTGGATGGACGATTGGAAAGACCGAGGTTGGCGTAAGTCAGACAAGAAGCCAGTAAAGAACCGCCATCTATGGCAACAAATCGATGAACTGCGTTCAAAGAAATACGTTGAAGTGTTTAAGGTCAAAGCTCACTCAGGTGATAAAGGTAATGACATGGCAGACTTGTTAGCCGTTGAAGCGGCAGAGGCTGATTAAGACTATGTGCACAGTTTGTTAGCAGACCGCTAACAGGCTGTGCGGTCGTATTCTTGCTTTATCCCTAAGAATGGTAATTCGTCCTTAGGGTAGCGTTAAGCGTTTTTATAGATAACATATACCTGAAGATTAATCGGTGTAGCGTTGATTGCTAATATTGAATGTGACTGGGATTAATCTGCCTCTACATGTTTGCTGAATTAGTTGGTTTGGTGGCAGGTGAAAAGTAGAGCCTTCCTTTATTATTAAATTATTAATTAAAAGGTGAACTGTTCACAGTAAAGAGATCGTTATTACTTCGTGTTTGTTCGCTAATAATAGCGACATAAACCTTTGCTGTGTGAGTAATACCATGAATCCATTAGACTACACCTTCTATACTTTAAACGCGAAACAGTACTTACCGGAAACCCCTCAAACAATGACAGTGATACAAACTCAAAGCCGTCCGCGTTTGTCTGGTATAGTTTTCTTGCTGGGATTCATAGTCGGCCAGATCGTCCATATCTATTAATCTCGGTCTGCGAGATCATAAACACACTATTTTATGTTACGTCGCCAAGTCACAGAGTGAACCGTCGTTTCTAATGAAGATAATTTTTGAGGTTGACATGGTAGGTTCTAAGTTGTTGTCCACGAGTCATCTACAACGCTTAAAGCAACTAGAGAAACATTTTTCTCGCAATGAAACTTATGATGTCGATATCGTCACCCTTGCTGAAATTCTGGTCTGTTCAGAAAGGTATGTGAGTAAGCTAATGGCTGCTTTCGAGAGTTTTGGGCTTATCCATTGGGCTTCGGGTCAGGGACGTGGCCACCGCTCTAAACTGACACTACTCAAAAGTTTTGAGGCCTCACTGCTGACTCAGTTAGAGCAGATGGCTCGCTCTGGCAGAATGAATCAGGCATTTCGGCTAGCCACTCAATTTGGCGAAGTCCGCCTATTTCAAGATCACATACCTCTCTGGTTAGGGGACGCACAACAGGAACTGAAAAAGCAGAACACTTTAATGTATTTAGTGCCATATATGCTGCCTGAATGGCGTCCACATTTGGCACAGTCCGCTCGTTCTATTTTATTGATCGAAAGCGTGTTCGACACCTTAGTGCGCTATGACCCCGTTCAAAATGATATTGTGCCTCATATCGCTCACCAGTTTCACTACAGTGACAAGCAAATTCGTCTTCGCATCCGCAATGACATCATGATGCACAATGGAGAAGCGCTGACACCGGAGCTGGTCAAAAAAAATATCGAGATGCGTCTCAACACGCCGCACCCATATCAAATTCTATTTCGCCATGTCGAGCGAATTGACATAGATAAGCAGTGGGTCATTTTCTCTATGCGTCAATCTGACCCCGTTTTGCTTCATTTATTAGCCGATTCGCACAGTGCGATTTTTGATTATCAGGCATCAAAACCTATCGGGTGTGGAGCATATCGGGTCGAAAGTCTGGAAAAGCAGTATTGGAGTTTGGTTCGTAATAACCACTATTTTGGCTTTGGTGGCCATATTGAACGAGTAGAGTTTTGGTGTAGCGATGCCCAACCTCAAACGCCTATGCACGTGGCAGAACTGCTCTATTGCGAATCTCAACCCGCTCAGCCACAAAAAGTCGATCGCAGTGGGTGTGCTATTTTGCAGTTTCATCATCATGCAAACGCCTTGTCCGCTCAAGAGAGAGCCTGGCTTGTTCATCATAGTCGACGCTTTACACTTGATAGCCAAAAAAGAGCAGCGAACAGCGTGATGGATTGCCATCAAGATAAGGGGTTTCACTTGTTCAATCACGACATGAAACTGCCCTCTCGTCCGGTGGTCATTGAAGTGATAGACAGTCATATGAGGGAGTTGCAACCTTTGCTTGATGCGTTGTCTCAAAAAGGGGTTATTTGGCAGGTATGTCTTCAAGGACAGTCTCAAGATGTGGCTGTTGATGTCTCCTACGACTGTTACGTATTTGGCGACGACCTGACGTTCCAGTATTACGAGTGGCTACTTTGCGGCAATGTGTTTAGCCTATGTTTGCCTGAACGTGGAAAACAAAGCCTATTAACCTTTATTGATATGCTCATGCAGGAAAGTAACGACAGTGGGGAGTTTCTGCACAAGCTGTATCGAGCGGAGGATTGGCTTATCCAGAACTATTATTATTGTCCTCTGTGGCGCAATCATTTCACCGTCACTCGCGCGGACAATTTGTATGGCACCGAAACCAACAATATGGGTGTCATGTCTTTGGTCAATATGTGGTTGGAGTAATCGCGGGTATGGTAGTGTATCTGTAGCGATATGATTTGCAGTGTTAAACGAAAAACTAAGGATAAAAAATGGACTTGAACCTTTGGCTCGGCTTTGTCGTGGCATCGCTCATTCTTACCGCGACACCAGGGCCTAGTATATTTTTAGGTATTGCACATGCACTGAAATATGGGCATAAACGCGTGCTTTATACCGCCCTTGGGGACATTTCTGCTAACTTTATTCAAATGGTATTAGTCGCCTTGGGTTTAGGTGTCATCCTTGCAAATTCGGTAATGGCATTTACTGTCATCAAAGTCTTTGGTGTGATCACCTTGGTTTACATGGGGCTAAAAATGCTCCTTGCTAAACCGGCACAAGTTGAGCACTTAAACCTCAAGGGTTCAGATTTACAGGCCTCAAACAAAAAGTTGTTTTACTCTGGCTTTTTAGTCGCGGCTGGCAATCCCAAAGCCATCCTATTCTTCTCAGCTTTTTTCCCGCAATTCATCAACCCCGACTTACCCGTATTCCCTCAACTATTAGTGATGTGCCCAACCATGGCGTTACTTGATTTCAGTTTGGTGATGTTTTATGCATTTTCGGCCAGACGGATTGTTGATGCGAGCCGACTGTCTCTTACCGCTGTGACTAGAGGAAGTGGTGCTTTATTACTGGGATCCGCAGGTATTCTAGCCCTAAAAGAGCCTGACTGACAGATGTACCACCACATCCTAAATGATATCAAGATGAATCGACAGAGGTTTACATGGATTTACCCTCAAATTTCAAGATCTTCGCACGCTACAACCAGCGCATGAATGATCAGCTGATGCGTGTGTGCGAACAGCTGACAACGCAGCAGTTACACCAACCGACAGGGGCGTTTTTCCCCACGGTGATGGATCACTGGAATCACCTGCTGTTTGGCGATCTCATCATGCTGAGGCGTTTGGTCGACAACGGGGTTGTGAATATCGAT
This sequence comes from Shewanella sp. KCT, assembly GCF_007636505.1. Taxonomy (NCBI): domain Bacteria; kingdom Pseudomonadati; phylum Pseudomonadota; class Gammaproteobacteria; order Alteromonadales; family Shewanellaceae; genus Shewanella; species Shewanella sp. KCT. The sequence continues at coordinate 172,573 of NZ_LVDJ01000004.1, forward strand.
GCACAGACGATGGCATCGCTGCCTGTGGCGCGCACGGTGAATGACAGCTTTGCCAGCAACCTTACCGAACTGAGAGCGCTGCGGGCGTTGGTCGACCGAATTTTCCTCGACTTTACCCATGAGCTGACACCAGAAATGTGCAACCGGCCGATCCGCTATACAACCACAGAAGGGCAGGTTTTAGAGCGGGATCTGGGGGCGTTCTGTCAGCATTTGTTCAACCACCAAACCCATCATCGGGGTCAGTTAACTGGTGTGCTGAGTCAGTTCGGACTCGACTTCGGCTGCACCGACTTACCGGTGATCGTACCGGATGGGGATCGCGACTGAGCGGAAAGCCGCAATCCGGCGTGTTTGTTTTTTACAAGCTTTCTGCCCCTGAAAGCGGTAGAAAGGAATTTCTGTAGTTGAAGGAAGGGTACCGATGATGGATAAAACAATTCAGCAGGCCATTGCGTTGAGAAGCGATGGGAAATTTGAGCAGAGTCGCCAGCTGTTAGCAACACTCCTGGAGCAGGAGCCGCTCAAAGCGAGGGCCCATCTTCATATTGCCTGGTCTTATGACAACCAGGGACTGGAGTCACAAGCCGTGCAGCATTATCACGCCGCGCTGGCCGGAGAGCTCGAGGCCACCGAGCGTTTTGACGCGCTGTTCGGGCTCGCGAGTACCCTGCGCAGCCTCGGGCAATATCAAGAAGCCGCCGTGTGGTTTGAAAAAACACTGGCACTTTTCCCGGATTGCCGAGAGGTGAAACCCTTCTACGCAATGTGTTTGTATAACCTAGGGAAACACAAGCAAGCGATCGAGCTTTTGCTGAACCTGCTGGTCGAAACCACCAACGATGAAGACATTCTGACCTACCAGCGGGCGATCAAGTTGTACGCACAAGATTTAGATCGGACCTGGTCATAGCGCGGGAGCAGCAAATGCAAAACGAGGCAACACGCTCGGCTGAGCAGGACATCAAGGTACACCGTGTGAACTCATTTACCCGGGATCACTCCGGCGGCAATCCTGCCGGAGTTGTTCTTAACCCGCCCCCCCTGAGCGCCGGACAAAAAACTGAGATTGCGCGGCAGGTGGGTTTCTCCGAGACCGCCTTTGTCTATACCGGAGAGGAGACAGATTTCAAAGTCGACTTTTTTACGCCTGAAGGGGAAGTGGATTTATGCGGGCACGCAACCTTAGCCGTTTTTTCCACCCTGGCGTCACTCGGTCAGCTTGCGCCGGGCCAATACACACAACAAACCAAAGCCGGCATACTGCGTGTAGCCGTCGGCCCCCACGGGGTTGTCATGGATCAGGCCTTGCCTGTGATGCGGCAGGGGCCTGCGGTTGCAGACGTCGCTGCGGCGCTCGGAGTATCCCCCGGGATCATTACCGGAACTGGCTTACCCACCGCTGTGGTCTCGACCGGATTGCCGGACATCCTGATCCCCGTCCTGCCCGGCCAGCTCGACACCCTGCAGCCCGACTATGAAGCGATTGCCAACCTGAGCCGCACGTTCGACACCATCGGCTTCCACGTCTTTGAACTGAGCCGAGATGCATCCATCACGGCCCACTGCCGGAACTTCGCGCCGTTGTACGGCATTGATGAAGAATCCGCAACCGGTAGTGCCAGCGGGGCACTGGGATGCTACCTGGTCCATCATGTCCTGCCCGGGGAAACTCAGTTCCTGTTAGAGCAGGGGCGGGCCATGGGATGCCCATCCCTGATCCAGGTGATGATCGATGCAGAAGGAAATACGATTCACCGGGTTCGCGTCGGCGGCCAAGCCACCATGGCCGGCACTCAGACCATTGCTCTCTGAATCATTCTCGCAGGAGCACAGCCTCTGTCGTTGGCTGTTGCATTATCTTCCAGAGATGGCTACCTGTAAGCTGTCATCTCAACGAAGGTTGCACTATTGACGTGATTTCTATTTGCCAAGTTTGGATTTTAAGCTGAGATACAACGTTTTAGAGGCTGATTGACCAAGAGTTTTACTAGCTCAAATGACTTCGATAATGCCGTTAAGTCCGAGCTGAACTTAGCATAATATGAATATTGAGTTGTGGTATTGCCTGACTTATTTGCTGGTCTGGCCACAAATAGTACACTGTATTTACGTTGAATTTCGTGGTCACCCCCTTCCCGTTAGATCCCCGGCATCAGTACGCTCTGGCTTACGAAACAAGGCAACTTGGTGAGAACATGGGACGGTACTAGAATCCTGACCTATGCCGAAACGTTTTTGGACCACGCGAACTTTGCTTCCATAGGAGCGGGTCGCCGCGAGGGTTATCGGCTAGTTTCTGGGGAAATATGCAGGGCAAGTCGGAGATACTTTTCTCTGCTACCGATCCCACACATTGATGACTCAGGAACAAGTGCATGCCGATCAGAAGGGGCTGTCCTTGGGTCTGTGGCTGATCTTTGGACCGGAAGCAACCTAATCGACCAACAGATTTCCTTCGGCCCTGCTATACTTACTTGGTCGCCTGTCGGCCAAAGGAAATACATCATAAGTACCGTCAGCATTTCACATGTAAGTGAAGTTTGTCTCCGGAGGAAATGAATTTTCAATGATCACAACAGAAAGGTTACTGCTAACACCTGCCACTGAAGCAGATATTGATATCTACCAAAAGCTTTTTACCTGCCCCGACACCACGCGTTATCTGCCGGGGGGAAAGCCTTTCAGCGTCACCTATATCGTGCAATATTTGTCGACCAAAGTTGCGCATTGGGAGAAAGGATTCGGTATGTTTATCGTCTCCCTGCGCAGCGATCCTACCGTGAAAATCGGTTACGCTGGTGTTGAAATGCTAGCGGATGTGAACCTGTGTGATATTCGCTATGCCATTGCTGCGGAGCATCAAGGACAAGGCTATGCATTTGAAGCAGCTAACGCGGCATTAAACTTTGTGTTCTCCAATCAACTGGTCGATGAAGTTTATGGCGTGGCAGTGTCCGAGAACCATGCATCGCTCCGGCTCCTGCGCAAGCTCGGGATGCAGGAAACGGACACCAAGCTGTACGACGCTGACAACCTAGTGACCCTATCGGTGCCCCACGGCTCTTTTACGCCCCACTAATCGTTGAACCCCAACTTGTGCAGCGATATTACGCCCATGATATCAGTGTCTGCGCCCTGGATAGCCCCGGTAATATCCTAAATCAATAAATCGCGCCACAGGGGATATACACCCCTGGCTGGGCGAGCGAGTCTTCACATCGGTAGAGCTGATCGAGCAAATCGGCTTCACAAGGACAGTCACGCAGCAACTGGTCAATCTGACTGAGCTGGGATTTCTGTTGCGCCGACAACGAATATTTGAAAATGTCGCTGCATTGCTGCAGCCATTGGTTATAGTCAAACAAAAAGTTGCCCTGCTCTAGGTAAATCGACGCGTGCATCTCGGTCTGGGTCTAAAGCATTATGGCGTGACCTTGCTTCACTATAACAATAACTCACTCCCCCTCAGTGTCGACGTCTGCAATATGTCGGTACATGGCTTGGTAAAGATGGGGCTGGGTAACTCGGTCGTGGAGGCAATCGGCCACATGTGCCGAGGTCATCTTTTCCCCGTGATGAAAGTAGACATCCGACTGGAGGCGGAGCCAGAGCTGATCTCCTCTGAATTCATAATGGTGCGCCAAATGGGACCGGATCCGCTCGGTCTCGCAGTGCAAAAGCGTATCAAACATCGCCTCGATGTAGAGTCTTGAGACGGCCTGATAGGCCCATAGGGGGATGAATCTGCGGTACTTGACAAGGAACCAGGGATACGAAGAGATTTCGCGTCTGCAGCGAAGCTTGTGCCACCGATAGCCAGTAAGGCAGGTTTGCCCGAAAAATACTTGGCAACCGAAGCTTTCAGCAAGGCGCGACTCTTCGATGAGCCCCTGCACTTGCAGTGCATGTCCTGCACCCCATCAACGCAGTGTTGAAAGGTGTCACAATCAGCCATCTAAGATTTATGCCCGCCTTCCGGTGGCCAGTAAATCCAGCCAATTGAGGAAAGGGTTTTCATTAGCTTGGCGGGCGGTTTGCCGAGTCGTGATTCAAAAGTGTTGAGGCATTTATAGAACTCGTGCTGTATGACCTTGTCATGTACTTCTTCTGATTTAGCCCATTTCGATAGTTCTGCGAACTAACTGTTTGAACCTAGAACGAACTGATTTGTCGGCGAACAGCCTTTGCCATTTGGCGTATTGCTCACGAAAGCACTCAAGTCGTTAAAATGGCGTGCAGCGCTGCCCACAGCACTTAAAGCATCCTACTTTCCACCGGGCGGGATACAAGGTAACTTCCGCCCGCGGGTTTGCCTGAAGATGGCACCATCAGTCTTAAGTTTTACCATCACGAACCTAAAGCATATCGTTTTGCGATAAATTTTTATTGATTATTGTTTTTTATTGGCCTAGAGTAGCCCCATAACATCATCAAACTTCGGAGTACCTAGATGGACAAAATTACAAAATTAAGCCGCCTTGCGCGGAGAGTGTTCCAGTTTATTCTTGTTGTATTGCCGCTTTTTGTCGCCTACTTCTGGCTGACCGTCGAAACCTCTTATGACATTTTGACCCGTTCAGGGCTCATCAACCTGAGCTTAAACTTTGACTCGCTTGGCGATGCCCCTATTACAGTGGGAATGCGACTTTCACTAACCCTGATTAGTCTGGCCGTGACAGCGGTTCCGGTCTATGCGCTGGTGAAACTGGTCCGTTTGTTCAGAAATTATGAGCAAGGGGATGTGTTTTCGCTCGAGAATGCGCTGATTTACCGGCAATTGGCACTGAGCCTGTTTTATTGGGTGATCGCGTCAGTCATCTATGGGGCGATGATTTCACTGATCGTCACCTTTGATGCACCTGCCGGGCAGCACCAACTGACCTTGAGCTTTGATGACGGGCAGCTACTGACCCTGATGCTTGGCCTGATCACACTGCTGATTTCCTGGGTGATGAAAGAAGCATATCGATTGTCAGATGACAACAAATACACGATCTAGAACAGGCCCAGCATGAGTATAGAGATCAATTTAGATGTCATGATGGCCAAAAGGAAAATGCGCCTGAAAACGCTTTCCGAAGCCGTCGGTATCACGGAAGCAAATTTATCGGTGCTTAAGAATGGCAAAGCGAAAGCCATTCGCTTCTCGACCCTGGAGCTGCTATGCCGGGCACTGGATTGTCAGCCCGGCGATCTTCTGGCGTTTGATACTACAGGGGAAGATGATCAGAAGCGATAGGTTATCCCGGCAGGGTTATGCAGGGTAACACCATTGGTTCAGCGTGTTTGCAAAGATAAAAGGCCATCGGGGTGGCCTTTTTCATCAACAGCAATCCGGCTTAGAGATATTGTGCAAACCAGCTGAGTTCCTGGCGCACGACCGACTCAAAGTGATCGCCACTGTACACCTGGTAATGCGTCGCCCTGGTTCAATATGCAACTGTTTCGGTTCATTGGCCTGCGCGAATAAGCGCTGTGACTCGCTCACAGGATTCACGCCGTCTTCTCCGGCAGCCACAATCAGCAGCGGTTTTTGCAATGCCACCAGGGCCTTGAGCGGTTTATGATTGATGGTTTCCCACACTGTCAGGAACGGGATCTTAATGTTGAGCGCGGGAAAGTCCGCTTTGAACTGGTGAAAGAAGGCGACCGACTGCGGATCTGAGAACACTTTGGCTCAGGTAATACCTCTAACAATAGGCGGACTCCGCATCCAGTATTAAGGGTTGTGGAAAAAAGAGCTGCTTGAGAACGCTGTCATGATCTTTGCCTCTGAAAGCCAGTTAGGCAAAGGTAATTCCAAAGAAATAGACAAGCTGCACGCAAAAATCGGCCAATTGACCATGGAAAAATGATTTTTGTCCAAAGTGCTCGGTCGTTAGACCGAGCCCAGCGAAAGAGTTCGCTGGTTAAATTCACCCAACTACCGATAAAGCGTCAGTGTGAGCTTCTCGATATTGCTCTACGGAGCCTATCGGACTCTCTGCTGAGGAGATTGAATTACGCCGTATGATTGACGAAATTCACCTTCAGTATCCGTTCATGGGCCGTAGGCGCATTCGAACTGAACTGATTAAGAAGGGTCATAACGTTAATTGCAAGCGTCTTGTCCGGATCATGCGAGAAATGGGCATTGGGGCGATTTATCCCAAGTCAAAAACGACACTGGCGAACAAAGCATACAAGATTTATCCGTACCTGTTGCGTGATATCGAAGTCACTTATCCAAACCAAGCTTGGGCTATTGGTATCACGTACATCCCAATGGCTAAAGGGTTCCTGTACTTGCTTGCCATTATCGACTGGTATAGCCATGGATAAAAGCTTTTTATCGAGGCACTCGAAGAAGAGCTCCAACGCTACGGGTCGCCCGATACCTTTAACTCCGATTAGGGCAGCCAGTTTACTAGCATTGAGTTCACACAGAAGTTCTTTTAGTCAGGGAATACTAATCAGCATGTATGGAAAAGGTCGATGGGTCGACAACGTTTTTATATAGCGATTATGGCGAAGTCTGAAATATGAGGAGGTTTACTTAAAAGCTTACAGCACGTCCCGTGAAGCAGAGCTTGAAATTAGCCACTATACATGGTGTTTTATAATGAGGAGCGTAACCATCAGGGATTCAATGACCTCACCCCTGATGAAGTCTACTTTGGCAGACAGAGATACGCGGCATGAACTGGATCAACCACTTAAAGGATTAGCTTATGTGTCCAACCATTGGGAGCCACTTCTGAGTTCTTCAAGCACATTAGTTATCTAGCAAAAGAGAACACTAAGCACTTTCGTAGCGGTGTGTTTATATAACTTAGGCAGACATAAGAAGGCAACCGCTTTGCTTCTTAATTTGTTGGTATCGACAACTGATAATTAGTCAATAAAAGAATACCAAAGAGCAATACTGCTATATGCAGAAGACCTTGATAAAAAGTGGTAAATATTGCCTTCCTATGTGTGTTTGTTCGTCTAACCGTGGAGTAGACACAATAGCGTTGTTCTAGTGATGAATTCTAAGGTTTTGGGTCTCGATAACAGTTTAACAGTTAGTAGCTGACAAGGAGCGATGAATGAGAATACAGAGACGGTGTGCTGAGACTCAAAGTGAGTTTAATAATGACCACTCGTAAGATTACTCATTTTGTTGCGGGAGGAGCATCTGCTGGCATTTTGAATTCTCTTCTTGCACCAGATGAAAATAAGCGGGTGGTAGAGCTGTGTGACCCGTTGGCTTATGGTCCTCTAATTAATTATGGTACTGTGCAGGGACGTGCACTACGTAGCAATTGGTTTAAGGGGGTATGTGGTCTTATTAATGAACCAGACTTATGGTCATGGTTATCCGACTATATAGGGCTGCCCATATTGCAGAGTTATCAGGATCTCGAACGCGATGGCGATTATGTTGTTTGGGTTGGCCAGTCAGTGGATGAACAATTAATGTTGCGATTGCTTTGCTCAGTATTGCCGGAACAAAGTTTATTTTTAGCTGATGTAACGACAGGTCAGTTGGATAGAGACACCATACCAATCGTTGGAGCCTGTTCAACTAAAGAGCTTACCACCGTCATTCCGGTGCCTATTGATATCTTTCAGCAAACTAAATTAGCAAAAGAATGGGAGAGTATTCTTGTGTGCAGGGATATGGTTAGAACTTGGAACGGTTCCTCAATTAAGTCCCATGATGAGACGTTTTTTGATGATGCACTTCTTTCCGCGATTGGGTCACGAGTTTGTGTTGCAGCACAAGCCATTGGCCGTGTACTTGGTGATTATGTAGGGCAAGTCGATGATACTTTTCTTTGTTACAGGTTGCATGTGTTGATATTGAAGGGAATAGTGTGTGCGGTTGGTGAAGGGCCTTTATTTAGACGTGAGTTGAGTCTGGCGTTATGACACGAGAGGTTTGAACTCTTAGAGAAAACATAATAGGGTGAGAAAAGGAAATGGAAACATAATTGCTAGGGGGCACACTTTGCCTATAGAGTGCCCGTTTAGTGTATGGCTAAAGAAAATATAATTTCGCATACTCACCATCCGTAGTGTTGGACATCAATGATGCGAACGTTTGGCGTTTGGATAGTCGAGCTATGGGAGCATCAGTAAGTATGAGCCATTACACGCTATAGCATAGTTTTGATTATGAAAATTACCAATGGCAGTGTTTATATAGGGACTCAACACATTTCATTGACCTGAGTTGGGCCTCATCAATATCAGCCTGGCTTAAGTCATCAAAGATTATTCCTTTCATATTTTTAATATCTTTTCCGTTGTATTGACTGATGTTTAACCACATATAGCTTGTGATATCATTTTTAGGTACCATTTTCCCCTGATAGTAAATAACAGCAAGCTTATATTGTGCGTCTTGCTGTCCATTCCTTGAGGCTAAGTTAAACCAATGTAGAGAATACTTGTCATTTTGTAGGACACCTTCACCTAGTTCATACATTTGACCAATGTAGAACTGTGCATCTTTATTGCCTTTCTTTGCTGATTGTAAGAACCAATGTGCTGATTTTTTTAGATCTTTGCTAATGCCATCGCCACGGTAGTACATTAAACCCAAATAAAACTGCGCTTTATTTTCGTCATTTTCTGCTGCTAACTTAAAATACGTAAATGCATCCTCGTATTGTTGAAGAGAATAAAGGTAGATTCTCCCAGCACTATATTGAGCGTCTACAAAACCTTGGTTTGCTGACTTAACGTACCAATCTAAAGCTTTCGCGACACTTTTTTCAACACCCAGTCCTTTACTATACATCCAGCCTATCGAGTACTGTGCTTGAGCATCTCCGTTCTCAGCTAAGGGTAGCCATTCTGCATAAGCAGCCTTATATTTCTTTTGGCTAAGCGCGATGTATCCTTTTTCATAGGCTTCATCAGAGTTTAGAGTTTGTTCATTTGTGATATTGGTAGTACCACTCGTACAGGCGCTTAAAATAAGAAGAGGAATGAAAATTAAATAGCGAAGCATGATTTATTGACTGCATGATGAAAATTTAAACGTAAGTATATCAGTGGTGGTCACTAAAAACATGATGTTAATCAGATGATTAATAAGTACTATTTGAATTAAGTGAAAGTTGCACGTACGGTTCTCAGGAGGGCGGCATCTGGTAACTGGTGTCGCCTATCCGACAAAAGTGTTTTAGATGTGAAGCTTAGGTATAGAAGCAAAAAAAAAAAGAATGGGGAGCGTGATTGCTCCCCATTGTCATTTTTTACCGTCGCTGGTGGTGTTACTTTTCTTTGATTGCGTCACAGCCTTCAGGAACTGTGATGGTCGATATGTTCTTACCTTCCTGTTGCGCCGCTTTCACATCCATTTTGTATTGAGTGCATTTGCCTACACTGACGTTGACGGCTCCCGAATCTGCGGATGGGTTACCGCCCAGTGTTCCGCCAGCAAATGCGAAAGAGGTAGAGAAAGCTAATGCTGCTGTGATAAGTAGAGTTGACTTGTTCATAGTTAATCCTTACGAGTTGGTTGAGTGTGTTATTTGGGAATTGAAAGTTAGAAGGTGTAGACAAAGGTGCCCGCGCTGGAGGTGACTTCGATTTCTTTCACGCTGTCTACGGTGCAGTTGTTGCTGTATCCGGTGTAGGTTTGGCCGAACTTTAATGAAACATTTCTTGATAGCTCTGAGGCTGTACCTGCGGGTAATCGGCAGTTGCCTCGGTTAATCACCACATTGCTGATTACGGTGTTGTCGGCGATAGCTTGCAGGTCAAAAACCAATGTTCCCCAGTGAGGGTTAGTCGATATCGATACTTCAATATCTGCTGTTGCTGCTTGAGTCTCTTCTTGGTCACCACAAGCGGTGAGTCCGATAAACAGGATGGTCATAGCGGCGTATCGGAGTAGGGTGTTGGTTAATGTCATAACGGTGCTCTCCTTATCGGTGAGTGAAATTCAAGGCGCACTGACTTCATCGTGTTCACGCATGAACCGCTCAATATTGAAATCAGTCGGATAGGTAAAAGAAAACGTCGATACACTGGCCTCATCAATCAAAGGCAAGGTGAGGGTGCGTATCGTGTGTTGACCGGATAATCGAAAGAGCAGCAAGAGCGCGTCACACTGAACCGAGAGTCCCAGTGGCTCAATGAGCGCCTTCTCTTGCTGCAATACTTGGCTAGATATTTTGAGCATACGGTTGTGCAGTAACGCCGTGTGTACCGCATTCAACACGTTCCGTTGCTCGTCACTCCACTCTCGAATCGTGGGCAATGCCACATGTACTTTGGCTAACCATTCTTGTTCTTTTGAATGTGCTGAACCCTTGTGGGGCAAGGGTTTGTCTCTCTCCGAGGAGGACCCTTGCCCATAATTCAGTGCATCAGGAACCAGCGGTAGTAAGTACTTGTTGGTCAGTTGCCAATAGAGCATTTCCTGCTTGTTGAGTTTCAGTAATTGCTCTGAAGTTTTCCGATAAACATGAGGCATGCTCATCGAATCACATTCCACATTAAACACCTCAACAATGACTTCATCGAGGTAGCGTTTAATGCTGCGCGTGGTGCGGTGGATATCGAGTAGGGCTAACTGCTGCTGCAACTCCCTAACGGTGATCCATCGATGTTGAGGAATAAGCATCAGCGTGTGCAGCAAAGCGGATAACCCTTCAATGCTGGTTTTATTGCTCATGACTACGCTCTCAATACATTAAAGCTCCACACCGGAGTCGGACATTTAATGTCGGGAGAATAGAGGTGGGTCAGACACATAATGTCCAACGGTTAAAATGCAATCAATTCGTTTCATAAAAGTGTGAATTAATTAACATTAACGGGGTTTATGCTTGTCACTGAACTCTGCAATCGCTGCCAGTAACCCAATTAATAGCACCACTAGAAAACCTAAAGTGGATAGGGCTCCAATGGCACCGAAGAACGGGGAAAGAGAGAACAACGTAATGAGGGCAGTGACAAGTTTGATGGTTTGTAGAAGAAGGGAAGTCATGAGTTATTGCGGGGTGACGGCTATCTCGTTGTAAGCGTCCGTATCGACATAGGCCAGAAAGTTACTCTCCCATAGCCGATACAGCTCTTTGGCATCACGGCTACCTTGCATGGGTAGCCAGCCACGATAGGCCACAAAGAACTGTCCAACCCGAAAATCAAAATCCAAGTTGCGCTCCAGCTCTGGGTAGTAGTTGCCCATGTAAGCAAAGTCAGTGATGTACTCAATGCTCCATGCCCCTGTTGAGGTATGGCAAATCGCCATCTCTACCGGATGAAAGCCGCCTTCATCCGCGCTGTAACTTTTATCGCGAAAGTTAAACACCAGATAACGGCTGGTGGTCAGTGCTTCATTAATCAGTAAATGGGTGGTGAATCGCTCGCTTAACAGCTTATGCAGTTTCTTAGACACAGGTAGTGATGATGCTGTGAAGGTTAATTTGGACATAGTGAGTCCTCCTTGTTTCAGGATTCAAATAAGAAATACAGAGTGAGAATTATTGGAACGTACCGACCATCGTCAGTTGCACGTCATCAAAGACGTTTCTGGAAAGATGACGAGCAAAGGCTTTCATCCAGACCGAGAGCAGCTCTTGTACCTCTGGATGGGATAAATCCGTACTCCCCACATCGGGTTGATAGCACCAGCGATTAGCAAGGTGAAAGTACAACTCAGGCTCAACAGTTGTACTGTTATCATCGGGATAAGAGAAGCTGGCAAAGAACACCACCAGCCACGGGCTTGAGGCTGACTCACGTTTAAGCTGTACTTCAATGGGATGCAAACCTTGTCGATGTCGGTAGTAACTCATTTGGCGGCAGTTCAACACGAGTCGTTCCGCATTGTCCGAGATGTTGTATCGATTCAGAAGTGCTTCCAGTGACACATGTAATGCATCATCAATAGAAAGCTCACCGTAATGTTGTTCAATCATAACCACCCCCTTTCAGCAAACGAGGTGCAGGTATCGCCTGTCACGATATGGTCGAGAACTCGAACATCCACCAGCGCTAAAGCGTCTTTGAGTCTTTCGGTTATGCGCCTATCGGCTTGAGACGGCGTTGAGTCACCGGATGGATGGTTATGGGCAAATATCACCGCTGCTGCATTCACTTCTAACACAGTTTTCACCACTTCACGTGGGTAGACGCTGGCCGCGTCCACCGTTCCTTGAAACAGCTCTTTAAACTCAATCAGTCGGTTTTGGTTATCTAGTAGCAATAAGGCAAATACTTCCCGCTCATAGCTGCCTAACTTGCAGCGCACATACTCTTTAGTGGCATCAGGGTTAGTTAGGGCATCACCACGCACGTAGCGTGTTGCTAGTATCTCAGCGGCATGCTCTAGGATTTCATTTTCCTGATAGCGTCGCTGCTTTTGGTAATCGGACGTTTTGGGATTCATTTCGGGCTCCTGTAGGAATCAATGATGAGTATTCACATTGATGACATATGCCTGAATATTTTTGGATTGAGGGTGATAACGTTATTACCTAGTGCGTATGTAAAAAATATAATCAATTCAATATCAGTAAAAACATGATGTTGGTTGAATTCTGCTCTCATAGCCCTCATTCTATTTATGGATATATTTTCTTGCTTATGGTTCCCAATTGTGGAACTTTGTTGATTTTTATTTTTGCTGGTGCAATAATGTTCCCAAATGGAGAACCTTGATGCGTTTGATAGGTATAGAAAGGCTCAACGCCATTAAAGGTATCAGTAACGAAATTGATATCTGGATTTCAGCTTGGGTGGCAGAGATTAACCATGCGAGTTGGAGAAGTGATATGGAATTGATCGATGCTTTTCCAAGAGTTGAGCATGTAGAAGAATTTTCTTATATGTTTCCTATTTTTGGTTATGACCATATAAGCATCAAAGTCACTTTCTGTTTTAACGGAGGTATTGCTGTGATTCATGAAGTGATAAACAAATGAGTAAGTCTCAACCAAGAGTGATTAGAACTCAGGACCAATATCAAGAGTATATGTCTGAAGTTGAGTCACTAATTGTACAAAAATTAACACCTGGTTCCGATGACGCTGAGAGATTGGAATTGCTAACCGTTTTGATTGAAAGCTATGAGTCTTCCAATTATGCAATCGAGCCAGTAGATCCTATTGATGCTATTAAATTTAGAATGGCTGAGAAAGGGTTAAAGCAAATTGATTTAGCTCCGTATTTTGGAACAAAGAGCAGAGTATCAGAGGTACTTTCAGGTAAACGGCCGTTAACTGTTCCGATGATCAAGGCCTTATCAGTTGGCTTGGGTATAGCTCCTCAAACATTGTTGGGACTAGATACGGATGATAGAGCTGTTACGGAAAATCCGTCTAAAGCCGAGTTCAACTGGTCAAAATTTCCGATTAAAGAAATGCTGTCAAGAGGTTGGATTGAGGATACAGGTGCTAAGGTAAAGAAGAATGTTGAAGAGCAGGTAAAAGACTTTATCAGTAGCCTTGGGGGATCGACCGCGAGCGCATCCTTCAAAAGAACTCTTTCAGGTGATGCTTATTCACCTTTGAGTCAATATAAGCTTTATGCTTGGGTAGCTAGAGTTATACAGAAAGCTCGCACTCGAAACCTAGAGTATCCATTCGACGCTAGCGTTTTAGGAAAAGAATTTTTAAAGGATTTAGCGCATTTAAGCTGGTCTGAATATGGTCCATTACTCGCGGTAGAATATCTAGAGAAGAATGGTATTTGTGTTGTTATTGAGCCGGCTTTAAAAGGCACTTCGGTGGATGGTGCAGCACTAAAAGATGCTGATGGCAGGCCTATAATTGCTCTGTCACTACGACAAGATAGGCTGGATAACTTTTGGTTTACCTTGCTTCACGAAGTTGTACATATCTGGAAGCATGTCGACCTAGATAAAACATTTGTAGATGATTTAGAAAATCATACCGAGAGTAAAGATAAGCTCGAAGCTGAGGCGAATAGATATGCCAGAGATACTTTCATTCCGAGAGTTGTTTGGAAGCGGAGTAAAGCATACCTAAATCCGAGTAGTGCAACTATCGATGCTTTGTCTAGAGAATTGAACATTCATCCAGCCATCATCGCTGGAAGGTTAAGACGAGAATCTGGCAAATATAATCAGTTCTCTGAATTGGTTGGTTACGGGGAGGTTAGAAAGCACTTCCCTTCTAAATATTGGTAAGTGAGGCGAGTTATGACTCCTAAGTACGTTCCTATTTTAAAAGCGAAAAAAGGCGAGTTTGATGCATATAAGAATTTGCCTCGCACAGTTCAACTACACACGCTACCTGTATTTGAACTTCCGACGCTAACAAGCAAAATGTTAGAAACAACGTACTTAGGGGTTAGTAATCCTAGAGAGCAGTTTATAAACAAATGTGCTGTAGGCTTAAGCTCTTCTATCTCAGTACCTACTATTGGTGTCGATATCCATTCATGGGCACCAGACTCTACAATTGAGAATGGCGAGCACGTACTGTCCGTCTTCACTAGTTGCCTTTCTAACGAAGGATGTGAAGTTTTACCTGTTATCGGGTATGACCGGTGGGAAGATGTAGAATACTCTACAGTATTACAGCTTCTTGCTCAGTCAAAGGATCGTTTTATTCTTCGTTTGGATTCATATGCCTTTGAAGATATGGTTGAGGAAGAGCCGTTTTTAGACACTATCGAAGATATCGTCTCGTCTATGGGGCTAGATACCCGTAAGTGCTCTGTGATTCTAGACTTTGGAGATGTTTCAAAAGATACAATAGTTTGTAGTGGTACGCTGAATTTGGTCACTTAGTTAGAGGTGATATCATCACCTCATAAGTTAACAGGTGACATTATGACAAAACGTACAAGACGACTATTTAGCGCTGAATTCAAATTAGAAGCGGCACAATTAGTCCTAGATCAGAACTACTCAGTGACAGAGGCTGCTCAAGCCGTGAATGTTGGAAAATCCACGATGGATAAGTGGGTTCGCCAACTAAAAGAGGAACGCCAGGGGAAAACACCTAAAGCATCACCTATGACGCCTGAGCAAATTGAAATACGTGAATTAAAGAAGAAGTTAGCTCGCCTTGAAGAGCATAATGAAATATTAAAAAAAGCCACGGCTCTGTTGATGTCGGACTCACTGAACAATTCTTGATAATCAAGAAACTCCAGCAGAGCTACAGCATAAAGACATTATGCGAAGTCTTTAATGTTCACCGAAGTAGTTACAACTACTGGCGAAAACGACCAGTAAGCATTGATATAGAAACAGTAAAGCTTCGTAGCTTAGTTAGCGAGGCTCACACCGCCAGCAATGGCTCGGCGGGAGCTAGAACCATTGCTGGCATAGTAACAAATCTAGGAACGAACCTGAGTCGCTACAGAGCAACTAAGTTAATGAGAACCCTTGGTTTAGTGAGCTGCCAATTACCCAAGCATAAGTATCGTAGGACATTACAGGAGCATGTTGAAATACCAAATTACCTGAGCCGTCAGTTCGCGGTAACTGAGCCTAATAAAGTTTGGGTTGGTGATGTCACTTATATCTGGACAGGTAATCGCTGGATGTACTTAGCGGTTGTTATAGATCTTTTCGCTAGAAAAGCGATTGGTTGGGCTATGTCGTTATCGCCTGATAGTCGATTAACAGGTAAGGCTCTTTCAATGGCCTACGAGTCTCGTGGCAAGCCACAAGGCGTGATGTTTCACAGTGATCAAGGGACTCATTATACAAGCAGAAGATACCGCCAATTACTGTGGCGTTTCCAGATAAAGCAAAGCTTATCTCGACGCGGAAATTGCTGGGATAATGCACCAATGGAGCGTTTCTTTAGAAGTTTGAAGACAGAATGGGTGCCGACGGTAGGTTATCGTAGCTTCGCAGAGGCTCAACAAGAGATCACCCGCTACATTATCGGATATTACTGCCAACTCAGGCCACATCAGTATAACGGTGGCCTAACGCCCAATGAATCAGAACGATTATATTGGGAAAACTCTAAAACCGTGGCCAATTTTAGTTGACCACTACAGGATAAGAAATACAATCCGAGAAGTGATGAGATCAAAGTTCATAGAGTTTTAGGTTGGGAGCAGATATCAGTACCATCTCATTTAGATTTGTATAATGAGGAAACTCGAGAGTCTACACTGGAGTTCTTGGGCCTTGTTGAGAAATTCGCTTTGGAAAGAAAGGTGGCTTTAGATTGTAGTCACGCTGAATCGGTATCTGCTGCTGCGTTGCTATTACTATACGCCACTATTGATTCTCTAAAGAGTAATGACAAATCTAAGTTAGTAAGATTCCAAAATTTAAAAGGTAAATTTAAGTTTGCTATCGAAAGATCTGGCTTAAAAGGAATTACTCTGAATAAAGAACCATCAGTAGTCGATGAGCAAACAGGGCCACTACCCGTTATAAAAGGTACTGCGAGAGGTGAAGAGTTTGAAGCTGTAATTGATTATGTTCAGCATCGTATCTTTGAAAATGATATGACGCCCGAAGAGGAGAATATTTGGGCAGCTGCAGTTATGGAAACTGTAAGTAATGTCAAGCTCCATGCTTATGAAGACGCAAGTGATAAGCCTTGGTGGATTATATGCAGTGTCATAGATGACAATCTATATTTGGCGATTTGCGATCGAGGCGTTGGCATACCAAACACGATTAAAGAGCAAGGTTGGATTCGAAGTATAGTGGATAAGTCACCAGCCTTAGTTAAAAGATTACTTTCTGAAGCAGATTCAGATTCTATTGAGTTGTCCATGATGCTTGGCGAGACATCTACAAAAAAAGATAAACATGGCCTAGGTAGTAAAAGTATTCAAGCATTAGTAGATGAAAACCCAGATGGGGCTCTTTGGGTGTTTAGCAATCGAGGGGTATACTACCGTGAAGACCATAGTGTAGAGCTAAAGGACTTTAGCCGTAGTATTTCAGGAACTCTTGTTCAGTGGAACATTAAATTAAAGAATCAGTAAAATGAAGACAATTGTAGTAGTTGAACAATTCCACCCAAGGCCAAAATGGCGATATCGTAGGGAAGGAGATGGTAGTGGTGAAGCTTTTAGAGAAGAGCTGCTTGCACCCGCCTTAAGAGATCATAGTCATGTTACTGTCGATTTGACGGGTTACAACCGCTATGGCCCTTCGTTCGTTTCAGAGGCATTCGGCGGGCTAATTAGAGATGAGCGTTTTAGTCTCGAGGAGCTGAGAAATAAACTGACAATAGTTCATGACAAGCTACCTAGCTTTGCAGGTACATGCTGGGAAGAAATAGAGAAAGCTGCTCAAGAGGAGTAAAAGTGGTCATGGAATTGATTAAAGGGTACCTTGCTCCGTTTCTCACTATCTTAGGTTGGGGTATCGTTTTGTACAATGCGGATCGTATCGCTCTGAGAAATGAAAGTAGATCCTCAATAGATGGT
Organism: Shewanella sp. KCT; assembly: GCF_007636505.1. Taxonomy (NCBI): domain Bacteria; kingdom Pseudomonadati; phylum Pseudomonadota; class Gammaproteobacteria; order Alteromonadales; family Shewanellaceae; genus Shewanella; species Shewanella sp. KCT. Next base: position 189,943 of record NZ_LVDJ01000004.1, read on the forward strand.
TGTATAAAAAAGCTTGAAGAGTTAATTACGTTAACTCAAGAGTTTATGCATGAAGTTGATAAAACTTCTAGTAAAAAATACCAGTATGAAGGGAAGGTTGCAGCTCTGACGAGTAGCCTTGAAACGAAGAAAGCATACTTACTAAAACGGACTCACAAAGAGTTTATTGTTGCCGATACTTTGGTGTCATTGCGCACCAAACTTAATCCCAACGAATCAAATGATGTTATGGAGGAGGGTATTGAGGTAGCAATGGATCTGATGGAATCTTTAGAGGAAACTTTTTGTAATCGCTTTAGCGCTAAATGGTATCAGTTCGTACCATACTGGATAAGGATCACTTTGCTTGTCGCTGTGTGGTGCCTCATTTATTTTAGTATTGGAGGATACTTTATTGGTAGTCCTTCTGATCGTTAGAACAACACTCTATTAGTTCCATTAATTGCCAGATTACAACAAAGGAGGATTTGTCCTCCTTTGTGGATTTTTTAATCTTTAACTAGAGCGTGATTGACCTAACCTGTTCAATAACTGTGTTATCTATTCTGAATCCCTCACTTAATACGCTCAAGCAACACACTTCCATATGGGGAGCAGGTCAATAGAACTGAATTACCCTGCCAGTTTAAGCCCTTTTCTTCTCGCGAGTGATACATTTCCCTCAGCAGAAGCGGTGATATGATCGCTCCACCAGCACATGAGCTTTCTGCGTTGTTCAAGATACTCTGCTCGATTATAAGCTTTCCTAACTTCATTCTTATCAACATGAGCTAATGCGGCTTCAATAACGTCAGGATTGAATCCTTGCTCGTTAAGAGTGGTACTTGCTAATGCTCTTAGCCCATGAGAAACCAATTGTCCTTCAAACCCCATTCTTTTCAGCGCCATATTAGCACTCTGACTATTTACATGGCTTTTCGGATCTTTGTTACTTGGGAAAATGAATTCTCTATGACCACTGATTGGCTTCATTATTTCTAAAAGTGCCAAAGTTTGATCTGTAAGAGGGATTGTGTGGGGACGCTTCATCTTCATTCTTTCTTCAGGAACAACCCACACTTTATTTTCAAAATCAATGTCCAGCCAACGTGCTGTAGCGCTTTCAATTGGCCTTGTCATCGTGTGTAGCTGCCACTCAAGTAAGCAACGAGTAGATAGTGTAATGTTTGCACCAGCTATAGCTTGCATCAACTCTGGTAGCCTTTCTGGTTCGATAGTTACCATATGCTGGCGTTTAGGGGCTGGAAAGAGCTTGGTGATGTCTGCTAGGTAGTTTACTTCAATGTCACCTGACGCTACAGCAAGACGCATCACCTCGTTGATTATACGGCATAGTCTTTTAACTGTTTCTAAAGTTCCTTGTGCTTTTACTGGCTCAAGAATACTGAGTACCGTTCTGGGTTTGATGTCTTGGATGGGGACATTCCCAAGTTTAGGTAGGATATGTTTCTCAAGAGCACGATAAGCTTTATCTGCTGTTTCTGGTTTTACGCTCTCTCTCTTGAGTGCCAACCATCTATCAGAAAATTTACCAAAGGTATTTTCAAGCTCTGCTCTTTCTTTTAAAAGCTGTTCATCTTTATGCTGTTTTGGATCGATATTGAGAGCTAAAAGAGTTTTTGCTTCAGAACGTCTTTTCCTTGCCTCGGCAAGAGAGACATCAGGAAAACTACCAAAGCTTATGTTGTTTCTTTTTTTTGTTATTGGATGAGTGTATTTCAGAATCCATAACTTTGTGCCATTCGTTTTAACACGCAATTGAAGGCCATCACCATCAGAGAGAGTGTATTCTTTGTCGGATTCTTTAGCTTGTTTAACTTGGGTGTTAGTTAAAGGGACTACTCTTTTTGCCATGATGTACCACCAAAATAGTCGATATTTAGCCGTTGGTACATTCGATGGTACATTAAAACGTGGATGTTACAAGACGAGCATAGACAGCTATAGACAAAGATTACTGGCTAAGTATTGATTTTACTGGGGTAGATAGACGTCGGTAGACATAAATAGAAGAGAAAGTGGTGGCCCCTCACAGACTTGAACTGTGGACCTAACGATTATGAGTCGTGTGCTCTAACCAACTGAGCTAAGGGGCCGACTTAAGATAGTCGTCACTATCGAAAGCGCAAAGAAGTATACGAGGTTTAAAAGCGCTTGTCACCACCGATCTGGCAAGAATTCTGAACTTTGAATTCAACTGCTTATCTGTTGTTCAATCGGCTTATAAGCAGGGGCATAAAATAGAAAAGCCAGCACTGTGGCTGGCTTTTCTGCTCTGTATTAGACGCTGCTAGCGAGTCTATTCATCCAGGAAGGATTTCAAGATCTCTGAACGAGACGGGTGACGCAGCTTACGCAGCGCCTTGGCCTCGATCTGACGAATACGCTCACGGGTCACGTCAAACTGCTTACCCACTTCCTCTAGGGTGTGGTCGGTGTTCATATCGATACCGAAACGCATACGCAATACTTTAGCTTCACGGGCGGTCAGACCGGCAAGCACTTCGTGGGTGGCATTCTTCAGGCTCTCACCTGTGGCGCTGTCCAGTGGCAACTCGAGGGTAGTATCCTCGATGAAATCACCCAAATGCGAATCTTCATCATCGCCGATAGGGGTTTCCATTGAGATAGGCTCTTTGGCAATCTTGAGTACCTTGCGGATCTTATCTTCAGGCATCAACATGCGCTCGGCCAGCTCTTCCGGTGACGGCTCGCGTCCCATCTCTTGTAGCATCTGACGGCTGATACGGTTGAGTTTGTTGATGGTCTCAATCATATGAACCGGGATACGAATGGTACGTGCCTGGTCGGCAATCGAACGAGTGATCGCCTGACGGATCCACCAGGTTGCATAGGTCGAGAACTTGTAACCACGACGGTATTCAAACTTATCTACCGCCTTCATCAGGCCGATGTTACCTTCCTGAATCAGATCCAGGAACTGTAGGCCACGGTTGGTGTATTTCTTCGCGATAGAAATTACCAGACGCAGGTTAGCCTCAACCATCTCTTTCTTTGCACGGCGAGCCTTGGCTTCACCGATAGACATGCGACGGTTGATATCCTTGATGGCGGCAATGGCCAGGCCGGTTTCATTCTCGATGGCGTCGAGCTTGGCGCGGCAACGTTGAACGTCTTCGGCAACCATCTCCAGCCCTTCGGCATAAGGCTTCTTGGCGGCAATCTCTTCGTTGAACCATTCGATGCTGCTCTCGTTAGAGGTGTAGACCTTAACGAAGTTCTTCTTCGGCATCTTGGCCTGCTCGACACACAGCTTCATGATGAGGCGCTCTTGAATACGCACCTTATCCATCATTTCGCGCATGTTCTTTACCAGGCGGTCGAACTGCTTAGGTACCAGACGGAATTCTTTGAAGATCTCGCCAATTTCGAACAGGGCGGCAGTCGCTTCTGGGTGCTCACGACCTTTAACTTCAATCACTTTTAGGGCTTTTTCGTGAGCTTCACGCAGCTGAGTGAAACGCTCGCGCGCTTCTTCCGGATCTGGGCCTTTTGGCGAATCGTCTTCATCGCCGTCTTCGTCCTCGTCATCGCCCTCATCATCTTCGTCGTCGAGATCGTCGTCCGACAATTCCGAGCCGATATGGGTCGCAGTTGGCGCAACATCTTCGGCATTAGGGTCAACAAATCCAGAGATAATGTCCGATAGTCTGACTTCTTCAGCTTCGTAGCGGTCGTATTGCTCAAGGATCATGGCGATCGCTTGAGGATATTCGGCTACAGAGGCTTGAACCGTGTTGATCCCTTCTTCGATACGCTTGGCGATTACGATTTCGCCTTCGCGGGTCAGAAGTTCTACCGTACCCATCTCGCGCATGTACATACGCACGGGATCTGTGGTACGACCCAGTTCAGCTTCAACCGTAGCCAGTGCTGCGGCAGCTTCTTCGGCAGCATCTTCATCTGTGCTGTCTTCAGACATCATGATCTCATCGGCATCCGGCGCCTGCTCATAGACGCGAATACCCATGTCATTAATCATCTGGATAATATCTTCGATCTGGTCAGAGTCGACCATATCTGCAGGCAAGTGATCGTTCACTTCTGCATAGGTTAAATAACCTTGCTCTTTACCTTTGGCAAGCAACAATTTAAGTTGCGACTGCGGAGTTTGCTCCATAGATATCATCCAAGTTGGGTAACTGTTACAACGACGGGCAATATGTGCCGCGCAAATCGTCAATTATAGCCGTGTGCACTGTGCTGTGCTAGTCCAAGTGTTTACTTTGTGAGACAAATTTTGCTCTAAGCTTGCCCTTGGATCACTGCAATGAGCTTTTTAAGTTGCATCCGCTCTTCTTTAGTATGGTGCTGTTTTAAGCTCAATTCCTGATAACGTTGTTCAATATACTGATTGTTCAACCAAATCAGGGCTTTTTTGAACTCTTGCTGAAGGTTTTCATCCGCCACTTGATGCTCCCATTGGGCTAATTTCTTCAGGGTGTCTAGCTGTTCGTCACCCCTGAACTGTTCAAGTAGTTGTGCGCTGTTGACCTTCTCGGCGCGAGTTCTGTCGAGTAAGAGGCTGAGCAAATCTATGCCAGCCATCTTGATATGTTTTAGCGCAGGCTGCACCGGTAGGTTATTACCTAGGTGCGGGTGCTGTACCAGCAGGGCGATGGCTAGTCGCAATGGGGTACCGCGTCCCTTAAGCGCTTTATTTTGCAGGGGCTTATTTGCGTCAATGCGTTTAAAGCCGAGCTTACGCTGCAATTCTTCTGCACTGTTCATGCCGAGCTTGTAGGCGAGATTCTCAAGCAATAGGCTCTGCAGAACTGTGTCTTGTACTTTCTCTATCAGGCTCATGGCTTGTTTGGCCAGGGTGCCTTTGTCCGTGCCATAGCGGCTGGCTAAGGTGTCGAACAGAAATTCCGGTAGTAGCTTGGCCTCGGCAATCAGCTGCTCGAAGGCCGGTTTGCCTATCTGACGCACCAACGAGTCGGGATCTTCCCCTTGAGGCAAGAACATAAATTTTACCTGGTCGCCGGGCTTGAGCAGTGGCAGGGCGGTTTCAAGTGCCCGCCAGGCCGCCTCGGTACCTGCCTTGTCGCCGTCATAGCAGCAGATCACCTCTTTGGCGCTACGCAGCAGCAACTGAAACTGATCTGCCGTGGTCGAGGTGCCGAGTGATGCTACCGCATAGTCGACGCCAAATTGTGCCAGGGCCACCACGTCCATATAGCCTTCGACAATCAGGATCTGACTGGGATCCCTGTGTCTCTGTTTGAGTTCATACAGGCCATAGAGTTCATAGCCCTTATGAAATATGGGCGTTTCCGGCGAATTCAAGTATTTCGGCGTGCCGTCACCTAAGACTCGGCCGCCAAAGCCAATTACTCGGCCGCGGCGATCGCGAATGGGGAACATGAGACGGTCGCGGAACCTGTCGTAACGCTTTCCGCTGTCGTTCTCGATCACCATTCCTGCGGTGAGCAGCTTGTCCTGGGCATCCTGGTTTTGACGATAACGCCCTAAAAGGCCATCCCAACCATCGGGGGCGAAGCCGATGTTGAAGTGCTCAATCACCTCATCGGACAGGCCACGGTGGGCGAGATAGTCGATCACTTTCTGCTTGTCGGTGTGCTGTTTCAGCTGGCTTTGAAAGTAGCGGCTGGCCTCTTCCATCAGTTGGTAGAGGTCGCGGCTTAGGCCTTCGTCGCGGCGTTTGCCTGTGCCTTGCTCTCTGGGGACTTCCAAGCCTAAACGGCCGGCGAGTTCCTCGATGGCATCGACAAAGTCGAGCCTGTCATACTCCATGACGAAATCGATGGCATTGCCATGGGCGCCACAGCCGAAGCAGTGATAAAACTGTTTGTCTCTGCTGACGGTAAAAGAGGGTGACTTTTCGCTATGGAAGGGGCAACAGGCAGAATGATTTTTGCCCGCCTTCTTCAGGGGGACCTTGGCGTCGATAAGATCGACTATATCGGTGCGAGCTACAAGCTCATTAATAAACTCACGAGGTATCGCCATTGCTGTATAAATGCCGCCTTTTCGCGAAATTAAACCGAAAGAGTAGAAACAAACAAGCCGTGCGTAGGCACGGCTCATTCATACATAGAACTTAAGGTTACTTGAGTTTTGCCTTGATCAGTGCGCCTATTGACGCCATGTCAGCTCGCCCTTGTACCTTAGGTTTCAATGCTCCCATTACTTTGCCCATATCCGCCATGGATGATGCGCCTACCTCTTGGATAGTGGCATCGACTAGCTCGGCAACCTCTTCTTCAGAAAGAGGCTTAGGCAGGAAAGTCTCGAGGACTCGAATCTCACCGGCTTCTGCTTGGGCTAGTTCGTCACGACCCGCCGCTTCATATTGAGCGATAGAGTCGCGACGTTGTTTAACCATTTTGGTTAAGACAGCTATGGCTTGATCATCATTCAGCGTCTCGCGGCTATCCACCTCGATCTGTTTGATGGCAGCCAGCGCCATACGAATCGTACCCAGACGCACCTTATCTTTGGCGCGCATGGCTTCCTTCATCTGGTCTTTTAGCTGATCAACTAGGCTCATAAGAGATTAGTATAAACGTACGCGACGCGCGTTTTCGCGAGAAAGCTTCTTAGCAAGACGCTTAACTGCAGCAGCTTTAGCGCGCTTACGTGCAGTAGTTGGCTTCTCGTAGAATTCACGAGCACGAACGTCGGCTAAGATACCAGCTTTTTCACAAGAGCGCTTGAAACGACGTAGAGCTACGTCAAATGGTTCATTCTCACGTACTTTAATAATTGGCATACGCCATCACCCCTTAGGTGTAGTTTGTATTGAGTTAATTTCTTAACCCAAGTTAATTTAAAAATGGTGCGGAATTCTATACCGACTGGCGACCTTTTGTAAACCCCCTTATGGCGATCCTTTTGGGATCCTTTTTCGGGGCAACATCCTTAAGTTTAGCATTTCCTTGTGTCTAAATCGTGGCCGACATCATGACCGACCAGTTGAGGGCCCTTAGTGCATCCCCCATCAACTCTGGGCCCGGCCAGGATCTTTGGGCGGCATAAGGTGAGTGTGCAATCCATTGGTATTTCCGCGGGCAAGCAGGTAAAATTGGCCGCCACTTTATTTAGCGTGACGAGGAAAAATGCGAGTTTTAGGTATAGAGACATCTTGTGATGAGACAGGTATCGCCGTCTATGATGACGAAAAAGGCCTGTTATCTCATGCGCTTTACAGTCAAGTTAAACTACACGCCGATTACGGCGGGGTAGTGCCTGAGCTCGCATCGCGCGACCATGTGCGCAAGATCATCCCGCTGATAAGGCAAGCCCTGAAAGAGGCTAACTGCACTCAGGATGATATCGATGCCATCGCCTACACCAAGGGGCCTGGTTTGGTTGGGGCGCTGTTAGTGGGGGCCTGTGTGGGCCGCTCGCTGGCCTTTGCCTGGGGCAAACCCGCGGTAGGCGTGCATCATATGGAAGGCCATCTGCTGGCGCCTATGCTGGAAGAGGATGTGCCCGAGTTTCCTTTCCTGGCGCTGCTGGTCTCAGGAGGTCACTCTATGATGGTGGCGGTCGAGGGGATAGGTCGCTATCAGGTGCTGGGTGAATCTGTAGATGACGCCGCCGGTGAAGCCTTCGATAAGACGGCTAAGCTGATGGGGCTGGATTATCCAGGTGGACCCAGACTCGCCAAGCTGGCTGCCCAGGGCGAGCCTAACTGCTACCGTTTTCCGCGCCCGATGACAGACCGTCCAGGGCTGGACTTTAGCTTCTCTGGTCTTAAGACCTTTGCCGCCAATACCATCGCCGATGAGCCCGATGATGAGCAGACCCGCGCCAATATCGCCCGCGCCTTCGAAGAAGCCGTGGTCGACACCCTGGCCATCAAGTGTAAACGCGCCCTGAAACAGACTGGCTATAACCGTCTGGTGATCGCCGGTGGCGTGAGCGCCAACAGCCGTCTGCGCGAGAGCCTGGCGGAGATGATGCAGGGACTCGGTGGTAGGGTCTACTACCCGAGAGGCGAGTTTTGTACCGATAACGGCGCCATGATCGCCTATGCCGGTATGCAGCGACTCAAGGCCGACCAGCTAGAGCCGCTTTCCGTTAAGGGAATGCCCCGCTGGCCGCTGGACTCGCTACCGCCGGTCTAATCAACTCGCTCCTTATCGTTGCGACAAAAGCCCTTCTTAAGTAGGGCTTTTTTGTATTCGGTGAACCTATGATTTTGCTTAAACGACAGGCTTAGCTCAGCTGCTGAGCTATGCGGGTTAACTATTGTACGGGTTAACTATTGTGCGGGTTAGCTATTGTGCGGGTTAATTGGGATAAGGCTTAGTTGCCGTCGGTGCGCTTCTTACGCGATACCTTAGACTCTTCGCCCTTGAGCAGGCGATGAATGTTTTCCTTGTGGCGTATGATGATCAGCAAGGAGAGCATGGCCACGGGCACGGTAAAGCGCTCGTCGAAATACCAGGTATAGGCTGGGGCCAGCAGGGCGGTGACTATGGCGGCCAGTGAGGAGTAGCGGCAGATCAATACCACTATGACCCAGGTGGCGATCAGTGCCAGCGACAGATCGGCACCTATGGGCGCCATGGCGCCGAAGGCAGTCGCGACACCTTTTCCGCCCTTAAACTTAAAGAAGATGGGGAAGATATGGCCCAGACAGGCGGCGATGGCGATCACCCCGAGGGAGACGGCGTCGACGCCGAAACGGAAGGCGACATAGGCGGGCACCGCGCCCTTGAGCATATCGAACAGCAACACCATGGCGGCGGCGCTGGCGCCACCGATACGCAGCACATTGGTTGCGCCTGGATTGCCTGAGCCTTGGCTACGAGGATCGGGTAATCCTCTGAGTCGACAAACTAGCACGGCACTGGATATCGAGCCTGCCAGGTAGGCGGTCAATATCATCGCTAGAGTCAGCAGCGTTAAGCTCAAATTGGTTTCCTTATCCTTCTTAAGGTATTATCCCGCCCTAGTTATTGAGGCGGCTGATTAAACCTAGTATTTTACGCACTGGTTGATTGGCCATGTAATGATAACGGGCGATTTGGCATCCGTTTTCTTATCCCTGATTCGTTGTCATTACAGTCGCTTATCCTACTTGGGTTTTCGGCTGTACGAAAGGGGAAATCACAGATATCTGTGTGATCCGGGGCATTATAACCATATTGGTCCTTGTAGCTTATTAGACCTCTTCTATTACCTAAATTTTTGCCTATCGGGAGGCATCATGGACAAGGTACTTATTTCACAGCTTAAAGTCGAAACCGTGATCGGTATTTACGAGTGGGAAAAGCAGATCCATCAAAATCTGCTGATCGACCTCGAGATGGCCTGGGACAATAGTCTGGCGGCCGCCAACGACGACTACCAACATGCCCTGTGTTACGAGACCGTCTCTAACCGGCTCACGGCCCTGATCACCGAGAAGCCGATAGAACTCATTGAGACGGTGGCGCAGATCTGCGCCGACTGTGTGATGGATGAGTTTGACGTGCCTTGGGTGAAGGTGAGGGTGATGAAGCCCGGCGCCGTGCCCAGCGCGCAGGCCGTGGGTGTCGAGATAGAGCGAGGTCATCTGTAACCTTATGGCACGCATCTTCATTAGCATTGGCAGTAATATTCACCCTGAGGGCTACTTTAACGCCGCCCTCAAGGCCTTAAACAGCCATTTCGATAACCTATGCCTCTCCAGCGTATTTGAGAGCGAGGCGGTCGGTTTCGATGGCAGCAATTTTCTCAACATGGTGGTAGCCGCCGATACCCAGCTTGGTATTGCCGAGGTGGTGGCGCTGTTTAAGCAGATAGAGTCGGATAATGGCCGGCTGCCGGGGGCGAAGAAGTTTAGCCCTCGCACCCTAGATCTCGACCTGTTGCTCTATGACGACTTGGTGACCGAGACGCCCATAGTGCTGCCGCGCGCCGAGATCACCACCAATGCCTTCGTGCTCTGGCCGCTGGCGGAGATCGCCCCCGAGCGGGTCCATCCCGTGGCGCAGCTTTCTTATCAGACCCTATGGGACAATTATGATAAGTCGCAGCAGAAGCTGTGGCCTGTCGAATTTCAATGGTCTTATTAATTTCATTAGCCGACCCAAATCGTAAAGGATAATCATGGATATTTTTCAGGTAATAGTCTTGGCCCTTATCCAAGGCCTGACTGAGTTTTTACCTATCTCTAGCTCTGCCCACCTCATCTTACCCGCCCAGCTGCTTGGTTGGCAGGATCAGGGGCTAACCTTCGACGTGGCGGTGAATACCGGATCCTTATTGGCCGTGGTGATCTATTTTCGCCGTGAGCTCTTCTCCATGTTTACCGCCTGGACCGGCAGCCTGGTGACGCGTCAGCAGACCCAGGAGAGTAAGCTGGCCTGGTGGATCATTCTGGCAACCATTCCTGCGGTGATCTTTGGCTTTACCGCCAAAGACTTCATCTCGACTCACCTGAGAAACATCGAGGTGATCGCGACAACGACTATCGTCTTCGGCTTGCTGCTGTGGTGGGCCGATAAGTTAAACCGAGAAGGTTTTAGCGAGTTTCAGGTGGGCTGGAAGAAGGCGCTGCTGATCGGCTTCGCCCAGGCGATGGCGCTTATCCCAGGTACCTCACGCTCAGGCGCGACCATTACCGCGGCCTTAGCACTGGGCCTAAGCCGTGAGGCGGCGGCGCGCTTCTCGTTTCTCATGTCTGTGCCCGTCAGCCTGGGCGCGGCTATATTAGTGGTGAAAGATCTGCTCTCCAGTCAGGAGGCGATCGATTATCAGGCGCTGGTCTTGGGTACGGCGCTGTCATTTGTGGCCGCCTATCTCTGTATCCATTACTTCCTGAAGATCATCAGCCGCATGGGGATGACGCCTTTCGTTATCTATCGTCTCGCCTTAGGGGCTATCCTATGTGTAGTGATTTTTGCCTGATGGCCGCGAAGTTAAGTTATTAAGAGAGCCCTATGAATAGTCATTATTTGTGTCCCCTCTGCCAAGCGCCGCTGATGGTGCATCAAGGCAGCCAGGGGCTGCACTGCGCCAACAAGCACCATTTCGATAAGGGGCCGCAGGGTTACTGGGTGTTCAGTCAGCCCAAGAAGCCTCATATCGATTCGCGCCAGTTAATGCGCGCCAAACACTTCCTGTTGGAGTCTGGTATCTTCGCCCCCGTGGTTGAGGCCATTCAGCGTCAGCTTAGTCAGTCTTTGCCGAGGGATGCCACACTTTCGCATCTGGATGTCGACAGCGGCGAGGGCTATTACCTGCGGGCGCTGGCAGGCGTGTTTAACGCGCTTGGCCAAACCTATGAGCAGACAGGCGTTGCCGAGGCGGAGAATGCCCTGTTTGTGGCGGCGAAGGCCCAGCCTGAGGCCAATCTGGTTCAGAGCCAGCTCAAGGTTCTGCCTTTCGCTGATGCCAGCTTCGATCTGGTGAGCCTGTTCGATAAGCCGCTCAAAGGCAAGGAGCCCCTGCGGGTGCTTAAGTCTGGCGGCACCTTTATCTGGTTATCGCCAGGACCACGTCACCTGTGGCAGATTAGAGAGTTTATCTATCCTAACTTAGCCGAGAAAGGCGGTGAGCCGCAGCAGCCTAAAGGTGTCACCCTGGTGGCGAGCGAGCGCATTACTTATTCCCTGGCGCTCAGCGGCGAGCAGGCGCTGACGTTGCTTGAGATGACCCCCTTTGCCTGGCGGGCCAACGATAAGATAAAGCGGCAGATCGCCCTGCAGGATTTTGCGGCGTTGGAGATAGATCTTTACCTCACCCTAGCGACGAAAGATGCTTAGGTGAAAGTACATTTGTTCACCACTAGAAAATCCCGGCGGCTCGGGTTACCCTTTGAGCCAAACCTTTAACTCGATTTTTGGAAAACCGTTTTGATGATGCGTAAATTGCTGTTGCTCATCTTGAGTCTCGCACCACTGCAGTTACTTGCTAATGTCTATTCCCTGCCGGCCAATGGCGGCCGCCTCATCGGCGAGCTGCAGACCCATGTGGTCGAGAAGGGCGACTACTTCAAAACCATCGCCGATAAATACAATATCGGTATCTTGGAGTTGATGGAAACCAATCCTGGGGTGGATCCTTTCCTGCCGACTCCGGGCACCCAGTTGGTGATCCCCACTCAAATGTTGCTGCCGGACGTGCCGCGCAAGGGCATAGTGATCAACCTGCCGGAGCTGCGTCTCTACTATTTTCCTAAGAATGGCCGCGAGGTGCATGTCTTTCCTGTGGGCATTGGCCGCATCGGTCGTGAAACCCCGGAGATGACCACCAAGATCAAGGCGCGTATCCCTAACCCGAGCTGGACGCCGCCGGCGAGTTTGCGCGCCGAGCATCTGCGTGAGCGTGGCGAGGTATTGCCGCCCGTGGTGCCCGCTGGCCCGGATAACCCCCTGGGTAAATACGCCATGCAGCTCTCCTATGGCGATGGCAGCTACCTGATCCACGGCACCAACAAGGATTTTGGTATCGGCATGCGCGTCAGCGCAGGTTGTATCAGGCTAAACCCAGATGATATCGAGTGGTTGTTTCACCAGGCTAAATATGGCGACAGCGTGCGGGTGATCAATCAAACGGTAAAGATTGCTACCGAGCCTGATGGCCGTCAGATCATCGAGGTGCATTCGCCCCTGTCTAAGACGGAAGATCAGCCCCGTGAGAAGGTGATCAGCCTGAGCAGCAAGGTGGTGAAATTTATTAGCCAGGAGAGCGTCGATAACACCAAGGCAAACGATGCCCTGCTGACCCAGAACGGCATCCCTATGGTGATCTCACATCCACCGCTAACGGCGGCTCAGGATTTAGAGATCACTCCCTAGATTTTAGAAGCTTAGGTTTGAGTGACTGGTGACTATATCTAAGGCGTCCATAGGGCGCCTTTTTTGTGGGCGTTTTTTAGTGGAGGTCTGGAGTGAGTGTCGCGAATAGGCGGTGCTACAGGCTAAAACGAAAACTAAGATACAGTCGGTGCAGCTTAGAGGATGAGCTGAGTCAGAGAAATTTCAGATGAAGAGTGGGGAATAACGAGCTTAGGAGAGACTTGAAAGTTAACGCAGTGGGGGAAAACATATCGGCAACACAGATGTGTTGCCGATACAGACACATTACTTCTTGTAAGAAGAAGCGATGTTGTCGATGCGGTCGTTAGCACGCTTAGCTTCAGCTTGTGCGTCCATCGCAGCAGCTTTTGCATCTTTAACGTCAGCAGCAAGAGCACCTTGCTCAGACTTCAGAGAGCTAACTTCAGCTGATAATTGATCAACTTTGTTGCCTAGGTTAGCAACGCTTTCTTCTAGAGCAGTAGTGTTTGCGCAACCACCAAGAAGGGCAGTCATTGCTACGCCAGCAATCATCAGTACTTTTTTGTTCATTGGGAAATCCCTTTAAATAAGTTGGATTGAGTTGGAGCAGCCGAAAAGTACAACTGCAACTGGTTAATTATGTCATAGCCATTTTATTTTGCTATGAATTTTCACCCTAAGGTCGTAATACAATATCTTATGATTGTGCAAAATCAAGCTTGTCGAGGGTTTTTGCTCAAATTTTGGCTAATGATCACTAAAACTTAACCTTGGATTAGCTATGGCTTTGCATTTACGGCGGTTTTTCGCTTGTACTGCTCGATGACCTCGACCCTTTGCTTGTGTAATTCCGCCTTGATATCGGCGCCTTTGAATCCCGCCTCTATGATAGGTTTTATCTCGACCCCGCGCGCCAGCTCAAAACAGTGCTGCACATAGGCCCCTTGGGGGTATGGACGCTCCTCCAGGCCTGTGCGCCCCTTGCTGTCGGCTTCGCAGGCCAGCAGGAGTTGCGGCAGTCGCTCGGGCTTACGCCAGAGATCGGCCTTGTCGAACAGCTTGACCATGGTCTCGGCTCGTAGCTCCAAGGCATTATGGATGTTCTGATGCTGGTCACTCACCAAGAGGGCCAGATCCCGGTAGTCGTTGGGGACGCGAAACCGCTCGCACAGGGCACGAATGAGCGGCAGGCCTTTTTGGCCATGGCCGTGATGTTTCGGCAGATGCTCCTTAGGCGACAGCGCCTTGCCAAGGTCGTGCACCAGGGCGGCGAAGCGCACTTGCTTGTCCTGGCTGAGTCTGGCGGCTTGCTCAAGCACCATGAGGGTGTGTATGCCGGTATCTATCTCTGGGTGCCACTGCTCTGGCTGTGGGATGCCAAACAGGGCTTCTATCTCAGGAAAGAGTATCGCCAGGCCGCCAGCTTCTCTGAGCACTTCGAAGAACACCTGGGGCGCCTCTGTGGTTAGCGCCTTATCCAGCTCCTGAAATACCCGCTCTGGCGTTAGCGCCTCGAGCTCACCGCTTGCAGCGATGCGTTGCATCAGCGCCATGGTCTCTGGGGCGACCTTAAAGCCCAGCGGTTGAAAACGGGCGGCGAAACGGGCGACCCTGAGCACTCGTAGCGGATCTTCGACGAAGGCGTCCGACACATGCCTGAGCAGGCGCTGCTCGATATCGGCCTGGCCGCCATAGGGATCGAAGACTTGCCCCGTTTCATCCTGGGCGATGGCGTTGATGGTGAGATCCCGCCTCAGCAAATCTTCTTCCAGGGTGACATCCGGCGCCGCGTAGACGCTAAAGCCGCCATAGCCGACGCCTGTCTTACGCTCGGTGCGCGCCAGGGCATACTCCTGCTGGGTCTTGGGGTGGAGAAATACGGGGAAGTCTTTACCCACCTGGCGATAGCCTTTGTCGAGCATCTCTTGCACTGTCGCACCCACCACCATGTAGTCACGATCTTTAATGGGAATATTGAGTAACTGGTCGCGGACGGCGCCGCCAACTAAATAGATCTTCACGTCTCACCAAGGGAAATCTTTGTATTGGCCTAAGCTTATCATGGCAAGTCGTCGGGCCGCACCCTTTCGCGGCTTAGATAGCAGGCTTGAGGCGCTGCTTTGGCGCAATTATTTGGGGGGAATTTTTGACAACGTCTCCCCTAGGGATTAATTTGAACCGTCATTATTATTTTGGGACTGAGACGGCATGTACAAGGCGTTTTACGGACTTAGCGATAACCCGTTTTCGATCGCACCCAATCCTCATTATCTGTTCCTGAGTGACAGGCATCGTGAGGCGTTGGCTCATTTAACCTATGGATTGGGTGAAACCGGTGGTTTTGTTTTGTTAACCGGCGAGGTGGGCACGGGAAAGACCACAGTGTCGCGCTGCCTGCTCAACCAACTGCCTGAAAATACCGATACCGCCTTTATCCTTAATCCCTCGCTGACCGAGCTTGAGTTGCTGGCCACCCTGTGTGACGAGCTGGGGGTGCATTATGGCGAGTCGCCCACCCTGAAACAGCTCACCGATAAGCTGAGTCAGTTTTTGCTGGCCAACCATGAGAAGGGGCGCAATACCGTCCTGATCATCGACGAGGCGCAGCATCTTCGGGCCGAGGTGTTGGAGCAGCTCAGGCTGCTGACCAACCTGGAGACAGATACCAAGAAGCTGCTGCAGGTGATCCTCATCGGTCAGCCGGAGCTACAACAGCTACTCAAGCGTCAGGAGCTCAGGCAGCTGGCCCAGCGCATCACGGCGCGTTATCACCTGCTGCCATTGACCCAGCAGGAGATTGCCCTCTATGTGCAGCACAGGCTACAGGTGGCCGGGCGTCATGAGCCGCTGTTTCACCGCAGCGCCATCAAGACGCTCCACCAATACAGTGGCGGTATTCCGCGTCTGATTAACCTCTTGTGTGAACGTGCTCTGATGGCAGGTTATGCCCAGTCTAAGGTGCCTATCGACGCCAATATGGTGAGAACCGCCGCCAGCGAAGTCTTGGGCGAGGAGATCAAACAGCGAAAACTGCTGTGGCCGGCGACGGCCGCAACGCTTATCCTGGCGACCTTTGCGGGCGCCTTCTACTTCTTTAACCTGCAGGGGCAGGGCGGCATAGCTCAGGCAAACACAGCTCAGGCAAATATGGCCCAGGCCGGCACAACGCTGGCCAATGAGCCGAGTGCCACCGGTGCACAGCAGGCTAATCAGAACCATTCGCAAGCCGTCCAGCAACAAACTCAGCCACAAGCTCAAACCAATCTGGCAAGCCGCCAAGTTGAAGAGAGCCATGCCAGCCTGAGCGCCGATCAGCGCATATTGCGTCAGGCGATCAATCAGAGCCGCAGCATAGATACCGCCTACGCCGCCATACTCGGGTTGTGGGACAAGGCGCCCTACGTTGGCCTGACCGCCTGTCAGTCGGCCAAGCAGCAGGGGCTGGATTGCTTCCAGCAGCAGGGTAACTGGCACTCTTTGGTACGCCTTAACTATCCCGCCGTGGTCTATCTACAGGATGAGCGCGGCGAGCCCTTCTACGGTACCGTCGTGTCCCGCCAGGGCGAGCAGTTGTTGCTGCAGCTGGCTGAGCAGCAGCTGTGGGTCGACAGAGACTGGTTTACCCGCCACTTTGCCGGCACCTTCGAGCTCTTGTGGCAGGCACCAAGCTATCAGCCTAAGGAGATAGGTCGAGGCTCGGCGCCGGCGCAGATCCAGTGGCTGGAAAATGCCCTTGCGCAGATCCAGAACAAGCCCGCCCGTCTGGTGAACTATTTCGATGCCGAGCTGGAGCAATCCCTGATGGATTTCCAGCGTCAGCATGGCCTGCGCGCCGATGCCATCGCCGGTAGCCAGACCTTAGTACAGCTCAATCTCTACCTCAGCGATAAGGGCCCGAGATTGCAGGAGCAGCAAGCGGGATTGCAGGGAAGAGTGCAAGGCGAGGGACGCTACTGATGTCTATCCTTCTCGATGCGGTGACCCGCGCGAAACAGCAAGATCAACAGCTAGACCCTGTGATCACCCCAAGGGCCCAGTATGAAGCGATGCAGCCCAAGTGGCTTCTGGTCGTCAAATTAGGCTTGTTGGGCACAGGCCTTGGCGGAGCCATCGCCCTCGCCTGGGTGCTCAGTGGGCAGGGAGAGCTAGGCGCGCAAAAGCAGGCCGCATCAGTATCTAGCATATCTAGCCAACAAACCACTGCGATGCAGACACAAGCCCTGCCCCAGCAACAGTCCCAGCAACAGCGAGTGGCTGAACAGTCGGCTGCTCAGCCGACTCTGGATCAGAATCCTCAGACAGGCATTAAGCTGGCGGGTAAGGTTGCCCTGCCATTGCCGGTGGAGCGCCCCAGCGCTCAAGCCCGGACGAGTGAACCCTTGACGGCATCTACCACTCAGCCAAGGCGTCAGCAGGCCGCGCAAAGCGGTGTAAACACTAGCCTTGCGAATACTAGCAATTTGAATAACCAGAGCTTTGCGAACAACCAGGGCGCCGAGGAGCCGATCATCTTAGGTGCCAACGCCAATCAGCGTGGGCGCGAGCTGCTCAGCTCTCTCAAGGCGCAGGTGGATGAGGCGGCGGCCGATGTCGGCCTGGACGCTGTCTATGCCGAGGAGCAGCGCGCAAATCAAGACTTAGCAGAGGCTTTCGACCAAGCAAGTGAGCAACAAGCAGAGCCGGAAGCCCAGCAGCGCCCAGTGGTGAAGGATACCAGCAAGCTGGTCGCTGCCTTCGAGGCGGCGCTCAAGGAGGTGGAGAAGGAGAACGCCGTCGCCACCCCGGTGACCCAGCCTAAGCTGGACCCTATTCCAGCGGCTCAGCCCGACGAGCTGCCCAAGTATGGCCAGCTACCTGCTGGCATTCAGTTGCAGGTGCCCGAGTTTAATATTTTGGCCCATGTCTATGCCAACGATCCTAAGAACCGCTGGCTGAATGTGGATGGCGCCGAACTGCAACAGGGTGACATGATTGGTGGCAAGTTGAAGATAGTCGAGATACGCCCGAGGGATGTGGTGTTAGAGGTGGCCGGTACCGAGTTTAAGGTGCCCGCTATCTAAGCGCAATTTGAGTAGCTGCTTAGCCTAAGTCTGCAGATGCTAAATCAGTAAGAAAAAAGGCGATGAATCATTCATCGCCTTTTTCGTTTGAGTCTTGTTTAGTCTCAGTGCCTAGATAAAGAGTGTCTAGACAAAGAATGCCTAGCCAAAGAACTCGTAGGCCAGTAGCAGGGTCAGACCGTAACCACAGGTATAACACAGGGCCAGTGCAGGCACGTACTTGAGGTAGGTGACGAAGGTGAGCTCTTTCACCTTACTCATGGCGATGATACCCGCCGCACTACCAATTACCAGCAGAGAGCCGCCCACGCCTACAGAGTAGGTGAGGCCCAGCCACTCTGGGGTGTTAAGCACAGGTTCGGCCTTCAATAGCGCCGCGGTGAGCGGTACGTTATCCAGAATGGCCGAGCCGATACCCGTCACGAAGTTAGAGATGTTAGGGTCAAACTTGGCATAGACATCTGTCAACAGATGCAGGGTGCCAATCTCTTTTAGCATGCCCACGAGCAGCAAGATCCCCAGGAAGAAGAGCAGGGTTTCGAACTCTACCTGACGGATATATTCGAGGATCTGTAGCTCCTCCTTGTTGCTGCGCTGCAGCGTGCCCATCAGGAACATCACCGACAGACCCGACAGGAAGGTCAGCACAGGTGGAATACCGAAGAAGATGTTGAGCACCATGGTCATTATGATGGTGATCAGGAAGATGAGGGCGATAAACACATCCAGCTTGTTGTATTGGCGCTTGATGGGAGTGGTGCTCACATAGCCTTCCGCCTTAAGCGAGAAGAGCACCGCCAGCAGCATCACACTGGCCGCCGCCGGGATAAATAGCATAAGTAGCTGCGAGATATGGACATGGCCGCCGAGGAAGATCATCAGGGTCGTCACGTCACCTGTGATCAGCGCCACACCGCCCGAGTTCACCGCGAAGATGATGAGTACCGACATGCGACGCTTCATCTGGCTTTCGAGTTGGAAAGTGGTCAACAGGCCCAAGGAAACCAGGGTCGCGGTGACGTTATCACAGATGGCCGATAGCACCAGGGAGAAGAGCGCCACCTGTATCATCAGCATGCGCACGGAAACCTTCTGGGGGAACAGCTTCTGCACCAGGATCTGAATCATGCCCTTGGCGTTCAGGTAGGCCACGAAGGTCATGGTGGACATCAGGAAGAGCCAGAGGGTGGCGATTTCCAACAGGTTGTGGTCCAGCTCCTCTGCCACTAGGTGCTGGTGGCTGGGATCCCGCGCCGCAACAAACAGGGTGATCCAGGCAACACAGCCGAAGAAGAGGGTGGTTTTAGCCTTATTAATGTGGGTAACTTCTTCAAAAATAATGCTTAATAGCGCTAGCACAGCAAGTGTGATCAGGAAAATGTTGAGCATACATTTGTTCCTACGGCTGATAGTAAATCCCGTCCGGCAGAGGTGAGACGGCATGATTTACATCAAGGTTTGGTTAAGGTTGTTGTGTTAGGCGGCGATCTGACCATAGGATGGGATAATACGCAAGTGTTACCTTAGTCTAATTTCGCTGAAAAATGCGATCTTGCGCACACCAAGGCATTTGAAATAGCGGAATATTTTTTGATTCCTCAAATCTGTGGTGAAAGCTGCTGAATTCTCGCCTTCGGCTTTACTAGATTTGGGGTATTCCCCTGAATATTGTCATTTATACAAGAGTCTCTACTGGCTGCGGCTGTCAAGTTGGAATAAATTGTTTACGATTGGCGTCCTGCCAGGCGAATCGATGTTTAGCATCTCGAAATTGGTAGATGTGAGGCATGCCGATTTTGGTGAAAAAGCGTGGGGCGAGCACAGGCACTGAGACTAAGGCTTAGGCATTGAGCCAAAGATTTAGGCAAGGAGCAAAGGCCTAGGCTGTGAGCGAAGGCCTGGGCAAGGAGTAAAAGCCGGGCAATAAAAAAGGACGCCTGGGCGTCCTTTTCTGTTTTTCGTTACGATTGCGCGTTCGAATGACTGGCGCTAGCTATTACTTAGCCATGCGGGCGAAGACGCGATCGGCAGCGGCCAGAGTCTCTTCCAGTTCCTTCTCGCCATGTGCCATAGAGAGGAAGCCTGCCTCATAGGCGCTAGGCGCCAGGTAAACGCCCTCGTCCAGCATGCCGTGGTAGAAGGTGCGGAAGGCTTCGGCATCACACTGGGTGACCTGATCGAAGCGGGTGACCTGCTCCAGTTCGGTAAAGAAGAAACCGAACATACCGCCCACATAGTTGATGCTCAGCGGGATACCATGCTTGTTGGCTGCGGCCTTGAAGCCTTCGGCGATACGCTTGGTCTTGGCGGCCAGCTCTTCATACAGACCTTCGGCGCACAGCTCTTCCATCTGTGCTAGACCCGCCGACATGGCGATAGGGTTGCCCGACAGGGTACCTGCCTGATACACAGGACCGGTAGGGGCGATGAACTGCATCACCTCTTTACGGCCACCAAAGGCGCCTACAGGCATACCGCCGCCGATAACCTTACCCAGTGTGGTCAGGTCAGGCGTAATGCCGTAGTGGCCTTGTGCACCGCTCTTAGAGACGCGGAAACCTGTCATTACCTCGTCTATGATCAGCAGGGCACCATACTGGTCACACAGGGCGCGCAGACCTTCCAGGAAGCCTGGAATTGGCGGGATGCAGTTCATGTTGCCGGCAACTGGCTCAAGGATGATACAGGCGATCTCTTCTGGGTACTGTTCAAACAGTGCTTTCACAGATTCCAGCTCGTTGTAAACTGCGGTCAGTGTGTGCTTGGCGAAATCTTCTGGGATACCCGGTGAGCTTGGCTGACCTAGGGTCAGGGCGCCAGAGCCTGCTTTTACCAGCAGACAGTCGGCGTGGCCATGGTAGCAGCCTTCAAACTTGAGGATCTTGTCGCGATTGGTAAAGCCGCGTGCCAGACGGATGGCGCTCATGGTGGCCTCTGTGCCTGAGCTCACCATACGAACCTGCTCCATCGAAGGCACCATCTCGATCACCTTCTCGGCCATTCGCACTTCAAGCTCGGTTGGCGCGCCGAAAGAGAGGCCATTCTCTACCGCGTCCAGTACGGCTTGACGGATCTTTGGATGATTATGACCCAAGATCATCGGGCCCCAAGAGCCAACATAGTCGATATAGGCCTTGCCGTCGGCATCATAGATGTAGGCACCGTCAGCCTTCTCGATGAAACGTGGTGAACCACCCACGCCGTTGAAGGCACGCACGGGTGAGTTAACGCCACCAGGGATAGTTTTCTTAGCCTGCTCAAATAGGGTTTCAGAACGGGTCATTCTAGATCCTTTAAAGTCGTTGCCAGATTAAAAATCGGCTTTTTGTGAATACCAATTTACCGGACATTCGTGCTGTTCAAGCTGTGAATCAACACCTAATGTCAACGCAAACAGCGCCATGCGGATAAGCAATCCGTTGTCTGCCTGTCTGAAGATGGCCAAGTTTGGATGACTGTTGAGGTCATTGTCCAGCTCGTTGGCCTGCTCTCTCGAATCGCGGGGCAGCGGATGCATGATCACTGTATTCGATTTGCAATGCTGTGTGTAAATATTGTGGTTTAAGCGGAACTTACCACGATACTTGTTGGCCTCTTCCTGTGAAGGAAAACGCTCTTCTTGAATACGCGTCAGGTAGAGTATATCAGCCTGATCTAAATTGCCTTCAAGTTGATCTGTTATTGTGATCTTATGCCCAGCATTTTCAATGTCATCGATCACATAGTCTGGCATTGCCAGCTCTTTTGGTGAGATCAGGGTGAAGCTCACATCCTTGTACATGCACAGCAGGCGCGACAGTGAGTGTACCGTGCGGCCAAACTTGAGATCGCCCACCATGGCGATGTGCATGCCGCTGATGCTGCGGCCACCGGCGGCCAGCTCTTTCTGAATGGTGAACAGATCCAGCAGCGCCTGGGTGGGGTGCTCGTTGGGGCCGTCGCCACCGTTGATCACAGGTACTCGGCTGCCCTCGGCAAACTCACGTACCGAATAGGCATCGGGATGACGCATGGCGATCACATCCGAGTAGCTAGATAGCACGCGGGCGGTGTCATACAGAGACTCACCCTTAGAGAGGGATGAGGTGCCTATGCCGACGGTTTCGTTGACCTTGCCGCCCAGCAGGTTGAAGGCGCTGCCGAAGCTGACCCGGGTACGGGTGCTGGGTTCGAAAAACAGATTACCCAGAATCGCGCCGTCGAGTACCGTGGTACGTTTGCGTCTGAGGGCATAGGGAGTCATTCGCGATGCAACGCTAAAGATCTCTTGTACGGCATCTAGATTGAGTTGGTTTACCGAGAGGATGTGTGAACCTTGAAACTGAGTCATCAGCCTTTATTTCCAATTTCGGGGGGCAAAATGGCCGAAGCAGATGGTCATTTCGCCCTAAGTTATGTAGGGTGGCTGAGGCGACACTATACCAGACATAGCGAGGCGGTGGAATAACCCGCCGGGCAAATTTGCGTGTTGGCACAAGCTTTGTTTGGCTAGATCCTGTGAGCCAGATTGGCGCCGAATATAGAGACGAGTAACAGGGACGAGTCGTAGGGAAAAGTAGCGGGTCTGTGTGCCGAACAACTTAGTGTGTCTTGGTCTCAGCTCTATGGCATTGTCATGGTTTAATTCGTTGGAAATAAAGGCGAGTCATGCGCGTGTCGCGCTATTCTCTTGTCTGAGTCGGCAGGCATGTCGTGTTTAAGTCATGCTTAAGTCTCGCATTAGTCGGCTAGGCCATCGAATATGTCAAAGAGCTGAAAGGCTTCTACAGCAACCTGGTAACTATGGCGATCGTCTTGCCGTTACTCTACCTGCTGAATCTGATGATAAGCCCGGGCTATATGTGGGTCTGGTGGGTGGTGCTGGGATGGGGCGGCGGCCTGGTGCTGCACGCCATCTCAGTATTCGAGCCCTTCAGCCTGTTTGGGGCAAGCTGGGAGAAACGCCAGATAGAGAAGCGGCTCAAGCGTAGGCTCTAGCCCAGTCTGTTTTTAGCTGAGGCCCTAAAAGTTAACACCAAATACAGGCGCCAATAAGTTCATTGGCGTTAGGCTGGCGCCTGTTAAATCTGCCCCTGGTTGATCTCTTTTTGCAGCATCACCCAGCTGATCACCCCGACCACATTGTCGCGCTTATCCTGATAGATAAACACCTCGCCGCGACGCTCCTTGGAGAGAATGTCGTAGACCTCCTTCAGGGTGGCGGTATCCACTAAGCCCTCAATGGGGTGACGGGTCAGGGTACTAATCTCCTCGGTGACCTGCAGCTCTATCTGCAACATCTCCATCTGCCCCTGATTGTTCTGCATCAATACAGATCGCCCCTCGGCACGCTTAAGCACCTCCAACAGCAGCTCGTCGTTGTCTTTCACGATAACGAAGCGCTTGTCCATCACGGCGCGCACGCCCTGTTTCTGTAGGCCGAGTTTGACTGAGGAGACCTTATAGTCCAGCCCCATCAGCTCTATCTGTTTGTAGAACAGCGACTTGGTATTGAACGCCTGATGAGCGATCAGGAACGCTGGAATGGTCACGAACATGGACGGCAAGATGATGGCGGCGTTGTTGGTCAGCTCCAGCAGGGCGACCAGGGCCGCCAGGGGCGCGCTGAGGCAGACCCCCATCATGGCCGTCATGCCTATGATGGTGTAGAGGCCCACATAGGGGGTGATGGTGGGAAACAGCATGGCGCTGACCACGGCGAGGATGGCGCCAATTAGCGCGCCTATGCCAAACAGCGGGCCTATGATGCCGCCGGGTATTCCCAGGCCGATGGCGGCGATGGTGGCGATGATTTTGCCCAGCAACAAGCCGACTAGCAGCGCCAGGCTGGGGTGCTCGCTGATGGCGTGGCTGATGGCCAGGTCGCCGCTGCCCAGCGCCTGTGGCAGGAAGAAACCTATGATGGTGGTGATAAGCCCTGCGATGAGCAGACGCAGGATCAGGGGATGCTGCTGCCCCTTGGCGGTAACTTTCAGCAGGGTGTGATTAAACAGGGCGGCGATACAACCCAGGGTGACGCCGCATAGCGCCAGTATGGGATATTGCGACAGGGGAATATGGCTCACCCCTATCTGGTCATATTCATGGATATTGCCAAACACCAGTTGGCTGGAGAGGGCGCCGCAGATGGCCGAGAGCATGATGGGGAAGAAGTAATGCACCTTGTATTCCCGCAGGATCACCTCGAAGACGAAGATAACCGCCGCCAGCGGGGCGTTGAAGGTGGCGGCAATCCCGGCGGCGATGCCACTGGCGCACATGATGCGCACGCTGTTGTCGGGCAGTTTAAACTTCTCTGCCATCACGCTGGCGCTTACCGCACCCAGATGAATGGCCGGGCCCTCACGGCCTACGGAGAAGTTGGTCGCCAGGGCAAACAGCGCTTGAAAGAACTGTCCCGGCGCGGACTGCAGAGGGATCTTACCGTAGTGCAATTTCATCCGCTGCATCACATAGGCGATCCCCATGCGTTTATAGCGCTTGGATCCCAAAACGGCCACAAACCAGATTAAGATCGCCCCCAAAAGTGGCAATAGGACTCGCCAGTCACCTAAGTTGCCAGTAAACTGCCACTCTTGGGTCTGGGTGAGCTGGTTCAGCCACAGCAGCAGAAGTCGAAACAATATGATCACGCCAGAGGCCACCAGGGCGAAGGCGAGGGCGAGGCCACAAAGCTGCACGCTGATCTTGGCCTGGGCCAATTTGTCTTTGAGGTCGGTATTCAGGTATTTCTGGCATTGCTGTATGGCGCTGTTTATTCTGAGCTGCACAGTAACCTTCCGGATCAATCGTTAGTAACGCTTCGCGGGACGAATGAAGAAATTATCATAAGGGGCTAGTACTTAATGCCAAATTATCATCGCTGGGTCGATCGCATGCAAGTGCTCGAACGAAAAATTAGACCTTCGAGCGTTTATCTGTTTTGTTTAGTGATCGTGGCCTTCTTACTCGGCGTGTTGACCTGGGACCTCTGGTCCGCCAATCATTCGGTGACACCGACCCAATCCAATGGCCGCGAGGCCGAGCTACGCCAGGCGCTCAAGGAGCAGGCCGAGGTGCTGGCCTCGCGTAACCTCGAGCTGTCGCTGGAGCGCGAAGCCAACAGTAACATGCAGAAGATGTTTCTCGAGCAGCATCAGAAACAGAAGTCGCTCGACAGAGAGCTGGCCTTCTACCGCAGCATCATGGCGCCAGAGCATCAGGCCGATGGCGTCGCCATCCACGGACTGGAGATGACACCGGGCCTGCTGAACAATCAGTATCAGGTCAAGTTAGTGCTTACTCAGCTGCAGAAGCGTAAGCAGGCGTTGAAGGGCCAGGCCAAGCTTGCCTTCGTCGGTGTGCAGCAGGGCAAGATGGTGACCCTGCCACTTTCATCGCTTACCGATGCCAAGTTTGCATTCAGCTTCCGCTATTTTCAGACCCTCGAGGCGCAGATCACCCTGCCGAGCGATTTCGAGCTGTCTCGGGTCGAGACTGAGGTCATAGTGCCGGCCAGCCGCTGGAGTAAGGGGGCAAAGGCGCAGCAGAGCTTCAGCGCCCAGGAGCTTCTGGCCACGCCAGAGGGTGACACTGACGTAGGCGCCCGCTCAGGCGGCGAGCCCAACGCGGTAGAGGAGCCCCATGGGGAGGAGGGCTACGCCCCCGCCGAGGAGGGCGAAGGTTCACAGATTTCAACAGAGCCACGACTATTACTTGAACAAAATAGTCAGGTATCGGATAATTCCGCTCAGCAAACCGATGTAAGAGGTAGTAATGACTGAACAAGCTGAAGATACAATGCCAATTCGTTTTACCGACGCGGCAGCGGCCAAGGTAAAAACCCTATTGGAGGAAGAGCAAAATGACGCGCTTAAGTTACGTGTGTACGTGACCGGCGGCGGGTGTTCAGGTTTTCAGTATGGCTTTACATTCGATGAGAAGGTCAACGAAGGTGACTTTACCGTTGAGAAACAAGGGGTTCAATTGGTTGTCGATCCAATGAGCCTACAATATCTGGTAGGCGGTGAAGTGGATTACACCTCGGGCCTGGAAGGCTCTCGTTTCTTCGTTAAGAATCCTAACGCCACCACCACCTGTGGTTGTGGTGCCAGCTTCTCGGTTTAGTCCTAATTTCTTAAACCGAAAGCCGTGATGACGCCATTGAGCGCATAAAGAAAAAGCCAGCTATGCTGGCTTTTTTGTATCTGTGTTCTTTATGACTCTAGCTAGGTTGGCCACGGCTTATTTCATGATATTCATGCTGTTCTTGATATGGCAGTAGGCCTTTACCTTAGGAGTGAAGGCAATCCATACCTGCACCACGGCCAGCAGTATCAGCACAGTGAACACTAACCAATCTGGCAGCTTGCCCTGCCAATCGCCCAGGTGAAAGGTCGAGGGACCGGCCACCAGGTTGTCAGGGTCGTATAAGATCACCGGCAGCAGGCTCACCAAGCCGAGCTGTATGATGGTGTAACCCCTTAGCATATAGAGTCCGGCCTTCTGGCGGCCCAGCACGGCAATCACCATCAGCAGGGTCAACATGCAAAACAGCACGCCTTGCTTGGCCATCAGGCCGCTGACGGAGGCCAGGGTCAGCAGAAGCAGCAGGGCCAGCAGACGCTTGGGCAGCTTATCCTTCACCGGTTGCTGGCTAGCGGCTTTTGTGAGTTCAGCGGCTTGTGCCTTGTCAGCCTGGCCGTTTGTCTCAGTCATCTCTGGCATCGACACCTTGTTCTCTTCCATTGTCTGAACCGAAAGTCTTAATGGCGGCCGATTAGTGACGCGGCTTAGGCGTCAGGCGCTGTTCAAGCTCATAGGGTGGGATCACCACGCCTAGATCGTCCTGTACCGGGAACACGGCGACAAACAGGTCATCGTCCTGCATGCCTGGTACCCAACGCTCCAGCCACTCGTCCAGCGGGATAGCCAGTGGGATGCAGTCGGCCCAGTCGTCGACGGCCCACTGCTTGGCGGATTCTTCACATGGCCACATTGGGATGCAGTCTTCATCTTCTGTGGTCAGCATGACGCAGCCATCGACATCCTGTAGGGTCCATAGGGTCTTGGTGGCCTTGGCTTGTTCGACGAGGTAGTCGTAACGGGCCTCTGGGGTCATCTGGCTGGCTTGTTGTGCACTCTTGGTCATTGCGGTCTCTTTCATCAATTAGTGGCTAGGCCGATTGGCCGCCATGATAGCAATCTGCGCCGCCCTAGGCTAACAGTTTTGTCCCTGAGATGGGCGGTGCAAAGCGCCTTGGATAGTGTTAGTTGTCGTGATCAGTTGCCTTACTCAGACGGCTTACTCAGTTGCCGGGGAAGAGGCCGCCGAGCACGGTTTCCCGGCTGGCGCCCGTGACGGCCGGCAGGTTGCCCGGCAGCCCAAGCTTGTGGCGCATGGCGAGCCAGGCGAAAGCGATGCCTTCTACCCACTGAGGATCGACCCCTAGGCTGGCGGTGGTATGCACCTGATAGCCGGGCAGCAGCGCCGCCAGACGTGCTAGCAGCTCTGTGTTAAAGGCGCCGCCACCGCAGACGTAGAGCTCGGCCTTATCGGTGAGCTTGAGGCAGTCGTTGGCTATGCTGTGGCAGGTGAGATCCAGCAGGGTGGACTGAATATCCGCCTCGTGCAGATAGCCGAAATCTGCGGTCTGCTGCTCCAGCCAGGCCTGGTTAAACAGCTCGCGTCCCGTGCTCTTGGGGGCGCTGAGGGAGAAATAGGAGTGGGACAGCATCTGCTTGAGCAGCTGCTCGTCTGTCTTGCCACTGGCCGCCCAGGCGCCGTCCCTGTCAAAAGCCTCGCCCTGGACCTGCTTTATCCAGGTGTCTATCAGGGTATTGCCCGGACCGTTATCGAAACCAACTACAGCGCTGGCATCCCCCGGCAGATAGGTGATGTTGGAGATGCCGCCTATGTTAAGGATCATCCGCTGGTGGCCGGCTCTCGCAAACAGCTGCTGGTGAAAGGCGGGCACCAAAGGCGCGCCCTGACCGCCCAGGGCGATATCTTTGCGGCGAAAGTCGGCGATAACATCTATGCCCGTGAGGGTGGCTATGGTGTTGGGGTCGCCAATCTGCAGGGTAAAACCCAGCTCCAGGTTGGGCATGTGGCGCACCGTCTGGCCGTGGCTGCCGATGGCCATGATCTGATGTCTGTCGACGCCGCTCTTGGTCAGCAGGCCCTCCACCGCCTGGGCAAACAGCTTGCCGACGCTGCGGTCCAGTATGCCCATGCGGTTGATCTCGTCCGATCCCGACTGACACAGGCGTTGCAGGCCGCTCAGCAGATGGCTGGGCAGCGGCTCGGTATGGGTATCGACCAAGGTGATCTTATCGTCGGTGAAGTCGACCAATACCGCGTCGACGCCATCCATGCTAGTGCCCGACATCAGGCCGATATAGTAATGTTTGCTCATCTAGGTGTCCTGGGGTCTGTTGACCCAAAAGAGAGACTCACTGGGAGGCCAATTGCACTTGCTTGTTCTGTTCAAGTTTAGCCATCAATTGCTTACTGAGGGCGAGGAAGCTGGATTTTTCCTTGCTGTCTATGGGCAGAGATTGCGGCAGCTTGACCGTGCGCGGGTTACGGTGCACGCCGTTAACGATAAATTCGTAATGCAGGTGGGCACCTGTGACGCGGCCGGTCGAGCCCAGGGTGCCGATGATCTGCCCCTGTTTCACCGTCTGGCCCTGCTTGACCTTACGTTTCTTGAGGTGGAGATACTTGGTTGTATAGGTCTCATTATGTTTGATGAAGACATAGTTACCATTGTATTGGTTGTAGCCGGATTTGATCACCCGTCCTTTACCCGCGGCCTTGATGGGGGTGCCGACGGCGGCCACATAGTCTACGCCGCGGTGGGCCTTGACCTGACCCGTGACCGGGTGCAGGCGGCGCGGGTTGAAGCTGGAGCTGACATACTTGAAGTCCACCGGCGAGCGCAGGAAGGCCTTGCGCATACTACGGCCCTCGTCGGAATAGTAGTTACCGTCCTTGTAGCGCACCGCCGTGTAGCGATCGCCCTGGTTATAGAACTCGGCGGCCAGGATATTGCCGTTACGCAGGAACTCGCCGTCGGCGTACTCCTCTTCAAACAGGATGGCGAAGTTATCACCCTGGCGCAGATCCAGGGCAAAGTCGATATCCCAGCCGAAGATGGTGGCCAGCTGCATGATCTGGTTGGGCGTTAAGCCCGCGCCGACGCCGGCGTTCCAGAAGTTGCTGCTGATGGTGGCGCTGGCAAACTTGGTGCGGTTCTCCACCGTCTTCTTGATGATCTCTTCGCTGTAGCCCTTATCGTCCTTGCAGATCTTCAGGGTCGAGATGGGGTCAAGATGATAGACCACCCGCTTGAGCTGACCGGCATCGTCCTTGACGATAATGATCTCTTCGCCGGGCATGATCTTCAAAAGGTTCTTCTTGGCCTTGGGGAGCTGAGTGATCTCATACACGTCACGGGCCGTGAGTCCGGCGCGTTTAAACAGGGCGGCCAGGGTGTCGCCGCTACGCACGGTAAACTCCTCGCTGCTCTCCCTTTCCTCTTCAGGCTCGGCGACGACAGGGTTGTCGGTGACCTGGGTCAGGGCGCTCTCATTTAGGTCTAGGCTTCCATTAAGGTCGAGATTGCCGTTAAGGTCTAAGCTGCCGCTCTCCTGGGTATTGCGGGCGATCTCATCGGCGCTGGGGGGCTCGGGCGTGCGAAAGGCGAGGGGCACAGGATAGGCATAGCCGTTTGTCTTGGTGTCGTTCGCAGCGTTTTCGCCTGATGCGCCGCTACCTTGTTCGCCAAGGCGAATCTTACCCGTTAGCGAGGTGTTGGTTGAACGGGAGGCCTCGGCATCGTCGGAGGGGAGAAATATCACGCCTATGGTGATCATCACTAAGACACTCAATATGATTTGATGCAATCTGGGTAATAGTTTTAAGAGTGTGATGATCTTTCCCATTGACTCCGATACCAATTTCTAACACTTAAGCCGATCCTGTTAGTGTACACTCTTTCATTTGTGCTGGCTAACAAGTAACATTAGTCCCCATTATTTACCTATCGGCTCTTAGGAGTAGCTGCCAAGATGGCTAATTTAGACCAAGCATTAGCAGAAATTAAACGTGGTACCGACGAGATCTTGCTCGAATCGGATCTGCTGGAAAAATTAAAAGAGGGACGTCCTCTGCGCATCAAGTTGGGGGCCGACCCAACCGCGCCGGATATTCATCTTGGCCATACTGTGATCCTCAATAAGATGCGTGCCTTCCAGGAGCTGGGACACGAAGTGATCTTCCTGATCGGCGACTTCACCGGCATGGTGGGTGACCCGAGTGGTAAGAACAGCACGCGTCCGCCGCTGACACGCGAGCAGGTGCTGGCAAACGCCGAAACCTACAAGGAACAGGTTTACAAGATCCTGGATCCGGCCAAGACCCGCATCGAGTTTAACTCGAGCTGGTTAGAGGAGCTGGGCGCGGCGGGCATGATCCGCTTGGCCTCACAGCAGACAGTTGCTCGTATGATGGAACGTGACGACTTTAAGAAGCGCTATGCTTCGGGTCAGTCGATCGCCATCCACGAATTTATGTACCCACTGCTACAGGGCTATGACTCAGTTGCGCTGGAAGCCGACGTCGAGCTTGGCGGCACGGATCAGAAGTTCAACCTGCTGATGGGCCGTGAGCTACAAAAGGCCGCGGGTCAGAAGCCACAGGCGGTGATCATGATGCCGCTGCTGGAAGGTTTGGACGGCGTGAAGAAGATGTCTAAGTCGGCCAACAACTATATTGGCGTCAGCGAGCCAGCTGGTGAGATGTTTGGTAAGATCATGTCTATCTCTGATGACCTGATGTGGCGCTACTTCGAGCTGCTCTCTTTCCGTCCACTGGAAGAGATCGCTCAGCTTAAGAGCGACGTCGACAACGGCACTAACCCAAGAGATGTGAAGATCGCTCTGGCGAAAGAGATCATCGCCCGTTTCCACGACGAGGCGGCAGCCGAGGCGGCGCATCAGGAGTTTATCAATCGCTTCCAGAAGGGCGCGATCCCAGATGATATCCAGGAGATCGAGATTGCCGCCGGTGACGGTATCGGCATCGCCAACGTGCTTAAAGATGCAGGCCTGGTCAGCTCGACCTCTGAGGCGATGCGTATGATCAAGCAGGGCGCGGCTAAGCTGGATGGCGACAAGATTGAAGACAGTCGTCTAGTGCTTAACGCCGGCATGACGGGCGTGTTCCAGGTGGGTAAGCGCAAGTTTGCCAAGATCACCCTGGTGTAAAGATTTACCGTCGAATCATTTCAATAGGCCTGCTTAATGCAGGCCTATTTTATGCCTGTTGGAAAGTTGGAAAGCTTGGGACTAAGAGAGCTTGAAAGTGGCTAGCGTTAGGTTAGACCTGCTTACTGGGTGGCGAGCTGATCCTGCATGGTCTGATAGTCCATCAGATCTTCATGCTCCTTCACCCTGTGGTTGGCCAGATCCAGTTTGACCGTGGTCACCCCGGGGATCGCCAGCTCGATCACCTTGCCCGGCTTGCCAAACAGGCTGCCGGGACCGCGATAGTGATAGTTGCCTATCATCACCACCAGTGAGCCCGAGTTGTACATGTGTTCTATGTTGAAGTCGTATTCCAGCACGCCGCGGTGGGCGCGCTCGAAAAACTCTATGATGTCGCGTCTTCCCGTGTAGGTCTTGCTGGCGGTGCGATCCTTAAACACGCTGTCGCGGTTGTAGAAGGAGGCCAGGGTGCGGTAGTCATGATCCGTCAGCGCTTGAATATACTTGATCGCCATCTGCTGCTCGGCGGGCATATCGCCGGGTGCCGCCTGGGTAGCCAGGGGCAGAATCATCAGAATGCTAACTAAAAACTGCTTGATCATCTTATGTTTTCTTTAATTCAAACGCCGGTAGTCTCAGGTGCCACTTGATGGCCGCCAAGCGAATGACGAGCGCACTTATCATGGCGATGGCCAGGGCCACCTTATCGGCCAAGCCCCAGGTGATGGCACAGGTATAGCTTATCCCGCCGAATATCGAGGCGGTCGCATAGATTTCGGTGCGCAATATCATGGGGATCTGGCGACAGAGTATGTCTCGAATAATGCCGCCTCCGACGCCAGTTATCAAGCCCATCACTACGGCAATCATGCCGCTGAGGCCAAGATTGAGCGCCTTTTCCGCCCCGATCACGGTAAACAAGGCTAATCCGAAGGCGTCGGCCACCGGCAGGGTGTACTGGGGCACCTTCTTGGGCTTGCGAATAAACAGCAGGGCCAGCAGCACGGTCGCCAGGATCACTATGATGTAGTTGGGGTCGCGGATCCAAAACACCGGCGTGGTGCCGAGCAGAGCGTCACGTATGCTGCCGCCGCCGATGGCGGTGACCGAGGCAAGCACTATCACCCCAAAGGGATCCATGCGATGACGCCCGGCCGCCAGGGCGCCAGAGAGGGCGAATACCGCGGTGCCGCAGAGGTCGAAAAAGTAGATCCACTCCTTCATTGATCTAGCTCTTGCAGGTGGTAGTTGAGGGCATCGACCGAGATGCGGATCTCCAGCACAGACAGCAACAGAGAGTAGAGCAGGAGCAGCAGGCTGGAGCCGAAGATGACCGAGCCGGTCTTGTTAAAGCCCACATAGATGAAGATCATGCACAGGACGCACAGGGCAAAGCTAGAGACGCCCGCTTCCTGCATGCGGCGAATGATGACGATGCGGCGGCGCAGGTTTTTAAGCTGGCCAGAGTGCACAGGTTTGCCCTCGGCGCTCAGGCTGCGGATCAGTGCCGCCAGCGAGAAGAAGCGGTTGGTATAGGCCAGGAGTAACAATGAGATCGCCGGAAACAGCAGCGCCGGTGTGGTCAGGGAAATGTGAAGATTCTCAAACAAAGTCGTTATGCCTATTGTGTCAATATGTTGCCGCCAGAGGGGAATAATACCAAGGGTTTTTGGCTTGTCTAGTCAAAAGACGCCAGGGCAGAGGCAGCGCTCCCCAGAGTGGCGATTAAGCGTGCGCCAGCAGCCGCAGTGTGGCCCACAGACAGGGGATAAGCAGCACGGAGAGCACCCAGATCCCCTTGCTCAGACGCAGCAGCCTGAGTGCCGCCGTGATGGTATGGGGCGTGGGCTTGGGGCCAGTGCCGATACGGGCGATATCGACCCTCTGCCCGGCAAACTTCTGTGGGCCGCCAAGCTCAGTGTTGAGCACTTTCGCCGCTAGGGCGCAGGTGGCCAGATGATTGTTTATCGGCAGCGGGCTCTTGGTGGGCCTCAGTAGCTGCATCAGGGCGCCGGGGCCGCCCTGGATAGCCAGGGTGAAGTTCCAGGCCTGGGTCGGCAGCCAGTAGAGCAGGGAGCTCAGCAGATAGACGGGTCGGCCAAACTCGCGGTATTGCGGGTTGAGCGCCGGCCAGGTGTATTCCAGCTGTTTAATCATTCGCGCGCCCAGCACCAGCGGCGCGCCGCCGACGGCGAAGAAGAGTATGGTGGCGACCGTGCCGTAGATGGAAGTGGTCATCAACTTCTCGATCACCGTCTTGCTCATGCCCACCTCGGAGAGCTCGCGGGTGTCGCGATAGACCCACTGGCTCAGCAGGCGACGGGCGCGCTGCTTGTCCTGACGTGCTAGCGCCTGACCCGTCTCCTCCGCCACCTTGTGAAACTGCTCGTCGCACAGGCAGAGATAGAGAAACAGACACTCGAAGAACCAGGGGAAGGCCGCCAGCTCCAAAAGGAAACTCAGGATCAGCCAGAAGGGCAGCACCAGGAGCAGTACAGAGAGGCTGCCCGCCACTCGCTGCTGATTTGCGGAGCGATCAGCTCTCGCCACCTTGGCCGACAGGCTGCGCGCCAGCTGAGAAAACCAGTAGAAGGCCTGGTATTCCCTGGGCAGCGGCGCCAGCAGCGCCATGAAGATGGCCACCAACAAGATGGCAGCCCCCTGATAGAAGGGGCTGTCGAGCAGTAGCTGTTGGATGAGATCGTGCATCGCGTCGCGGTCTGTGTGCCGTCCCTGAGTCTGATAGTTACAGGTGTTTCAGCAGCGAGATCACCATCAGCGCCGAATGATGGCCCGCCTTTACCAGGTAGCTGTCAAAATCTACCGGCGAGTCGTTGTTGGCGTTGTCAGACAGCGAGCGGATCACCACGAAAGGCACCTTGAACTGGTGACACACCTGGGCAATCGCGGCGCCCTCCATCTCACAGGCCGCCATGGTCGGGAAGTTATTCAGCATCACCTTAGTGCGCTCAGGGTCGCAGATAAAGCTGTCGCCGGTGCAGATAAGCCCTTCGATAGCCTTCACCTCGCCCAGATCCGCCACCGCCTTCTTGGCCGCCTCGACCAGTGTTCTGTCTGGCATGAAGGCCGCCGGTTGCTGAGCCATCTGGCCAATCTCGTAGCCAAAGGCGGTTACGTCCACGTCATGGTGACGCACCTCAGAGGAGATGACGATATCGCCGATGGCCAGGCTGTCGACGAAGCCGCCCGCCGAGCCTGTATTGATCACATAATCCGGGGCATATTTCTCAATCAGCAGTGTGGTAGCGACACTGGCGGTGACCTTGCCGATGCCAGAGCGGGTGACGATCACCTCTTTACCCTCAAGCTGTCCGGCGACGAACTCTATGCCGGCGATGGTCTGGGTCTGAGTGTCTGTCATAGACGCGATAAGATGAGCGACTTCTGGCTCCATGGCGCCGATAATACCAATTTTCATTGAATACCCTTTATGGTCTAGGTGGATCTGGCCGCGCCAAGGCGCAGCCTGTCTTAAGATAATGGGCGCTAATATAGCAATAAAGTGGTTCGGTGGCGAGATAGGGGGACTCACGCCGAGACATCAGGCGTTATTTTGAATTGCTTGCAGCAATTCGTTTTCGCTTCTTTAGCATCTACCGTAAATAGTATTTGAAGGTTAATTTATAATCATTTCTTCACGTTTTACCTATTGCCTGCGGCAGGCTCACGTGCAGACACGCCTGTGAGACGCCGTGAATACATTCCATGTAGGCTCTGCCGAAACATCCTTGTTTCGGAAGCTCACCGGCGTATCTACACCAGGTATCCAACGCCTCTTCGATTTAACGTTACTGGACGGCCTAGTTCTAAAACTTTTTTGGATATAAACGCGTTAGAGTATTTAATCAGTAACGCCCAAAGCAGCGGTGCATTTATGCGTCCGACTACCTTTGATTGTTATATATCAATTGTATGGGTACCTTTTAGACTGCTCCATAAATTCTTTAAAGAACTCAAATTCTTTGTCATTATCAATAGGATTCGGATCCGTATTTGCCAACTTTCTTACGTATATTTTTCCGTCATACTTAATTGGTGAATCACCACGTATGATTTTTAACATTACAACGTCCTTTTCATAATACTTAAAGAAAACAACATTCCGCTGGATTAAACGCTTCGTTTTTTCATCAATAGGTTGACTTTCCAAAACTTGCTGTAACTTTTGTTGATAGGCATCTATATCTTTGTGGTGTTGCTGTGCTTCGCTCCCTATACCTGTGATGTAAAAATCTCCATAACTCCTAGGGGCTATTCCATATTTTTTCTCATGCTTTAATGCATCTTCTTTACTATCTGCAACACCAAGAATTACATAATTCTCACCAGCATGAGAGTTTGCCATAGCTGTCAGTGTTTTAACTATTTTCGAAGTAAGTTTTCCATTAAATGAACAGTCTCCAAACAATGGATGTAGTCCAATTTTAAAGTCATAACAAACACTTTCAGTTTTTGACTGGTTTAAGATATTTTCTAAATTTTCAACCCATGACTGTGACGAAACATCCAAGCCTTCTCTCGCAACAAACTGAGAATTTATAACGCCACATACAGCTTTAACCATTTTAGTCCGGTCTTTGGTGAGCCACTTGTAGTCTCCATTTAAAGCACCCATACAGTCTGTGGCTACGTGTTTTAATTGCTCGGCTAAAGCCCTATAGTTTTGAATTTTTTTATTTTCTTTGAGAAGTAGGTTATGAAACGCAATAAATAGAACTTGGTAAGAACCTTGTACTTTACTAGGCTTTCCTTTGTACAAATGCGTATGGTATTCAGCAGGAAACTCATTAATTACTTTCGTTAGTTCGTCAAACGTAAAACAAAACTGTTTATAAAGAGCATCAAAACCATACTTTAAAATCGCATCATTTACTTTTCTGCTAGCATCAGCACCTTCAGAATATGCTTCATCTAAAAACTTAGAAGATGTTTGGCTATCAGAGCCAAGCAATATATGGAGAATTACATGAGAAACCAACTCTTCATCTCGAGATGCTAATATGTTTTCTATTGTAAGAATATGGTTTTTATTCCAGAAAGTATCCTTGATATTAATGCCATAACCTAGATCTTCTTTGGTTAGGCTTATCGCTCTCATTTTATCTAACTCTACAATATCAGTATGCGACACATCCCCTCTAATATATATCGCACATTTCCTTACTAATTGTGAGAAATCTGAAATAACTCCAGCTTGGCGAACTTCCTGCCTAGACAAGCGAACACCGCCAGTGTTAATTCTTCTGAACGTTTCATCAACGCTATCATTAGATGTGTAGTTTGATGTTGAGATTGGTAGAGGATAGTTAAGTAATGCTTTGCATGATTCAAAATCTAGTTTTGGCTCTTTTTGCATTAACTTTCCTGACTCTAGTAAACGATTGGTTTCAGCAACTACAGATAGATCAAAATATTTTCCACCAACATGAAAGTCACCGTCTATATATGATGTTATTGCATCTAATCGTTGCATCCCATCTAATATTTCAAAACAACGCCCTTTTGATGCGTGATCCAAGATCACCCCAAGAAATAGAGGAACAGGATACTGATTCAAAAGTGAGTCAATAAACTTCTGTTTTTCTGGTAATGTCCATACAAGTTTTCTTTGATAACGACGGTTAACAATATACTTTCCTTGCTTAAATTCACTATATACACTCTGGATTGGCTCTCCTCGTATATTAAGATTGTTTTGCATTGAAATTCCTTTACTAAAATAGACTTTGTTAGTTGATGTGCCTAATCAGGGTTTATATATAACGCTTATTAGCGAGAATGCTGCCTATGCAAATCATTATCACCTAATGTACATCGCGACAAAAAATTTTAAATGTCTGAAATTTATATCAATAACTGCATTACATAACAAGGAGAAAGTGAGCTGGACCAAAACAAGACGAGCAATCTACAGAATGCTCATTTAGTTTTCCTGAATGTTATCAAAAGCGGCCAAATCGAAGAGACGTTAGATACCGAGTGTAGATACGGCTGTGACCTTCGGTTTCAGGGATGAAACCGCAGAGCGGCCAGGGATGGCGGACAGCGTGTCACAGACGTATCTGCACAACCCCCGCCGGACAGGCGTTAGGTTGCCATGAAGGTGCGGCCTTCAATAGTCCATCAAATACTCAAACAGGTCGACGCTACAACCTATAGAACAAACACATGACCTCGCTGGGCAGGCGTTAGGTTGCTATGAAGGTGCGACCTTCAATAATCCATCAAATACCCAAACAGCCAGACGCTATAGCCTGAAAGGACTTCCATTCACTAAAAGGGGAAAATTAAAGTTCCACCATCATGACCGAAACCTGAACCCCTTTCGAATCAACCTCATGTAGCGATTTAAAACCAAATTGATTATACAAACCGCCCGAGAGATCTTCGGTTTGAAGGTAGAGGTGTGTGATGCCGGCCTCGCGGGCAAGGCGTATCACTTCGCTGACTAGGGCGGATGCTATGCCCTGTCCTCGGGCGTGGGCTCTCACGTAGACGCCGCCGAGCCAATGTTGATATTCGGGAAACATCTCCATCTCATGGAGTTTTAGTTCTGCTGCACCAACGAGTTTTTGATCTATCTTGGCAAGCACCAATAGGGGGGCCTCGTCCCGCCGGGTTGCCTTGGTGACGTTTTCAAGGACAAACTCGAAGGAGTGCCTGCCCGAATCAAGGCACCATTGGTCGAAATACCATTTGGCGACGGTTTCTGCGGCGGCGGGTTCATCCGCCAGGAGAGTAAGTTCCATTTAAAGCTCCGTTATGTTTATTCGATTTTTTCTTCTAACTTTCCAAAGCAAATAAAGTAGATAAGAAAAATCAAACCTGCTAAATGCCAAAAGAAGATTAAGTAAAACCCCGGTGGATTCGTGGCAAGATCGTAAACCACATGGCCTCTGCTTGTTATGCTTCCGGTTTTGAATGCTTGAATTAGGTGCCATGAAAAGGGTAATACAGCAAAGCCCAATAAGATTTTTATCAGGAATAGTGGAGAGGCCTGAGTTTCCTCTGCCCGTTTGGGCTCGCGTTCGGGATGGCGCTCCCTTAAGCCAATCTCGTCGATGAGGGACTGATAGCGCTCTGGGTAAGCCGTCTTATCTATATTTGCTTTCACTTCAATTAGCTCGGCGAGCGAGTAAGTTTTATAGTCAGGTTCTTTCAAAATACTTGATTCACAGCTTAAAGAGTCAAGGGGAAGTCAAACGAGCCTAATTGACTAGGCTCGATAGTTGGCTAGGCCTGGTAGTTGGCGTCGACGAGTTCGCCGACTTGTGCTGCGCTCACCTTTTCATGACGCTCGAGCCACTGCTGGAGCGCAGCTCTGTCATCTTGTGTTGCAGAGCCATAACGCTGATTGGAGCAGAGAAACAGATTCATCTCTTCTGGTGAGCCGCCACCACCGGCGATCAGATTTCTGCTTTCGATAAACGCGATAATGTCGTCTAAAAAGGTATCAAAATTGCCACCCAGATCGGCATCGAGTTGGCAATTGGCATAGAAGCCTAAGGTGGCAAACTCACCCAGATACAGCTTCTTTCTTAAACGCTTCGACTTGTTCTCTAGCTTATTTATCTTCATCAATCCTCCCTGAATAACGCCTGAGGCTTTTAGCCGTAGCTTTTCGGCTAGCGCTCCACTTTAAATCGACACCTCACAAATTTCCACAATAATCAGTTTATTAGCTACTTGTATCACATACCGCTAAATCGAAGAGATGTTAGATACCGAGTGTAGATACACTGGTGAGCTTCCGTGACAGGGCCGAAAATGTTCCCGACATTTTTCGGCATTCCCTCCCTCCTTGGAGGTCAGATGAAACCGCAGAGCGGCCAGGGATGGCGTACAGCGTGTCACAGACGTATCTGCACAACCCCCGCCGGGCTGGCGTTAGGTTGCCATAAAGGTGCGATCTTCAACAATCCATCAAACACTCAGACAGGTAGACGCTACAACCTATAAGATCCCCACACGCCCCCGCCGAGCAGGCGCTAGGCAGCCATGAAGTGACCCCCTTTAGCTGATTAGCTACTCGTATCAAATACCGCTAAATCGAAGAGACGTTAGATACCGAGTGTAGATACACTGGTGAGCTTCCGTGACAGGGATGTCACGGCAGAGCCTACAGGGAGCGTACTTGCGGCGTCTCACAAGGGTATCTGCACAACCCCCGCCGGGCAGGCGCTAGGTTGCATTGAAGGTGCGACCTTCAACAATCCACCCAATACTCAAACTGGTAGACGCTACAACCTATAAGATCCCCATACGCCCCCGCCGAGCAGGCGCTAGGTTGCAATGAAGGTGCGACCTTCAACAATCCACCCAATACTCAAACTGGTAGACGCTACAACCTATAAGATCCCCATACGCCCCCGCCGAGCAGGCGCTAGATTGCCATGAAGGTGCGGCCTTCAACACCCCACCAAATACCAAAACCGCCAGAAGTAACAAAAACAAAAACCAGGCTGGTTTTCCCCAGGCAAAAAAAAGCGCTTTAACTCTCACTCAAAGCTAAAGCGCCAATCACAAGCCAAATTGTGCAGCTCAGAACTAATCTGAGCCGGTTCAGACTTAAGCCTCGAAGCTGTTTAAAATCCCGAGCGCGGCATCGCGGCCCTCGGCGATGGCGGTGACCACGAGATCGGAGCCGCGCACCATGTCGCCACCGGCGAACACCTTAGGGTTGCTGGTCTGGAAGGGGTTATCGGCGACCTTAGGTGCCACCACGCGGCCCCATTGGTCTAACTCTATACCATAGTCGCCAAACCACTTGGCGGGGCTCGGCTGGAAGCCGAAGGCGATAATGATGGCATCGGCCTCGATCAGCTGTTCGCTACCCTCGATCGGCTCTGGGCGGCGACGACCCGAGTCGTCCGGTGCGCCCAGGGCGGTTTCGACACATTCGATGCCGCTGACTGCGCCGTCACTGGTCTTGATGGCCGTCGGCTGACGGTTGAACAGGAAGTTGACCCCCTCTTCGCGGGCGTTCTGCACCTCGCGGCGTGAGCCAGGCATGTTGGCTTCGTCGCGGCGGTAGACACAGGTTACCTCGCTGGCGCCCTGTCTGACGGCGGTGCGTACACAGTCCATGGCGGTATCGCCGCCCCCGAGCACTACTACTTTCTGACCGGCCAGGCTCAGATATGGGGTCTCTTCGTCTGTGGTACCCATGACATTGTGGGTGTTACCAATCAGGTAGGGCAGGGCCTGGTAGACGCCCTTGGCATCTTCGTTCTCCAGCCCGGCTTTCATCGGGGTGTAGGTGCCCATGCCGAGGAAGACGGCATCATAGTCGGCCAGTAGGGTGTCGAAGCCGATATCTTGGCCCACGGTGACGCCCAGCTTAAACTCTATGCCCATCCCCTCGAGGACGGTGCGGCGGATCTCCATGACAGACTTATCCAGCTTGAAGGCGGGAATGCCGTAGGTGAGCAGGCCGCCTATCTGAGGATGCTTGTCGAATACCACCGCCTTGACGCCATTGCGGGCGAGGATGTCGGCGCAGCCAAGTCCGGCTGGGCCCGCGCCTATGATGGCGACGCGCTCCTGACGCTTGACCACCTTGCTCATGTCCGGGCGCCAGCCCTGGGCGATGGCGGTGTCGGTAATGTATTTCTCCACATTGCCTATGGTGACGGCGCCAAAGTCGTCGTTGAGGGTACAGGCGCCTTCACATAATCTGTCCTGGGGACAGACGCGGCCACAGATCTCAGGCAGTGTGTTGGTCTCATGCACCAGCTCGGCCGCCTCGAGTATGCGTCCCTGTTTGGCCAGCTTCAGCCAGTTGGGGATATAGTTGTGCAGCGGGCATTTCCACTCACAATATGGGTTACCACAGTCGAGGCAGCGGTCTGCCTGCTCGTTGACCTGAGGCTGTGCAAAGGGCTGATAGATCTCGATAAACTGCGTGGCGCGATGCTTGGCGTCATGCTTGGTCGGATCCTTACGGCCTACTTCGATAAATTGAAAATCGTTACTCATGGCCATTACCCCGCTACCACTGCTAATGCAGGTTCAGTTTGTTCCAGACGCAGGAGATCATCGAGCGCCACATTCTTAGGCTTGACCAGGACGAAACAATCGATCCAGTTTTCAAAGTCGTTCAACAACATCTTGGCGTGCTCGCTGCCGGTCTCGGCCACGTGCTCTTCGATCAGCCCCTTGAGGTGCTGTTGCTGTATCGGCGCCGTCACCTTCTGCATATCCACCATCTCGGTATTGAGACGGCGGTTGAAGTGGCCGAAGCGGTCGAACACATAGGCGAAGCCGCCCGTCATGCCGGCGCCGAAGTTAACGCCCGTCTTACCCAGCACTACCACGATGCCGCCAGTCATATACTCACAGCCGTTATCGCCCAGGCCTTCGACCACGGCGATGGCGCCAGAGTTACGCACTGCGAAACGTTCGCCCGCCTGACCGGCCGCAAACAGCTTACCGCCGCTGGCGCCGTAGAGACAGGTGTTGCCCAGGATGACGCTCTTTTCGCTCTGGAACATGCTACCCACAGGCGGATAGAGGGTGATCTTGCCGCCCGACATGCCTTTGCCTACATAGTCGTTGGCATCGCCGCACAGATCCAGTGATAGGCCCGGGGCGTTCCAGACGCCGAAGCTCTGGCCCGCGCTGCCGCTGAAGTTAAGCTGTATCGGCGCCTTGGCACCCTGACGGCCGACTTTGGTGGCAATGTAGCCAGACAGCGCCGCGCCTACCGAGCGGTCGGTGTTGTTGATCTCGAAGCGCGCGGTCAGTGGCTCGCCCTGATCGACGGCTGCTTGGCAGTGGCTCAAAATCTTCTGGTTAAGCTTGCCCTTGTCGTCGGTCGGGTTGGTCTCGCGCCAGGTGAGGGCGCAGCCCTCTGGTACCTCTGGTTTGTGGAGGATGGCGGACAGATCCAGCTGTTGCTGCTTGTCTGTGGCGCCTTCAAGCGCCGCGAGCCAGTCGCTGCGACCCACTAGCTGTTCGAACTCGGTCACCCCGAGAGCGGCCATCCACTCGCGGATCTCGCGGGCCATAAACTCGAAGTAGGTCATCACGCGCTCGGGCAGGCCGTGGTAGTGATTGTCCCTCAGCTGCTTGTTCTGGGTCGCCACGCCGGTGGCGCAGTTGTTCAGGTGGCAGATACGCAGGTACTTACAACCCAGGGCGATCATAGGCACGGTACCGAAGCCGAAGCTTTCGGCGCCCAGCAGGGCCGCCTTGATCACGTCTGTCCCCGTCTTGAGGCCACCGTCCACCTGCAGGCGGATCTTGTGGCGCAGGCCGTTGGCGACCAGCGACTGATGCACCTCAGCCAAACCTAGCTCCCACGGGCTACCGGCATATTTCACCGAGGTGATAGGGCTTGCGCCCGTGCCACCGTCGTAGCCAGAGATGGTGATCATGTCGGCATAGGCCTTGGCCACGCCGGTGGCGATGGTGCCAACGCCTGGCTCGGATACCAGCTTGACCGAGATCATCGCCTTGGGGTTGATCTGCTTAAGGTCGAAGATCAGCTGAGCCAAGTCTTCGATGGAGTAGATATCATGGTGCGGCGGCGGTGAGATCAGGGTGACGCCGGGGCGCGCGTTACGCAGCGCGGCGATCTCTACGCTCACCTTGTCGCCTGGCAGCTGACCGCCTTCGCCGGGCTTGGCGCCCTGGGCGACCTTGATCTGCAGTACCTCGGCGTTCACCAGATAGTGCGCCGTGACGCCGAAGCGGCCCGAGGCGATCTGCTTGATGGCCGAATTACGCTCCGAGTTGAAGCGGCGCGGATCTTCCCCGCCTTCGCCCGAGTTGGAGCGACCGCCGAGGCGGTTCATGGCCACGGCCAGCGCCTCGTGGGCCTCTGGGCTGAGGGCGCCGATACTCATGGCGGCGCTGTCGAATCTTGGGTAAAGGGTCTCGGCGCCCTCGACCTTGTCGAGTTCGACAGCCTGATTGTCACCCTTGACGGTGAAAAGATCCCTCAGGGTCGCCACAGGTCTGTCGTCCACCAACTCGGTGAAGCGCTTGTAGACGCCATAGTCCTGATCGCGCAGGCTCTGCTGCAGTGTGTTGACCACATCTGGGTTGAAGCAGTGGTACTCACCGCCTTCAACATATTTCAGCAGGCCGCCCTGAGGCAGGGGCTGATGGGCCTGGAAGGCAAGCTTTTGCAGTGTCTGTTGATCTTTCTCCAGCAGGGCAAAGCTCGCGCCTTCGATGCGGCTGACCACACCCTTAAAGCAGAGCTCGACCACCTCAGATGACAGGCCGATGGCTTCGAACTGCTGACTACAGCGGTAGGAGGCAACGGTACTGATCCCCATCTTAGACATGATCTTACGCAGCCCCTTGTCTATGCCCTGACGGAAGTTGAGCATCAGCTGCTGGGTCTCGCGTACGCCATGACGGCTGGCCAGCGCCGAGATGCTCTCGTAGGCCAGATAAGGATAGATGGCTGTGGCGCCAAAGCCCAGCAGCACCGCGAAGTGGTGCGGATCTCTGGCCGAGGCGGTCTCGACTATGATGTTGGTGTCGCATCTCAGGCTCTTGTCG
The DNA here is from genome assembly GCF_007636505.1 of Shewanella sp. KCT. Lineage (NCBI taxonomy): Bacteria > Pseudomonadati > Pseudomonadota > Gammaproteobacteria > Alteromonadales > Shewanellaceae > Shewanella > Shewanella sp. KCT. Next base: position 233,555 of record NZ_LVDJ01000004.1, read on the forward strand.
ACCAGCACGCGCTGCACGGCGCCCACGGCCATGGCGGCGGGGATCACCTGCTTGCTCTTGTCGGTTGCCCTGTCGGAGAGGATCAGCAGTGTGGTGCCGGTACGTGCCAGGCGCTCGGCCTCGTCGCAGACTCGGCGAATGGCTGCCTCTAAGCCTTCACTAAGGTCATAGTTAAGATCGACAGTGTTAGCGCGGTAGTAGGTTGAATCCAGTGCCAGCAGCTGGTTGAAGTCGCTGTAGAGCAGGATAGGCGAGCTGAACATCACGCGGTAGGCGTGGCCCGTGGTCTCGTTAAACAGGTTCTGCTCACGGCCGACACAGGTGGCCAGGGACATCACATGCTTTTCACGCAGCGGATCGATTGGCGGGTTGGTCACCTGGGCGAATTTCTGACGGAAGTAGTCGTACAGGGTACGGGACTTCTTCGACAGCACGGCCATAGGCGTATCGTCGCCCATGGAGCCTGTGGCTTCTTCGCCTTTCTCGGCCAGTACCCAGATCACCTGCTCAAGCTCCTCGCGGGAGTAGCCGAACTGCTTCTGATATTGCAGCAGGGTGTCGGCGGAGAACTCACATACGCCCTGGGCTTCGCTCGGCATCTGCTCGGCGGGGATCAGGGTCTGACTGTTCTTGGCCATCCACTCCTTGTAGGGGTGGCGGCGCTTAAGGTCGTTATCGATCTCAAACGAGGAGTAGAGTTGACCGTTGAGGGTGTCGAGCACCAACAGCTCACCCGGGCCTACACGGCCCTTCTCGACCACTTCGTCCGGGGCATAGTCCCAGATGCCGATCTCAGAGGCCAGGGTCAGGATACGGTCTTTGGTGATCACATAGCGTGACGGGCGCAGGCCGTTACGGTCGACGGCGCAGGCCACATGGCGGCCGTTGGTCATCACTATGCCTGCCGGGCCGTCCCAGGGCTCCATATGCATGGAGTTGAAGTCGTAGAAGGCCTTCAGCTCATCGTCCATCTCTGGGTTACTCTGCCACGCGGGCGGAATAAGCAAGCGCATGGCACGGTAGAGGTCCATGCCGCCGGCAAGTAGCATCTCCAGCATGTTATCTAATGAGGAGGAGTCGGATCCGCTCTCGTTGACGAAAGGCGCGGCCTGCTGCAGATCCGGCAGCAGCGGCGCATTAAATTTGTAGGCGCGGGCGCGGGCCCACTGACGGTTACCGGTTATGGTGTTGATCTCGCCGTTGTGGGCAAGATAACGGAACGGCTGTGCCAGCGGCCACTTGGGCGAGGTATTGGTTGAGAAGCGCTGATGGAATAGGCAGATGGCGCTTTGCAGACGTATGTCGGCCAGATCCGGATAGAAGGCCGGTAGATCGGCGGGCATCATCAGCCCCTTGTAGACGATCACCTGGCCAGAGAGGCTGGCAACATAGAAGTCTTTACAGTCTGTCATCTGCTGCTCGAGGCGGCGACGGGCCATATAGAGGCGACGCTCGAGATCTTTCTCACGCCAACCTATGGGCGAGTTGATCAGCACCTGCCAGATCTTGGGCTGGCTGGCCTGGCCTATGGGGCCTAATACCTCAGGGTTGACCGGGACTTCACGCCAACCGGCCACACTCAGTGTCTCTTTCTCCAGCTCACGTTCCAGGGTGCGTTTGGTGTAGTTGGCCTTTTCCTCATCTTGGCTTAAGAACAGCATGCCCACGGCAAACTTACGGCTCAGGTGCCAGTCGTTCTCGCTGGCCACGGCTTCGAAGAATTTAATGGGGAGTTGCATAAGTAGGCCACAACCATCGCCGGTACGACCGTCGGCGGCAATACCACCACGGTGTTTCATGCGATCCAGGCCATGAATGGCTGTACGTACAATTCTATGGCTGGCTTCGCCATCCATCTGGGCGATTAAGCCAAAACCACAGTTATCTCGTTCAAAACTGGGGTGATACAAGCTCATATAAAAACTCCCTAATACTAACCAATACTACGTCGGGGAAATTCAAGCGATTGATGTGCACCCGAACCATCCAAATTAACTTTTGCCTAGTAAAAGGTCAATTCAAATTTATGCATAAAGTATGACTAGGGTAGGGCGTTTAATACGGTTTATAATTTAACCTTACGTTAACGTCAACTGTAAAAGTTGCTGTATAACATTATGAATAAAAAGAATTTTGGAAGTTGTCCTGAATATTTTTTACCAAAATGTAACAAAAAGGATTATTGTCTTTTAATCTAAAAAAGTGATTTTTATTGCATATACAGTGAATTATTTAACAAATCTTAGACCAATGTATTAGCCGATACTGTGCTGCGCCCCTAAGTTTGCACCAGCTTTGTGAGCTGGCGCGCCGGGAAAGGCGCCAAAAATTGATGTAGCACCAAGAATGGCGCCATCAAGCCAGTTACAATCGCCGCCCTTTTATCGAACGAGAGAATACCCCGTGGGACTGGATAGCCATGTCAACACCTTTGGCCTGCATTGCAAGCGTCAGTATGGCCAGCGCCTCAAGAAGCTGACCCTGGATGCCAAGTTTACCTGCCCCAATCGTGACGGCAGCCTGGGACGGGGTGGCTGTACCTTCTGTAATGTGGCCTCCTTCAGCCATGAGCATGGCTCGGTAGACAGCATCGCCGTGCAGCTGGCCAATGGCCGCCAGCGCGCCCAGGGCAAATCCAGCAAGTTCATCGCCTACTTTCAGGCCTACACCAGCACCTATGATGAGTATCAGTTGCTCAAACAGCGCTATGATGAGGCGGTGGCCGACAGCGATATCGTCGGCCTGTGTGTCGGCACCCGCCCCGATTGTGTCAGCGACGAGGTGATCGCCCTGCTGGCCGGTTATCAGGCCCGTGGCCTGGAGGTGTGGCTGGAGCTCGGCCTGCAAAGCGCCAACCTTGAGACGCTTAAGCGGATCAATCGTGGACATGGTTTCGAGGAGTATCGTGATACTGTCACCCGGGCGAGAAAGGCGGGATTAAAGGTGTGTACCCACCTGATCTTGGGGCTGCCAGGTGAGAACCATGAGGACTATTTAGCCAGTCACAGGGCGGTGCTGGATGCCGGGGTCGATGGGCTCAAAATTCATCCACTGCATATCGTCGAGGGCAGCACCATGGCCAAGGCCTGGCGGGCAGGGCGAATGAGTTTATTGACCCAGGAAGCCTACGCCGAGAGTGTCGGCGAGTTGATTCGTCTCACGCCTAAAGAAGTGATTTTTCATCGTGTTACCGCCTACGCCAAGAAGCCTATGCTGCTGGCACCCGACTGGTGTGCCTATCGCTGGGAGGGGTTGGTGGCCATCGTCAAGAACCTGGAACGCCTGGGCGGCCAGGGGCATTATTTGACCGATTCGGCAGGTGATCATTTGTCGGTTTAGGCGCAAAAAACGTGAACAATTGAGCAATTAATTTAACGCATGGTTAATGAAAGGTTAAATAAGGAGGTATTTAACTTGCATATGCTTCAATTAGTTGCGCCCGCCATTCTAGGCGCTATTATGGGGTGAATTTTATTCTTGTCCCGTCAGCTTTTTTCGAGAGGTGCCTTAAGATGGCAACAGCCGAGTTAGAATCAATATTGGATCTCAACACACTTGAGCAGTACTGCAGCGCTATCGGTGCGGGCACTTTGCTAAAGAGTGTCGTCTTGTTTGAACAGTTGATGCCCGAGTATGTTGGCAACCTGGTCAACGCTAAGGAAGCACAAGACAAAGATACCTTATGTTCTGAGGCGCACAAATTCAAAGGCGCTGCCGGTTCTGTGGGACTGAAACGCATCCAGCAGTATGCTCAGTTGCTGCAACATGGCGAGGCGGCCGAGTGGCCAGCCGAGCACGGCACCTGGCTGCAGGTGATCGTGGACAATGCCAGCAAAGATCTGGCCGAGCTGAAGGCCTATCTGGAATCTAAGGCCTAAAACGGCAAAGTAGTAGGCCAAGCCTGTACGCTAAAGCCTGTACATAAAAGCCAGCAAAGATTGATAGCGCCCTCGATGAAAGATCATCGGGGGCGTTTTTATTTGTGTACTATTTGGCCGCTTTTGGGCAGCGCTTCACACTTCTGGCATAAGAAAGGGTTAATCCTGGGGCCGCTTGTGCTAGAGTTAGATTGAGTAATTGAATGTAAATGGAAGTTGGTAATCGATTTTATGAAACATCTGCCGAGCCTGAAAAACCTTTACTATCTGGTCAATCTCTATCAGGAACAGAACTTTAATCGCGCGGCCAAGTTGTGCCACGTGAGCCAGTCGACCCTGTCGAGTGGGATTCAAAACCTGGAGGAACAGCTGGGTCATCAGCTGATCGAGCGTGATCATAAGTCCTTCATCTTCACCGCCATCGGCGAGGAGGTGGTGCAGCGCTCGCGCAAGTTGCTCACCGACGTCGACGATCTGGTGGAGCTGGTTAAGCATCAGGGCCAGCCTATGACGGGGGATATTCGCCTGGGCTGTATTCCCACCATTGCGCCGTTTCTGCTGAGCCGGGTGGTGAAACTCTGTCAGCAGGAATACCCCGAACTGACGTTGTTTCTGAAGGAAGATACCACTGAGCGACTATTGGACGCCCTGGGTAAGGGCGAGCTGGATCTGTTGCTGCTGGCTCTGCCGGCCGACACCAGTGGCTATCACAGCATGAAGGTGGGGATAGATCCCTTTAAGCTGGTGATGCATAAGGAGCTCAGCAGTGAGGTGCACCAGCCGATAGATTACAAGGCGCTGCCCGATGAGAGCATCTTCCTGTTGCAGTCGGAACACTGTATTACCGGCCATGCCATCAGCGCCTGCAGTCTGGCGGATAGCGACAAGATCAACCCCTTCGCGGCGACGAGTCTGCATACCCTGGTACAGATGGTAAACAGCAAGTTGGGGACCACCTTCTTGCCACAGATGGCGATAGATGCGGGGATTTTGAACGATACGGATCTCACCGCCCTGACGCCGCCGGGCGAGGCGCCTTACCGGGATATCGGCCTGGTCTGGCGTCAGACCTCCAGCCGTATCATGACTTTCAGAACCTTAGGTAAGGCGATTCAAAGCTTGTTGGAACAGGCGGAGAGTTAGCCCTAACTGTTGCTACCCTTGGGGGAAACGCCATACACCTCGATAGAGTGTTGTTTCCCCTTGAGTTTGATTGGACCAAGGTTGGTAAAGTCGTAGTGACTGTCGCCAGTATCGATAAGAGACTGCAGTGAGCCTGAGATTAGCATCCGCTGCCCCAGTGGGTTACACTGATCTTGGAGTCTCGCCAGGGTATTGAGCACGTCGCTGAAGAAGCTGATCTCTTGCTTTTGCACCCCAACCACAGCCGCCACCACCTGACCACAGTGGGCCGCCGCCTTAAACTTAGGCACGAAACCATACTGCTCTTCGAAGTACTTGCGCTGCCAGTTAAGCTGCTGGCTGAACTCATAATAAATATTGAAGCTGCGATCTTCTATGATGCCGTTTTCCAGTGGCCAGTGGATCAGCACGGCATCACCCATGTAGCGATAGATCTCGGCGTCGTTATTGACCACAGTGTCCGATAACAGGCTAAAGCAGTCCTGGATCAGGCGACTGAAGCGATAGTCACCCAGAGATTCCGCGTGGGTGGTCGAGGCCACCATGTCCAGATAGAGAAACAGGCGCTGTTCGTACCTTGGCCTGTGGTATTTACCCAAGCCGATATTAAACAGAATACGTGGGCCGACCAACAGCGCCATCTGCTCAATGAAGGCCAGGCCGACACGCACCACCACCAGGTAGATGATCAGGGCCTGGAACGAGGGGCTGTAGAGAATATGTGCGGTCAACATTTGCCTGAGGGTCGACATATGGTTCTCGATGGCCCACATGTTGAGGAACTGGGTCATGTAGGCGAGGGTGGTCGCCCCAAGCAAGAGGAAGAGTCCCTTGAAGATCACCGAAAACAGATAGGGCAGGCGATTGATGGCGCTAAAGTCGGCGATCAGGTTCGACATCCAGTGCAGACTACCAAAGATGATCCCCATATAGATCGCCAGGGTCGCGAGATCGGCTGTGCCTACCGCCCATTGGGGCAGCTCTGGTGTTTGCGCATAGCGGAAAAACACAAAGGCCGCCATGGCAATAGCCCAAGCGAAAATGGCAAATACGAGCTTCTTTGCTTGAATGCGTGCTCTCACAGTGACAGAAAATTCCTAAATGCTGCACAAATCTCAGGATGCGCTAGTGTATAGAAAACACCCCTACAATTTCCAGTGATATTTGTGATCTAAGTCAAATGAAGTCTAGATGTGCCAAAAAAGCGACAAATTTATGTTGAACAAGTGTTAAGTGACCGTGGTGATTGTTTTTTTCTTGGGGGATGCTGACAGAAAGGGGCGCACTTTGTCGATTATCTAAAAGTCTAAAGTGTGAGAAATGACCCTTCTCTGTCACCCCTTTTGACTAGATACTGAAATCTGGTTTGAATCGCCCACTAATAGCAGCGCAAATCGCCGGCAAATAGCGGCTCAAATCGCCTAGAAATAGCGGCTCAAGATCTGCTGGGTGAAGGGGATCTTAAGATAGAAGCCCCGCGGGTTGGTGAGTTTAACCTGACCATCCTGCGCTATGCTCTGGGTGAGCGCGCGGCTGTTGGCGCCTTTGGGCCTGAGCTGCAGCACCTCGCCGTGACGGGCGGTGATCTGCTCGACCTTGCCTAAGGCGATAAGCTCCATGATCTCTTCCCAGTCCTGACGTATCTGCGCCATTTCTTCTTCGCTCGGGGTCCAGAGGATGGGACTGCCGATGCGCCGTTCGCCAATCGGCTTGTGGCGAATGCCTTCCACCGGGATCCACAGCACCCGCTGTAGCTTGTGGTACACCAGACTCTCCTGCCATCTGAGGCCGTTGATATTCATCAGCGGGGCGACGGTGACATAGGTGGTCTCTAGCGGCTTACCCGATTCATCCACAGGGATGGTTTTGAGCTCGACGCCGAGATGGAGAAAGTCCTGCTCCGGCTTAGAGCCGGCGGTGGCCCCCAGTTCGAGTTCGATAAGCTGGCCTATCCAGCCTTTGTCTCGTTTCAGGTTGCTCGGCACGGCGACATGGTGAAGCTCGGCCAGCTGCCCCAGAGTGAGTCCGGCCATCTCCTGGGCGCGCTGCATTAGCTCGTCGAGGGATTCGGGGGGAAGAATTTTACTTTTCATGGGGGGGATTTTACCCGAGTTATGCACTTAATCAATCGAGGTTAAAAATTGTGCGATCTTTTTAGGACAGGGAGATCCTTGAGCCTTTTTAAATTAAGTTACTGAAAAACATAGCTTTAGCCATATTGTTCATTTAGGAACATCGCGAGTTATTTAAGTTACTCTGTGATTTCCCCACCCTTTCCAACACACTTATCCACAGATTTATTGGATAACTGAATAAGTCTGTCACATGGCAGAATAAAAAAACCCTTGTCAAGGGGATTTTGATGACATTTTTCCGCTGTAAGAGTCGATAAATCTATTTGTCTGTGAATAACCTTTGGGGACTTTATTTGGTTTTTTACTTGACACAGGCTTTGGGTGTTTTTTGTGCGATCTCTGAGTGTGAACAAATGATCTCATAGTGTGAACAATTAATTTTTATTTAATTACAGTTGTTTATCGTTTAAATTTCGGCTGGCATCTGCTTGGGTTTTGATCTGTGATTTGGCTAAATTGACAATTTTAACTGAGTTTCAAACAGAGATATCCACAGATTTTGTGGATATCCCCGAGTTTGCTCGCCAGGCTCTGTTGATAAAAGTAAAAATTTTAGTTTTTTATCCAAACAATATCTGTTAATGGGGAATTGCCGCCGACGCCGCTTTGTGAAACAATCGATTCATTAGAATATTTCATTTTGGAGTCCATGTGATTGATAGTGACGGCTTTCGTGCAAATGTAGGCATCATTATCTGTAATCGCTTTGGGCAGGTGATGTGGGCCAGAAGATTTGGTCAACATTCCTGGCAATTTCCGCAAGGTGGCGTGGATGAAGGCGAAAGCGCCGAGCAAGCCATGTATCGGGAGTTGTATGAAGAAGTTGGGTTAAGGCCTGAACATGTGCAAGTGTTAACCTCAACTCGTTCCTGGTTGCGTTATAGATTACCTAAACGGTTAATTAGGCAAGACAGTAAACCCTTATGTATCGGACAGAAGCAGAAGTGGTTTCTATTACAGTTGAAGAGTCAGGAGTCTGCCATCGATCTGGCGGCAAGCGGCCACCCGGAGTTTGATGACTGGCGTTGGGTCAGTTACTGGTATCCGGTCAGACAGGTGGTATCCTTTAAACGAGACGTGTACCGAAAGGTAATGAAAGAGTTTGCGCCGACGGCCTTGCCGTTTCAGGCCCAGGAAAATACTCAAGGCGGCAGAAGAAGAGGTCGCCGCAGGTAGCTAAGATGGCAAGTAATAGAGGGAGAGGTAGGCTGTGTTAAAGACGCTCAGAGACATCACTCAGGCCGTAGCCGCAGCCGATGATCTTCAATCAGCCCTCTCTTTGCTTGTTAGCCAGACCAAGTCGGCGATGGAGACCCAGTGTTGCTCCATCTATATCCTGGAAGAGCAGGAGCTGGTGTTGTCGGCCACCGATGGCTTGGACCCGAGAGCCGTGGGCAAGGTCAAGATGCCTATAAGCCAGGGCCTGGTTGGTCTGGTAGCCGAACGCGAAGAGCCGGTCAACCTGGCCGATGCCCAGCAACACCCCAGATTTAAGCTATTCACCGAAGTCGACGAGGAAGATTTTCGTGCCTTTCTCGCCGTCCCCATCATTTATCAGAAATTAATCCTAGGCGTGCTGGTGGTGCAGCAGGCCGACGCGCGCCAGTTTAGCGAGGCCGAAGAGGCCTTCCTGATGACGCTCGCCGCCCAGTTGGCGGTGGCGGTGCGTGAGCAGCGTAAGAAGGCCGAGGTGAAATCGGCGCCGGACAAGTGTGTCTATACCGGTACCTCGGCAGCCAGTGGCGTGGTGATCGCTCACGCCATGGTGCTGGGGGGCGAGATTCCTCTTGAGCAGCAGGGGCGTCGCACCCAGCAGGTTGACGAAGAACTGCTCGCCCTGAGTCAGGCGCTGGATGCCTGTCGCAACACCCTCAGCGCCCTGTCACAGCGCTTCGATGGCGAGAATGAGAAAGAGGTGCAGTCTATCTTCTCAGCTCTGCAACTGCTGCTGGATGATACCAGCCTGGGCGGTGAATATGGACGGGAGATCCAGGCGGGCTGGACGGCTATCTCGGCGGTGAGCCGGGTGTCGCTGCGCTACATAGATCATTTCCAGCAGATGCAAGACCCTTATATGCAGGAACGGGCGACGGATATTCGCGATCTGGGCCAGAGGGTGCTGCGTGAGCTGATCGAGCCGCAGAAGATGCAGCTGGAACTGGATGTGCCCGTGATCCTGGTGACCAAGGAAGCCACGGCGACCATGCTCGCCGAGTTCCCCCAGCACAAGCTGGTGGGCATAGTAACAGAGCTAGGTGGGGTTAACTCCCACGCGGCTATCTTAGCGCGCGCCTTCGGCGTCCCGGCGGTGATAGGTGTCGAGGGGATCCTCAATGCCGGTATCGATGGCAAACAGCTGATCCTAAACGCCAACCGCGGACAGGTGCTGATCTCGCCCACACCGACGCTGATCGGTGAGTATCGCAGCCTGATCTCGGCGGAGAAGGCGCTGCAGAAACGTTATGCCGAGGAGCTGTCTAAGCCTGCATTGACCTTAGATGAGCGCCGAATTCATCTCTATCTTAATGCCGGGCTGTTAAGCAGCCTGGCCTCGGAAATCGCCGAAGGCGCCGACGGTGTCGGCCTGTATCGCACCGAGATCCCTTTCATGTTACAGACCCGCTTCCCCAGCGAGGCCGAACAGGTCGAGGTCTATCGTCAGGTGTTGAATGCCGCGCTTGGGCGTCCCGTGGTGATGCGCACCCTGGATGTGGGCGGTGACAAGCCATTGTCTTATCTGCCTATTATCGAGGAGAACCCTTTCCTCGGCTGGCGCGGGATCCGTCTGACGTTGGATCATCCTGAGCTGTTTCTGGTGCAGCTCAGAGCCATGCTCAATGCTTCGGGGGGCGGTGAGCAGCTGCATATTCTGCTGCCCATGGTCTGCTGTTTGGACGAGATAGATCAGGCTATCGCCTATCTGGAGCAGGCTTATCTCGAGGTGAAGCAAGATGTTCATCCAGACCTGCAGCGGCCTAAGATAGGCATAATGCTGGAGGTGCCTGCGTTGCTGTTTCAGCTCGAAGAGGTGGCCAAACGGGTCGACTTTATCTCTGTAGGCTCGAACGACCTGACTCAATATCTGCTGGCGGTCGATAGAAACAACCCAAGAGTCAGTACGTTGTATGACTCCTATCATCCGGGGATCTTACGGGCGCTGACCCAGGCGAGGTTGGCGTGCCGAGAGTATCGCCTGCCGATCAGCGTCTGTGGTGAACTGGCAGGCGAACCCATGGGCGTATTGCTGCTGGTCGCCATGGGCTATACCCAGCTGAGTATGAACCAGGGCAGTCTTGCCAAGATCAATTATCTGATCCGTAGGGTGTCCTATCAGGACTTGAGTGAGCTGCTTGCCCAGGCGTTGTCACTCACCAACGGCTTCGAGGTGAGGGAACTGCTGACGCTGTATCTGAAAGAGAAAGGTCTGGACGAATTCCTATAAGTGAGTTTCTCTCTGTGAGCGTTAGGCAATTTCAATCTGTCGGTAATTCCTTTAAGCTAATGCCTCCTTTCGCCACTGCCGTCGAGGTTACATGTTCACCATAGTTGTCAGTTGTATTGCCCTGGGGGCCTTCATCGGTTTTATGGCGGGCCTGTTAGGCATTGGCGGTGGCGTGATAGCCGTACCTGTATTGCTGTTTCTTCTGCCCATGGCGGGCGTGGTGCCTGAGCATTTGACCCATGTGGCTATTGCCACCTCGCTGGCGGCGATCATTCTAACCGGGGCCTCATCTGCCCGGGCTCATCATGCCCGCGGTAATATTCCCTGGCATCTACTCACCATCATGCTGCCGGGCTTAATAGTTGGTGCCCTGTCCGCAGGTTTTATCTCCTCGCTGTTTTCTGCTCAGCTACTCAAGCAGGTATTTGCTGGTTTCTTGGTGTTGATGGCGCTGCAGATGGTGTTTCCCTTTAAGGCGGCAGAGGGCGAGCGTAGCTTACCCGCGAGTCCCTCTCTGTTTGTTACCGCAATGTTTGTCGCCATCATAGCCGCACTAATGGGCATAGGCGGCGGCATCTTGTTTATCCCATTTTTGACCTGGTGCGGCGTGCAGATGCGCCACGCCATAGGTTTCTCCTCGGTGACAGGGCTGATGATCGCCCTGTTTGGTAGTCTCAGCTATGTGTTTGCTGGCTGGGCGACTCAAGGGCTGCCCGAATACACCCTAGGCTATATCTATCTACCCGCCTTGTTCGGCATCGTCTGCACCTCTATGTTGACGGCGCCACTGGGGGCGAAGGCGGCCAGTGTCTGGCCCACGGCAAGATTGAAGAAAATCTTCGCCATCATGTTATTCTTTACCGGGATCAAGTTAGCCCTCAGCTAGAGATGGCCGTAAAAAAGCGGTTGATAGAACAAAGGCTCGGCTAAAGCTAGATTAAGACTCGATTAGGGAAGGGCGCTAAAGTCCCCATCCAAGCAACAATGATAAGTAGGATAAGATGAAACAGTATTTGGCATTATGTGAACGAATCATCAATGAGGGCGTCTGGGTTGAAAACGAGCGCACGGGAAAGCGCTGTTTAACCGTGATCAATGCCGATCTGGAATATGATGTGGCCGCCAACGAGTTTCCCCTGATCACCACGCGTAAGAGTTTCTGGAAGGGGGCGATTGCCGAGCTGCTGGGTTACCTCAGGGGCTATGACAATGCCGCCGACTTCAGAAAATTGGGCGCCAAGACCTGGGATGCCAACGCCAATGAAAACAGCGCTTGGCTGAATAACCCTCACCGTAAGGGTCATGACGATATGGGCCGGGTGTACGGGGTGCAGGGCAGAGCCTGGGCAAAGCCAGATGGCGGCACAGTAGATCAGCTAAGAAAGATAATCGACAACCTGTCTAAAGGGGTCGATGATCGCGGCGAGATCTTAAGCTTCTACAATCCAGGTGAATTTCATATGGGCTGTCTGCGTCCCTGCATGCACACCCATAACTTCTCTTTGCTGGGCGATACCTTATACCTCAACAGTTTCCAGCGCTCCTGCGACGTTCCCCTAGGGCTAAACTTCAATCAGGTGCAGGTGTTTGCCCTGCTGGCGATTGTGGCGCAGATCACAGGTCACAAACCGGGTAAGGCCTACCATAAGATAGTCAATGCGCACATCTATGAAGATCAGTTACCCCTGATGCAGGAGGTGCAGCTTAAGCGCGAGCCCTTCCCGTCGCCTAAGCTAAGCATCAATCCGGATATCAAGTCGCTGGAAGATCTCGAGACCTGGGTCACCATGGACGATTTCGAGGTGACTGGTTATCAGCACCACGAGGCGATTCAGTATCCCTTCTCTGTTTAAGTGTCATCCTTAAGACTGAGGAATTTCTGAGGTAAGGCGCGGCAGACTCTTTGTGAGTCGCCGCGCTTTATTAATTTATTCTGCATAAAAAATCTCCCTTTCAATCTCAATCTGCCTGTGATCCCCGTCACATATGGTTTTAATCGCCACTCCCGCTAAGTAAAACTGCATGCTATTGATTAGTCAGCGGTGACTGACTACACTTAATACCTCGGAATTACCGATGTTTAATGCCGATGCAAACGATTATTCAGCTAGGTTGCATTCCGCTAGACTCAATACATTAAGTGTTTTTGGAGTTTATTTATGGAAAAGGCGATTAGAAATTTTCTGAGCCAGGAATCGGCCGGTGGCATCTTATTGATGGCGGCCGTTATCTTGGCGATGATAATGGCGAACTCCCCGCTATCAGGTCTGTATCAAGGCTTCCTGCACACAGAGATGCAGGTGCGTGTGGGCAGTCTGGATATTGATAAGACGCTGATCCACTGGATTAACGACGGCCTGATGGCGCTGTTTTTCATGTTGATCGGCCTGGAAGTGAAGCGTGAGCTGCTGGAAGGCGCATTGTCGAGCCGCGAGCAGGCATCCTTGCCAACCTTTGCCGCCATAGGTGGCATGATCTTCCCCGCAGCGATCTACCTGATCTTTAACTATGCCGACCCTATTACCCAGGCAGGCTGGGCTATTCCTGCCGCGACCGATATTGCCTTCGCGCTAGGTATCATGGCGCTGCTGGGGAGCCGGGTGCCGGTGGCGCTTAAGGTGTTCTTGCTGGCGCTGGCCATCATAGATGACTTGGGTGTAGTGGTGATTATCGCCATGTTCTATAGCACAGATCTCTCTGCCATCAGCTTAGTGGTTGCTGCGCTGGCGATAGTGATCTTGGTGGGGCTAAATCGAAAGGGTGTGACCGCGCTTGCTCCTTATGGGGTGGTGGGCCTGATCCTCTGGATCGCCGTGCTCAAATCTGGGGTACACGCTACCCTGGCCGGTGTGATCATCGCATTTTGTATTCCGCTGCGGGCCAAAGATGGTAGCTCACCGTCAGAGCATCTGGAGCATAGCCTGCACCCATGGAGCACCTTTGTCATATTGCCTATCTTTGCCTTTGCCAATGCCGGGGTCGATCTGTCGGGCATGAGCCTTGGGGATCTGTTATCTCCTGTGCCTGTGGGTATCGCTCTTGGCCTACTGCTGGGTAAACCGCTTGGGGTAATGCTGTTTAGCTTCGTGGCGGTCAAGCTTAAGCTGGCTGCATTGCCTGATGGCATGGGCTGGCGTCATATCGCCCCTGTGGCCGTGATGTGTGGTATCGGCTTTACCATGTCGATGTTCATCTCATCCCTGGCCTTTATCGGCGATGGCGAGGCCTACGGCGATCTGGCGCGGCTTGGCATTCTGACCGGGTCGATCATGTCGGCGGTGATAGGATATTTTTGGTTATCTAAGGTGCTTCCAGAGAAAGGAGAAAAATCATGAAAAAACTCGTCGTGACACTCATGCTCTCATTCGGCTTGACCGGGGGCGCCTATGCCAGCCAGCTAGAGGCGTGCGATAAAGATGTCAACAGCGTCGCCTGTCAGCATTACTTGGAGGGGGTTGTCGACGGTGCCCTCATGTTTAAGCCTAATGCGATGGGCAAGCGGGTCGAGACTAATGGATATGAGTCCCGCGCCCTCAAGTACCGTAGTGGTAAGCGCTTCGAAGAGGCTAATCGCACCTACTGCGAGGGACGCCTGCCCGATCGCGACAGCCTGGTGCAGGGGCTCTCCGAGGCCTTGGATATGGGCAAGGTGGATTCGATAGAGACGCTAAGCGAAGTCATGTACAACATGATGGATTGCCAACGTCTTAAATAGCAGGAGAGACGCGAGCCTTGATGTCGCATCTGAACTATAACCATCTCTATTATTTCTGGATGGTGCATAAGAAGGGCTCGGTGGCCAAGGCCGCCGAAACCTTATGTTTGACCCCGCAAACGGTAACTGGGCAGATCCGCGTACTCGAGCAGCGCCTCAACGGTACTCTGTTTAAGCGGGTGGGGCGTAATCTTGAGCCCACCGAGCTGGGCGAACTGGTGTTTCGCTACGCCGATAAGATGTTCAGCCTGAGCTATGAGATGTTAGATATCCTGAATTATCAAAAGGATAATAATATCTTGTTCGAGGTGGGTATCGCCGATGCGCTCTCTAAGGCGCTGGCCAGTCGGGTGCTGCTCTCGGTTGTGCCCAGCGATGGTTCTATGCATCTAGCCTGTTATGAGGCGACCCACGAGAGCCTGATGGAGCGCTTAAGGGCCCATAAGCTGGATATGATCTTATCCGACTGCGCCGGTGAGTCGCTCAAGTATCCGGAGATCCTATCGAAGAAGCTCGGCGAGTGCGGCGTGGCGTTTTTCTCTTCGACCACCTATGACAAACCCTTTCCCGCCTGTCTGGAAGAGGGCAAGTTGTTGATCCCGGGCAAGCGCACCTCGCTCGGCCAGCAGCTACATCACTGGTTCGATGAGAATGGCCTGGATGTCACCATACTCGGCGAGTTCGATGATGCGGCCATGATGAAGGCGTTTGGCTTCTTCAAGCAGGGTATTTTCGTGGCGCCATCTATCTATAAGCAGGATATTCTTGCCCACGATATGCAGATTCTGGGTGAGACTGACGATATAAAGGAGGTCTACCATGTGATGTTTGCCGAGCGGATGATCCAACATCCGGCGGTAAAATCCCTGCTGGAAACCGACTTTAGCGATCTCTTCGCCGGTAAGGATCTCGAGGTGGAGCGGCTATAAAACGGTGTGAAGCCGGCGGCCTAACTGGTACACTATCGCCAATCGAAAATAGGGGAGTAGTTGTGTGTCAGAGCCAATGAACATAGCCAGAGTAAGATGGGCGTGCCGACGGGGCATGTTAGAGCTTGATGTATTGTTTCAACCCTTTGTTGAGACCCAATATGAACAGCTGTCTATAGATGATAAGGCGGTTTTCGTTCGTCTGTTAGAGTGTGAAGATCCTGAGTTGTTTGCCTGGTTTATGGGCCATGAGGCCTGTCCAGACCCGCAGCTCGCCGACATGGTGGTCAAAGTTCGTGGCCGGGCGGCGCCATAACTTTCACCTGACAGCCTCCTTCGACCAGCGACTCTCGCTGGTCTGTTTTGCGGCTCTGTGCCTGAGTGCTTTTCTGGTCTGGCCGCCAATTGCCTCTCTCTGGTTTCTCACCCTCAAGTATGGCCTGTTAACGGCTACAATCACTTTCTTCCTCTATCAGTTTATTGCGCTAAGACGTTGGTCTCTTGCCTTCTGGCTGGATGAGTCGGGCAGAATTGGTCTTATCCGCGACGAGTTAGATTCGCGTATGCAAGTGCAGCAGGTTGACGAAGCAATCGAGCAACAGCTTAGTTATCGCAGGATTTGGGTCAGTCCCTTGGTAGTGTTGTTCTGGTTATACGAGGGAGAGCAGAAACGCCTGGTTATCTTATGGCGGGATATGTTTGACGACACAGGTTATCGGCACCTGTGTCGCCTGCTACTGAGATTTGGCTAACGCCCTTACCGCTATTGCTCTGGATGCAATATGGTTGGTAGCGGATTATTACTCTTGTTGGGATGGTCGATATTGTAATGTAGGCCGCGGCTTTCCTTTCGCTCCATGGCGCAGCGGATGATCAGCTCAGCGACCTGGACCAGGTTACGCAGCTCGAGTAAGTTGTTACTCACGCGGAAGTTGCTGTAGTACTCCTGGATCTCCTGCTGCAGCATGGCGCAGCGGCGCAGGGCGCGTTCGAGGCGCTTGTCTGAACGCACAATCCCCACATAGTCCCACATGAACAGACGTAGTTCGTGCCAGTTGTGGGCGATCACTACCTCTTCATCCGAGTTCGATACCTTACTCTCATCCCAGGCGGGCAGGGTACCCGGCATAGGGATCTTGGCCAGCTGGCTCTCGATATCTTCGGCTGCCGCGCGGGCAAACACCAGACACTCAAGCAGCGAGTTGCTGGCCAGACGGTTCGCGCCGTGCAGGCCGGTATAGGCCACTTCGCCGATGGCGTAGAGACCATTGAGATCTGTCTGACCATGAAGGTCTGTCATCACGCCACCGCAGGTATAGTGGGCTGCCGGTACCACAGGGATAGCATCTTTGGTGATATCTATTCCCAGTTCCAGACAGCGTCTATAGATAGTGGGGAAGTGCTTGATGACAAAGTCGGCCGGCTTGTGGCTGATATCTAGGTAGACACAGTCGACACCTAAGCGTTTCATCTCATAGTCGATGGCGCGGGCCACGATATCGCGAGGCGCGAGTTCGCCGCGCTCGTCGAAGTCCGGCATGAAGCGGCTGCCATCGGGACGCTTAAGGTAGGCGCCTTCACCGCGCAGTGCCTCGGTCAACAAAAAGTTGCGGGCATCGGCGTGGTAGAGACAGGTGGGGTGGAACTGGTTGAACTCCATGTTGGCCACCCGGCAGCCCGAGCGCCAGGCCATGGCGATGCCATCGCCCGAGGCGATATCTGGGTTAGAGGTATATTGGTACACCTTAGAGCTGCCACCTGTGGCCAGTGCGACGAAGCGAGCCTTAACGGTTTCAACATGCTCTTCGTTACGGTTCCACACATAGGCGCCGAGGACGCGGTTGCCCGGGCGCTTGAGCTTACGTGTGGTGATAAGGTCGATGGCGTTGTAGCGCTCCAGTACCTTGATGTTGGGGTGACTCAGGGCACGCTCCTGTAGCGTCACCTGCACCTCTTTACCCGTGGCATCGGCCGCGTGCAGGATGCGTCTGTGGCTATGGCCACCTTCGCGGGTCAGATGATAGGGGGCCTTGCTCTCGTCGCCGTCGGCGGTTTCTTCTTTATCGAAGGCGACGCCGCAGTGAATCAACCACTCCATGGCGCTCTTGGCGTTTTCGGCGGTAAAGGTCACAACTTCTTCATCGCATAACCCGGCCCCGGCGATCAAGGTATCGGTGACGTGAGATTCGATGGTATCCTCTTCATCGAACACTGACGCGATACCGCCCTGGGCGTAGTAGGTTGAGCCTTCGCTGAGTGGGCCTTTTGAGAGTAAGATAACGTTTGATTTTTCAGCCAGATGTAGCGCTAAAGTCAGACCAGCAGCCCCGCTGCCGATAACCAAAACGTCAGATTGATGTTCAACTACTTGTTTCATCAGGTATCATGGTAAGTTATGCGAGTATTGTCTATGGTAAACCAAGACGCCATTTATGGATACTGATCTCGCCGTAGAAAATAAATGTGGATATCGCAATTTTTTTTAGAACTTTTTCGATGTGGGCTAGTCTACATATGTGAATATGATTCGAGCGACTGAGAAATCAGCATTTTAGATTTAGGAGTAGTCGGCTCGGATGAGTGGACAGATAAGTGATCAACAACTCGTTGAGCGAGTGCAACAAGGAGATAAAAACGCTTTTAACCTGCTGGTACATAAATACCAGAGCAAAGTGATTAATCTGATTGCCCGTTATGTGCGTAATCAGGCCGACGTGGCAGATGTGGCACAGGAAGCCTTTATCAAAGCTTATCGTGCGTTGCCTAACTTTAGGGGTGAGAGTGCGTTTTATACTTGGTTGTATCGCATCGCGGTCAATACTGCGAAAAATCATTTAGTGGCACAGGGTAGGCGAGCGCCTGCCAACGATGTCGATGCGGAAGAGGCCGAATATTACGACGGCAGTGATGCGCTAAAGGAGTTTGCCTCCCCTGAGCGTCTCATGTTGTCAGATGAGATTCAGAAAGTGGTCTTCGATACGCTCGATACCTTGCCGGAAGAATTGAAGATGGCTATTTCTCTGCGTGAGCTCGATGGCATGAGTTATGAAGAGATTGCCAATGTGATGGAGTGTCCAGTGGGCACAGTGCGTTCACGTATCTTTAGGGCGCGTGAAGCCATCGACAAGAAGTTGCAGCCTTTGCTGGAACGATGAAGCATTTTATTCGATACACTAAATTTATATGGGTGATAAATGGATAAGTTAGGTCAGGAATGGGTTTCCGCTGCCGTTGATGGTGAAATCGACGAGCAGGAGTTGGCGCAACTCGCCGCCGATACGGATTCACATGAGAAGTGGCGTGATTATCACATGATAGGTGATGCTATGCGTGGTGAGTTGCCCGCTGCGATCAATCTCGATCTCAGTGCCAACATTGCCGCAGCGATTGAGCTTGAGCCTAGTATCCTTGTGCCTAAGCGTGTCGAAACGCCTGAGGTGGCGCCTCAACGTCAACTTGCGAGTGTGGTTCCGCTGTTTAAGCAGTTTGGTCAATATGCCATCGCCGCCAGCGTCGCCTTGGTCGCCGTGATCGGCGTGCAGAATTATAATCAGGGTGGCGTCGAAGATGCGCCTATGCCAGTGCTCAATACCCGTCCGCTGATTGGCAGCGCGTCGCCTGTGAGCCTACAGACTGGCCCGGTACAACAGAATCAAAGTTATACCAATGAGCGAGTGATGGAGCAGCG
This sequence comes from Shewanella sp. KCT, assembly GCF_007636505.1. Lineage (NCBI taxonomy): Bacteria > Pseudomonadati > Pseudomonadota > Gammaproteobacteria > Alteromonadales > Shewanellaceae > Shewanella > Shewanella sp. KCT. The sequence goes on from NZ_LVDJ01000004.1 coordinate 252,485, forward strand.
TCATCGCATCAACACCTATATTCAAGATCATATGCTGCAGCAAAGATTGAATAACAGTGCCAATATAGACGACAATGGTGAGCTTACGCCTATCCCGGTGAATCACTAAAAGCTATTTATACTGGTCACACTGACTATACTCTTTGTGTCGATTGGTATTATTAAGGAGTTAGCTTGCGTCTTATTTGGTTGGCCCTGTTAGTCCTCGTCTTCCCTGCCAGTGCTCAGGAAGAGTTGTCCGCTAAGGCTTGGCTCGAAAATATGAGCCTCGCCTTGAAAGGGCAAGAATTCAAGATGTCCCTGATCCATCTGCAAGCGGATCACATACGCCCCCTGGTTTATCTTCACGGCAAGGTCGAAGACCAAGAAGTCGCTTTTCTCGAGCACCTCAATGGCCCGCCGAAAAATGCCGTGCGCGTGGGCAATACAGTTACCTTTATCGAACATGACCAACCCGCCTACAGCGTGCGAGCCGAGCGTATTCAAGGCGTGTTGCCACCTGCGTTTGCCGGCGTTATCTCTGATCTAGAGTCGGGTTATCAGTTTGTCCTGGGTGGACGTTCGCGTCTGGCCGGGCGTCCCAGCCAGTTAGTGCGGATTATTCCCAACGATGACAATCGCTATAGCTATCAGGTATGGCTGGATATGGATACCTATCTGCCGCTACGTTACGACATGCTGAACCTAGAGAAGCAGCTGCTGGAGCAGGTGCTGGTGGTTGAGTTGATTGTTCTTGACGATGCGCCGGCGATCCTGCGCGAAGCCTATAAGCAGGATTGGCCCGAGATCATGCCTCAGCCCCAGCGTGAGCAGGCTGACAACTGGCAGTTCAAATGGTTACCTCAAGGCTTTAAGATCGTGGTCAAGGATAATCACAGGCTCATCGGCAGCCACGAGTCGGTCGAGTATATCGCCCTGAGCGATGGCCTAGTGAACATCTCTGTGTATGTGGCAAGAGCCGGCGAGACGGCGCTGCCCGACGAGCTGATGACCCGCAACGGTCTCTCTTTGGCCGCCGAGCGTGTGGGCAATGCTGAGGTGGTTGCCGTGGGCAAGGTGCCGGCCGAGACACTCAGCCGCATCGCCAAAAGCATCACCATAGAGTGATCCCGCTATGATGGAAGAAACCGCCACAGTGATCAGGTGCCCAGGCGATGGCTGGGTCACGGTCGAAGTGAAAGTTAAAAACGCCTGTAATCATTGCGATAACAATGACACCTGTGGCACCTCTGCCGTGTCTAAGGCGTTCTCGCCCAAGGTGCAGCGCTTCTCGCTGCCTAGCGACACTCAGTATGAACCCGGTGAACTGTTAAAACTTGGCCTGCCTGAGAGTGTGATCTTAAAGGCGGCCGCGATCGTCTACCTTATGCCGCTGGCGGGCCTGTTTATTGGCGCCACCTTGGGACATTTCCTCGCTGGCCTGGCAGAACTCGTGAGCAGCGACCTGCTGACTATCGCCCTTGGTCTGAGCGGCGCGGCAAGTGCCTGGTGGCTGGGTCGGCGCTGGGCAAAATCGCTGGAGATCAACAGCCAGCCGGTGATCCTCTCCCGCCTTGGCCGGGCCATAGACGGTATTTCCCCTGCCAACTAGTCTATTATTTTCCTTGTCCGATGGATTCCAATTGGTATTAGTTTAGCGATCGGGTACAATTCGGCACTTTTAGATCAATTTCAATTTCGAGTTTAGTCATTTCGCACAATGAAGCATATTAGAAACTTTTCGATTATTGCCCATATTGACCATGGCAAATCAACCCTTTCTGACCGTCTTATTCAAGAGTGCGGCGGCCTGTCTGACCGTGAGATGGCGGCGCAGGTATTGGACTCAATGGATCTCGAGCGTGAGCGCGGCATTACCATTAAAGCCCAGAGTGTGACTCTCGATTACAAAGCTAAAGATGGTGAAACCTACCAGCTGAACTTCATCGATACCCCTGGTCACGTGGATTTCTCCTATGAAGTATCACGCTCGCTGGCTGCCTGTGAAGGTGCCCTCTTGGTGGTCGATGCCGGTCAAGGCGTTGAGGCTCAGACCCTGGCAAACTGCTATACCGCGCTGGACATGGATCTGGACGTGGTGCCTGTACTGAATAAGATAGACCTTCCCCAGGCTGACCCAGAGCGTGTCGCCGAGGAGATCGAGGATATCGTGGGTATCGAGGCCGCCGATGCGGTGCGCTGCTCGGCCAAGACAGGTTTAGGTATCAGCGACGTACTGGAAACTATCGTTGCGCAGATCCCGCCACCAGAAGGTGACCCTGAAGCGCCGCTGCAGGCGTTGATCATCGATTCTTGGTTCGACAGCTACCTGGGCGTCGTTTCCTTGGTGCGTATCAAGAATGGTGTGCTCAAGAAGGGTGACAAGTTCAAGGTGATGTCGACCGGCCAGACCCATACGGCCGATCGCGTCGGTATCTTCACGCCTAAGCAGACAGACACGGCTCAGCTGAGTACAGGTGAAGTGGGCTTTGTGATTGCGGGTATCAAAGAGATCCACGGCGCGCCTGTGGGCGATACTTTGACACTGGCCAAGAATGGCGCCGACAAGCCGCTGCCTGGTTTTAAGAAGGTGAAGCCGCAGGTTTATGCCGGTGTATTCCCAATCTCGACCGACGACTATGAGAACTTCCGTGACGCGCTCAACAAGCTGAGCCTGAACGATGCCTCACTCTTCTTCGAGCCGGAAACCTCTTCGGCACTGGGTTTCGGTTTCCGTATCGGTTATTTGGGTCTGCTGCACATGGAGATCATTCAGGAGCGTCTCGAGCGCGAATATAACCTGGATCTGATCACCACGGCGCCGACCGTAGTCTACGAGGTGGTGACCACCAAGGGCGAGACCATCTACGTCGATAACCCATCGGATCTTCCGCCGATGAACAACATCGAAGAGATGCGTGAGCCTATCGTTGAGACCAACATCCTGGTACCAAAAGAGTACCTGGGTAACGTGATCACCCTGTGTATCGAGAAGCGCGGCGTGCAGACCAACATGGTCTACCACGGCAACCAGGTGGCGATCACCTATGATATGCCGATGGCCGAGGTGGTGATGGACTTCTTCGACCGCTTGAAGTCGACCAGTCGCGGTTATGCATCGCTGGAATATAACTTCAAACGCTTCGAGCCGGCGGACATGGTGCGTCTGGACGTACTGATCAATGGCGATCGCGTCGATGCCCTGGCGATGATCCTTCACAAGGCGAACGTGCGTTATCAAGGCCTGGCCTTGGTGAACAAGATGAAGGAACTGATCCCAAGACAGATGTTCGATATTGCGATTCAGGCGGCCGTCGGCAGCCAGATCATCGCCCGTTCATCGGTCAAGGCCCTGCGTAAAGACGTAACCGCTAAGTGTTACGGCGGCGACGTCTCCCGTAAGAAGAAGCTGCTGCAGAAGCAGAAAGAGGGTAAGAAGCGCATGAAGCAGGTGGGTAACGTCGAAGTCCCGCAAGAGGCCTTCCTCGCCGTGCTGAAGATCAATGAGTAATCACTTTTTAGTTAATAATTGTTAATAGTGATTGATAATGAGCGCCGCGGTTTGCGGCGCTTTGTTTGTTACAGTATAAATGGGCTAATGGCCTGCTAGGCAGGCGATATCCCCCTTATTTTGCTGGAGCATTTTTCAGGAGTTAGTTAGCGTATGGCAGCTTATTTTTCCCTTATTCTGGTCTTGGTGACCCTAGGCAGCGGCCTGATCTGGATGTTCGATGCCTTAGTCTTAGCCCCCAAGCGTCAGCAGAAGCTGGCCATGGCCCAGGCGGCCAACCAGGAGATTAGCGAAGAGAGCGCCGAAAAAATCGTGCGTGAGTCTGCCATAGTGGAGACCTCGCGTTCTATTTTTCCGGTTATCGCTTTCGTGTTGATCCTACGCTCTTTTATCTACGAGCCTTTTCAGATTCCTTCAGGATCTATGATGCCAACCTTGCTGGTGGGCGACTTCATCCTGGTAGAGAAGTTTAGTTATGGGCTGAAAGATCCTGTGTGGCGTAGCAAGCTTATCGAAACAGGCAAGCCACAGCGCGGCGACGTGGCGGTATTTAAATACCCAGAAAACCCGCAGATCGACTACATCAAGCGAGTCATCGGCCTGCCGGGGGATCGCATCGTCTATCGCAACAAGGACCTCTATATTCAGAAAGCCTGCCCAAAGGGACAGAGCGAGTGTCCTAAGCTTGAGAAGATAGAGCGCGCCGGTGTCAATCAGGGCGAATTTACCCAGGATAATATCCCGCTGCTGCGCTACAAGGAGCAGCTGGGCGATGTGACCCACGATATCCTGATCAACCCAGGACGCGGCGAGCCGACCTCTTACTATTTCCGCGAGGGGAATTTGGCGGTGGGTGAGTTTGTCGTGCCTGAAGGTCAGTATTTCATGATGGGTGACAACCGCGACAATAGCACAGACTCACGCTTCTGGGGCTTCGTGCCCGAAGCCAACCTGGTCGGCAAGGCGGTAGCGATCTGGATTAGTTTTGAATTTGAGCGCAAGCCGTCGGACTTTTTACCAACTTGGGTACCGACAGGCGTACGCTTTAACCGTGTAGGCGGAATTGTGTAGATGGAACCCATTAAGAATCTACCGCGTTTGGGTAGAATATTAGGTTATCAATTTCAGCAGATCGCACTGCTGGAGCAGGCGTTAACTCACCGCAGTGCGGCGAGCAAGCATAACGAAAGACTGGAGTTTTTAGGCGACTCTATTCTCTCTATCGTCATCTCTGACGCCTTGTATCATCAGTTTCCTAAGGCGACCGAGGGTGACCTGAGCCGGATGCGCGCGACGCTCGTATGCGGCAAGATGCTGGCGGAGATCGCCAAGGAGTTTAAGCTCGGCGATTATCTCAAGCTGGGCCCTGGTGAGCTCAAGAGCGGTGGTTTTCGCCGTGAGTCTATCCTGGCCGATGCCATGGAGGCGATCATAGGTGCCATCTATCTGGATGCCGACATCGAGACCTGTCGCACTTTAGTACTAAACTGGTATAAGAGCCGTCTAGCGGTGATCGAGCCGGTCAATCAGAAAGATCCCAAGACCCTGCTGCAGGAGCACCTGCAGGGATTTAAGCAGCCGCTCCCTGTCTATACAGTGGTGAACATCAGCGGCGAAGCCCATGCGCAAACCTTCACCGTGGAGTGTAAGGTGGAGCAGCTAAAAGAAGCCGTTATCGGCGTGGCCAATTCCCGCAGAAAGGCGGAGCAGATTGCCGCAGCAGAAGTGTTGGAGCGTATTAAGAAATGAGTAACAAACCCGAGCAGCCTGAAGGCGCACAAGAGCCGAGTCTAGACGAGCTGCTGGCGAGGATGAACAGCGGCCGCAGTGGTAGCCAATATGAGGTGACCTACTGCGGCATGGTGGCCATCGTCGGCCGCCCTAACGTCGGTAAGTCGACCCTGCTGAATAAGCTACTGGGTCAGAAGATCTCTATCACCTCTAAGAAGCCGCAGACCACGCGTCACCGCATCATGGGCATTCACACCGATGGCCCGCGTCAGGTGGTGTTTATCGATACCCCAGGTCTGCATATCGAAGAGAAGCGCGCCATCAACCGTCTGATGAATCGCGCGGCGTCCAGCTCTTTGGCCGAGGTTAGCCTGGTGGTATTCGTGGTCGATGGTCTTAACTGGACCGCCGACGATGAGATGGTGCTGAAGAAGCTTCATAACCGTGACGATGGCCGCAAGACGATTCTGGCCATCAACAAGGTGGATAACATCAAGGACAAAGAGGCGCTGTTCCCGCATCTGCAGACCCTGGCGGCCAAGTTTGAATTTGATGAGATCTTGCCTATCTCGGCAACCCATGGCACCAATGTGCAGCGCATCATGGAGCTGGCCTTAGAGTCGGTACCAGAGTCGCCGCACTACTTCCCCGAGGATTATGTCACCGACCGTTCTCAGAAGTTTATGGCCTCTGAGATAGTGCGCGAAAAGCTGATGCGTTTCCTCGGCGACGAGCTGCCCTACGATGCCACGGTAGAGATAGAGCAGTTTAAGATGATGGAAAACGGCGTCTATCAGATCAATGCCTTGATCTTGGTGGAGCGCGAGACCCAGAAGCGTATGGTGATCGGCAACAAGGGTGAACGTATTCGCACCATTGCCACCCAAGCCCGTCAAGATATGGAGGTCCTGTTCGATAACAAGGTCTTCCTCGAGGTCTGGGTCAAGGTTAAGTCTGGCTGGGCCGATGATGAGCGCGCCCTGCGCTCATTAGGCTACGGCGAGAGCTAAGTCGACAGATTAATGTTAAGCCGAGGTAGTCACGCTAACGTTGTGGTTATCTCGGCTTTTTTGTCGGCATTGTTTTTGGTAAACAGGGATTAAGGAAGCGGGCAATGCACAGGGGATATGTACTGCACACCCGTCCCTATCGGGAGTCGAGCGTGCTGGTCAATCTGTTGGTCGACGGCCTGGGCAGGGTCGATGCCGTCGCGCGCCTGGGCAGTGGCAAGACCTCGATAAAGAGCATACTGCAACCCTTTCAGCCCCTGCTGTTTCAGCTATCGGGGCGAAGCAGCCTCAAGAGCCTGTATCAGGTAGAGGCCGCCAGTCCGGCAGTGCCCCTGAGCGGCAGTGATAGCTTTGCGGGTCTGTATCTTAACGAGTTGTTGGTACGCTGCTTGTCGGTAGAGCATGGCGCCGAGCAGTTCTTCTTTACCTATCATAAGACACTGATGGCCATGGCCGCCGCCTTTAGCGAGGCGCAGCTCAGACAGTTTGAGCTTTCGCTGCTCAAGGAGCTTGGGGTGATGCCATCGCTGAATCTGGATATCGAAGGTAGTCCTATAGAGACCGATTTCTACTATCGCCTGTTGTCCGAAGAGGGCTTTAGTACGGCGCTCGGCCCCAAGCCAAACCATTTTAGCGGCGAGATGCTGCGCGCCCTGGAGGAAGACAGGCTGGCAGAGGCCGACTTTAAACAGGCTAAGCTGCTGATGAGGCAGTTACTGTCGCCGCTGCTTGGGGACAAGCCGCTTAAGTCGCGGGCGCTGTTTTTAAAGGGCAACAGGCCATCGAGTTACAGCAAGTAGCTCCCCATCCATGTTAGCAGTAGAGAGTTGCGCACATTCATCGGGTGTTTCCCTTGTGGCCTTCCCTTAAGCTTTAGTAAAATAGGCACAAAATTCCAATCGCGACACTCTACACTTAAGGACTTTCCATGAGCCGTATTCATCTAGGCGTTAATATTGATCACATTGCCACCTTACGTCAGGCCCGTGGGACCAGTTACCCGGATCCTGTCCATGCCGCAGCCGTTGCCGAGCATGCCGGCGCCGAGGGCATTACCGTGCATCTGCGTGAAGACAGACGTCATATCTGCGACAGAGACATCTACCTGCTGGCCAAGACTATCAAGACGCGCATGAACTTCGAGATGGCGGTGACCGACGAAATGTTGGATATCGCCTGTGAGGTGAAGCCTGCCTATGTTTGTTTGGTACCTGAGAAGCGTGAAGAGCTGACCACAGAAGGCGGCCTGGATGTGGCGGGCCAGCAGGAGAAGATCCGCGCCGCGGTCGATCGTTTAACAGCCCTGGGTATCAAGGTGTCGCTGTTTATCGATGCCGATCCTGTGCAGATCGACGCCACCGTCGCCGTAGGCGCGCCGGTTATCGAGCTACACACAGGTTGCTATGCCGACGCCGAGACAGATGTCGAGCAAGCCAAGGAGCTGGCACGCATTACCCAGATGGCAACTTATGCCCACGGCAAGGGGCTGGTGGTCAACGCGGGCCATGGTCTTCATTATCACAATGTGAAGCCTATCGCGGCCATTCCTGAGCTATATGAGCTTAATATCGGTCATGCCATCATCGCCCGCGCAGCTATCGATGGCTTGGACAAGGCGGTGCGTGACATGAAGCAGCTGATGGTCGAAGGTCGCAGCGGTCAGTAGTCGTCTGAGCATCGGGGTTGATATCATGTCGTTGCGGGTAGGGAAGAGCGTATGATTGTTGGTTTAGGGACTGATATTGTCGAGATCGCGCGCGTCGCCGACAAGGTGCCTGCGGCGGGAGATGAAGTGGCGCTGGCCAAGTGTCCGCTGGCCAAGCGTGTGTTGACCCAAACCGAGATGGCAATATTCTTGGCTTCCTCCCAACCCGGTCGCTATTTGGCTAAGCGTTTTGCCGCCAAAGAGGCGGCCGCCAAGGCTCTGGGTACCGGCATTGGACGCGGTGTCTCCTTCCAGCATATCGAGATCAGTAACGATGCTAACGGTGCGCCGCTTATCGCCTTTCAAGGCGGTGCGGCCGAGCGGCTGAGTCTGTTGGGCGGCAGCCGTGCCCATCTCTCCATTGCCGATGAGAAACACTATGCCACGGCGACCGTGATCCTCGAGTCAAACTAGCTATTGGCCTTGATAGATGGGGTAATGCAGCTGCTGTTTAACTGGCTGTTCATTAGTCCCATCTGCGCTAAGGTTCAGAAATACAGGCTGTTTTAATTTCGTTTTCGGCGCTTTGTGTCGATGCATTGCACTGGCATATGTTAATAAAATGTTTTAGGTTAGGCTAACTGAGACGAGCGTCAAACTTAGCCTAATTACCTTAATGGCGGTTGCCAAGATAGGGCTGGCTTTGGTCTCGCAAGATAAAAAGACGATGGAGCCGAGCCATGAAATCTGCGATCGAGCAGTTATCCACCTACAAGAGTGTTCACCTCAACCCCACTAACATCAAGACCCACTTTGTCGGTATCCCGCTGATCATCTGGTCGGCCTTCGTGATGTTAAACACCATCCCCTTTAGCCTGTATAGCTTTGGCTCCACAGGGTTTGAACTCAATGTGGCCGTGCTGTTTGCCTGCGGCGTCTTGCTCTATTACTTTGCGCTGCATGCCAAACTGGCGCTGGGGCTGATGCTATTTATTCTGCCCGTGCTTTACACCTCCTTCTTGGTATCGCGGATGGAACAGGCCTGGCCCATCGCCATCGGCGTGTTCGTGATTGGCTGGATCTTCCAGCTGATCGGCCACAAGTATGAGAAGGCTAAGCCGGCCTTTATTGACGATCTTAACCAGCTGTTGATCGGCCCCTTCTTCCTGATGGCCGAGCTTTACTTCATGCTTGGATTAGAGCGCGACTTAGACGAGGCGATCACCCCATTGGCAAGAGATAAGCGCCGGGCCCTGACCCATGCGACTAAGACTAAGAGCTAGTGAATGAGTGGTCGATATAGGATAACAAAAAGGCGCCTTAGAGCGCCTTTTTTGAGCAATGGTGAGGATTAGTTGCGACTGCCTTTGGGCGCCTTGTAGTGCTGGGGCATGACCCGCACCGTCTTCACCATGTTGTCGGCCACCTCGACTACCTCAAGTGGATAGCCTGAGAGACGCATCGAGGTGTTAGGCTCGGGGATCTCCTCGAGATACTCAAGGATCAGACCGTTGAGCGTCTTAGGTCCATCGATGGGGAAGTGCCAGTCCATCTCCTTGTTGAGATCGCGGATGTTGATGGTGGCGTCGATGAGGAAGCTGCCATCTTGCTGCTGGTTGATATCTTCGCTAGGCGTGGTGATCATAGAGGTGGTAAAGTCGCCGACTATTTCCTCGAGAATATCTTCCAGCGTTACCAACCCCTGAATATCCCCATACTCGTCTACTACTAAGCCGATACGTTCCTTGTTCTGCTGGAAGTTCGCCAGCTGCACGTTGAGGGGAGTCCCCTCGGGGATGAAGTAGATCTCTTTTACCGCCCGCAGCAGGGATGACTTACTAAACTGCTGCTTGGATTGCAGGCGCAGGGCATCTCTTAGGTGAACAAAGCCGACGGCATCGTCTATGTTATCCCGGTAGAGCAAAACCCGGGTGTGCGGGCTCTGAATCACCTGCTTATTGATGCGGCTAAAGTCGTCGTTAACGTTGATGGCGTAGAGATCCGAGCGCGGGATCATGATGTCTTCTACCGTGACTTTTTCCAGATCCATGATAGAGAGCAGCATCTCCTGGTGGCGCTGGGGGATCAGGGCGCCGGCCTCGTGCACAACTGTGCGCAGCTCCTCCTGGCTCAAGGCGTCATCGGCCTTCACCGAGCGGATGCCCAGCAGGCGCAGGAAGGTGGACGTGATAAAGTTAACTATCTTCACCAGGGGGGAGAGCACCACCAACAGGGCTTTGAGCAGTACGCTGGACGGAAAGGCGATACGCTCAGGGTGCAGGGCGGCCACAGTTTTTGGCGTCACCTCGGCAAAGACTAATACCACCAGAGTGAGCACACCCGTGGCGATGGCCACCCCAACATCACCAAACAAGCGAATCCCCAATATGGTGGCTATGGCCGAAGCGAGGATGTTCACCAGGTTGTTGCCAATCAGAATCAAGCCGATCAGTCTGTCTGGGCGTTCTAGCAATCTAATGGCGCGTTTCGCGCCCTTATGGCCATTGTTGGCCAGATGACGCAAGCGATAGCGATTGAGCGACATCATGGCGGTTTCTGAGCCGGAAAAATAGGCGGAGATGATGATGAGTACGAACAGGATGATGACAAGTACGCTGGTGGATATAGCTTCCAATCAGTGGCCCCACTTTGGCGTTGATGAGTAAGAATAGCGTTAAGATTAAGTAAATACAGCGATTTGGGCTGTGAGTCAAGTTCACCTAGGTCGCACTTTCGTCCATCTTGACCTAGGTGAATTGAGCGGAATTTAGGGGGTCAGGCCTATTGCAGGATCAACTCTTTGACGATGCGGGCGCCGAAGTAGGCCAGTGACAGCAGGGTTGCGCCAGTCAGGGTGTAGGCCACAGCGGTGCGGATCTTACAACCTACCCAATACTGCTGTGCCAGCATGGCGATATAGGTAAACCAAGCCATGATAGAGAGGATCGCCTTATGGCCCTGGCCGTCGGCAAACATATCATCGAGGAAGATAAAGCCGGTCGCCAGCGACAGACTCAAGAGCACCACGCCGATGATCACCAGATGATAGAGTTGCTTCTCTACCGTCATCAGCGGCGGTATCGCCGGGCTCAGCATCAGCTGCTTTTTCTTCAGCTTGTTTTGAATCATGGCCAGTTGGATGGCATAAAGCGCGGCTATCATCAGGGCACTATAGGCCATCAGCGACAGTACCACGTGGGCCAGCACCTCGGGGTAAAGCTCGAAGTGGGTGATATATTTAGGCGGTAATAGCCACAATAGGGCCACAGAGATGACGGAGCAGGCGTAGACCACAGGCACGACCACGATCACCTTGAGGCGGAACATCAAGATGGTGAAGGTGAATGAGATGATCCAGTTCACCATGGAGATCACATTGGTCAGGCTAAAGTTTTGACCGTCACCGGTGAAGATGGCCTGAGACAGGGCGGCGGCATGAAGCACCACGGCCACGGCGGCGAAGGCGGCTACGGCTTTACGGTTTGGACCATCGGCATGAAACAGTCGGCTGACGACCAAGACGAGTGCGATACTGTAGAAGAAAATGGCTGAAGCCGAAAAAATCACCATCGAAAATTAACCTATCGTTATGTGAGCTTTCTTGTGGTCATCGACCAGCGCGAGGCGGTCGAGTTTTTATCCTTAGTTGATCGTTAGAATAACACGATGGATGCTATTTTGGGCAGAGGCTTTACACACAAAAATTAGCACTTTCTGAGCGTTACTCCTAAGTTTTGACATTTTTACCCTACAGCAGATAACTTGCCTAAGCCATAACTTACGCTGTGCGGTAGCATAATATCTGCGCATCGCTATAATACTGCCCCAACCATGTAAATTCTAAACGGTAAAGAACGCGATAATGTTTGAGAACCTCACCGACAGATTATCACGCACCCTGAAAAATATTAGTGGTCGTGGTCGCCTTACAGAAGACAATATTAAAGAAACGTTACGCGAAGTGCGCATGGCGCTGCTGGAAGCCGACGTCGCCTTGCCCGTTGTACGCGCCTTTGTTAATAGCGTTAAAGAGCGCGCCGTAGGCCAAGAGGTCACCAAGAGCCTGAGTCCAGGCCAGGCCTTCATCAAGATCGTCCAGAGTGAGCTCGAAAATGCCATGGGCGAAGCCAACGAGGCGCTAAACCTCTCGGCGCAGCCGCCAGCGGTGATCATGATGGCCGGTCTGCAAGGTGCGGGTAAGACCACAAGTGTCGCCAAGCTGTCTAAGTTCCTGCGTGAAAGACAGAAGAAATCTGTATTGGTGGTCAGCGCCGACGTTTATCGTCCGGCGGCGATCAAGCAGCTGGAAACCTTGGCCAATGAGGTCGAGGTCGAGTTCTTCCCATCGGATGTTTCGCAAAAGCCTATCGAGATCGTCGATGCGGCCATGGCCCACGCCAAGCTCAAGTTTATCGATGTGGTGATCGTCGATACCGCGGGTCGTCTGCACGTCGATGAGAGCATGATGGACGAGATCAAGGCGCTACACGCCGCGGTCAAACCGGTAGAAACCCTGTTTGTGGTCGATGCCATGACAGGTCAGGATGCGGCTAACACCGCCAAGGCCTTCAACGAAGCCTTGCCGCTGACCGGCGTGGTACTGACTAAGGTCGACGGTGACGCTCGCGGTGGTGCGGCGCTGTCGATTCGCCATATTACCGGCAAGCCGATTAAGTTCCTGGGTGTGGGCGAGAAGACAGATGCGCTCGAGCCTTTCCATCCGGACCGTGTTGCCTCGCGCATTCTGGGTATGGGCGATGTGCTTTCCTTGATCGAAGAGGTTGAGCGCGGCGTCGACAAAGAGAAGGCGATGAAGCTGGCCTCTAAGGTCAAGCAAGGTGGTAGCTTCGACCTAGAAGACTTCCGTGAACAGCTGCAACAGATGAAGAACATGGGCGGCATGATGAACATGCTCGAAAAGCTGCCCGGTGTCGGTCAACTTCCTCCAGAAGCCTTGGCTCAGGTGCAGGACGGCAAGCTAACGGGACAAATGGAGGCTATTATTAACTCTATGACCCCAGGCGAGCGTAAGCGTCCAGAGATCATCAAGGGTTCTCGTAAGCGTCGTATTGCCATGGGTTCAGGTACCCAGATCCAGGACGTCAATCGTCTGCTTAAGCAGTTCACTCAGATGCAGAAGATGATGAAGAAGATGTCCGGCAAAGGTGGCATGAAGAAGATGATGCGCGGCATGAGCGGTATGCTGCCTCCCGGGATGAAGATGCCGGGACGTTAATCGTCTGACTTTGTATAGATTTAGCTAAGTCCATTAAGGGTTTTCAGCCCTTAGTGGGCTTACTATTTTTGCGTGAAAAACGTTGCATTTGTCGCCGGTTCAGGTAGAATCGTGCGGCTTTCTATCTGGGACTCTTCGCGAACACGGGGTTCCAGTTTTTATTTTTGCTTCAGAACGAAGCAAATCATTAGAGGATAAAAGACGCATGGTTACCATTCGTTTAGCTCGAGGCGGCGCAAAAAAGCGTCCATTTTATAACATCGTTGTTGCTGATAGCCGTAACGCTCGTGACGGTCGTTTCATCGAACGTGTTGGCTTCTTCAACCCTGTTGCTCGTGGTCAAGAAGAAGCTCTTCGCTTAGATCTTGAACGTGTAGAACACTGGGTTGCTAACGGTGCTGCTACTACTGATCGTGTAGCGAAACTGATCAAAGACGCTCGTAAAGCTGCTGCTTAATAGCGTTTAGGTATAGATTGATGAGTAGTCACCAAGAACCTGTCGTACTAGGCAAATTAGGCGCTAGTCACGGCATTAAAGGTTGGTTGAAGATCACTAGCTATACCGATTCTGTCGAAGATATTTTTGACTATTCACCTTGGTTGATTAAAGAGCAAGGCGAATGGCGCGAAGTCAAGGTTGCACAGTGGCGCTACCAAGGTAAGGCGATTATCGCCGCCCTTGAAGGCGTAACCACTCGAGACCAAGCGCAAATGCTCACTAACTGTGAGATTGCCATTCCCGCCGAGGCGATGAAGGCACTGCCGGAAGATGAATTCTACTGGCGTGATCTTATCGGCTGTGAGGTGGTGAATACTAAAGGCTACAAGATGGGCAAGGTCGACCAGATCGTGGAAACAGGATCGAACGACGTGCTGCTTGTGAAGGCCAACGCGAAAGATGGCTTTGGCAAAACGGAACGTATGATTCCTTTTGTTACCGAGCAGTTCATCCTAGAGGTGAATCTGGCGGAAAAACAAATTTTAGTGGATTGGGATCCGGACTTCTAAGTCAAGGGGCAGCAGATGTGGTTAGGGGTAGTAACCCTGTTTCCAGAGATGTTTCGTGCCGTAACAGACTTTGGTGTAACGGGTCGGGCCGTAAGTAACGGTTTGTTAGAGTTGCAAACGTGGAATCCCAGAGATTTCACCCATGATAAACATAGAACAGTGGACGATAGGCCTTACGGCGGCGGACCTGGCATGTTGATGATGGTGCAGCCTCTACGTGATGCCATCCATGCAGCGAAAGCCGCTGCGGGTGATAAGGCTAAGGTGATTTATCTTTCTCCTCAGGGACGTAAGCTGACACAGCAGGGCGTCGAAGAGTTAGCTAAATCGGAGCGTTTGATTTTAGTGTGTGGTCGCTACGAAGGTATCGATGAACGCATTATTCAAACGGAAGTGGACGAAGAGTGGTCGATTGGAGATTACGTGCTCTCGGGCGGTGAACTCCCAGCGATGACCCTGATCGATTCGGTCTCTCGTTTGGTTCCTGGCGTGCTAGGTAAACAAGCGTCGGCAGAGCAGGACTCCTTCTCTGACGGATTACTGGATTGTCCCCACTATACTCGCCCCGAAAGCCTAGATGGTATTGATGTACCGACGGTATTGCTTAGCGGCAACCACGAAAATATTAGACGCTGGCGATTGCAGCAGAGTCTCGGAAGAACTTTACTGCGGCGACCAGAATTATTTGAAAATCTAGCTCTGACTGATGAACAAACCAAGCTATTAGCCGAGTTTGTTAATACCGCCCAAGCAGGCGAGTAAAAGTGGTCAGTTATTACTAGTATGGAGTTTATTCATGAATAACATCATTAAAATGCTCAACGATGAGCAAATGAAGCAAGACGTACCAGAATTTGGTGCAGGTGACACAGTAGTTGTAAAAGTACGTGTTGTTGAAGGCGGTAAAGAGCGTCTACAGGCGTTCGAAGGTGTTGTTATCGCTAAGCGTAACCGTGGTCTGCACTCTGCATTCACTGTACGTAAGATCTCTAATGGCGAAGGTGTTGAGCGTGCGTTTCAAACTCACAGCCCGCTCATCTCTAGCATCGAAGTTAAGCGTCGCGGCCGTGTTCGTCGTGCTAAGCTTTACTACCTACGTGAGCGTTCAGGTAAGTCTGCACGTATCCGCGAGAAGCTTGCTAAGTAAGCACTCGCTAAAACGTAAAAAAAGATGCAGTGTTCGCACAATGACCCGCCTTATGGCGGGTTTTTGTTTTTAGGCGTTCACTAATGGGGGCGCTGTCATCTTTAGCATAGCCTTGTGCATTTTCCCTTTTCCCTTTTCCCTTTTCCCTTTTCCCTTTTCCTATTCTCTTGCCTGGCTGACCCCACTTGGCTAAACCTCTCTTGGTAAATCCACTCTAGTGACAAAATCTCTCTTTTCAGCCAGCGCTCAATGAGGCTTTTACCGCTTCGATCGTGAATTCTGCTTGAAAAGCAAATTTATGCTTGATCTAAATTTATGCAGCAGGCATAGTTAGTTCACAGGTGTAATGGTGTACCATTACGATATTGCATTTTAGGTATGAGAAAACACACTAGGTTGGTGACAGGTATGCAGCAAGACACGATTAATAATGTTCACATCAGCTCGGAGAAGGTGCTGGTGACCCCGGAAGAGTTAAAACAACAACTGCCCCTGTCGACTGCCGCCTATCATTATGTGCTTAACGCGCGCCGCACCGTATCGGACATAGTCCATAAGCGTGATAACCGCGTGCTGGTGGTCAGCGGCCCCTGTTCTATCCACGACATCGCCTCGGCCAAAGAGTACGCGCTGCGCCTTAAGACGCTACACGATGAGCTTAAAGATGAGTTCTATATCCTGATGCGGGTCTACTTCGAGAAGCCACGTACCACAGTGGGCTGGAAGGGGATGATCAACGATCCCGATATGGATGAGTCTTTCGATGTCGAGAAAGGCCTGCGTCAGGCGCGCGAATTGATGATCTGGCTGGCGGAGCTGGGACTGCCGGTGGCCACCGAGGCGCTGGATCCTATCAGCCCGCAATACATCTCTGAGCTGGTCACCTGGTCGGCTATCGGCGCGCGCACCACAGAATCTCAGACTCACAGGGAGATGGCCTCGGGACTCTCTATGCCGGTCGGCTTCAAGAATGGTACAGACGGCAAGTTAGGTGTCGCGATCAACGCGCTGCAATCGGCGGCCAGCAGCCACAGATTTATGGGGATCAACCAGGCGGGTCAGGTAGCGCTGCTACAGACCGCGGGTAACCCAGATGGTCACGTGATCCTGCGCGGCGGCAAGACTCCTAACTATGACGCTTCGAGCGTGGCCGAGTGTGAGCAGCAGCTGCATGCGGCCAAGCTTAACGCCCGCTTGGTGGTGGATTGCAGCCACGGTAACTCGAGTAAAGATCACACCCGCCAGCCGAGCGTCTGTCAGGATGTGTTTGATCAGATTGCCAACGGTAATAAGTCGATCATAGGCGTCATGCTGGAGAGTCATTTGAACGAAGGCAATCAGAGCAGCGACAAGCCGATGAGTGAGTTGGCCTACGGGGTGTCGGTAACCGATGCCTGCATCGACTGGCAGACCACGGAAGATCTTCTACGTCAGGGGGCGGCACAATTGGCATCGGTTTTACCAGGCAGATTTGCTATGCTCAAGGCGGTCAATGCCTGATGGAACACGCGCAAATGAGTGAGAAAACCACTAACGAACTGGAAAAACTAAGAGAGCATATCGACAGCGTCGATCAACAGCTGCTGCATCTGCTGCGTAAACGCTTGGATCTCGTGGCCCAGGTGGGCGGGGTCAAGCATGCGGCCGGTGTGCCCATCTACGCGCCTCAGCGCGAGGCCTCCATGTTGGCCAAGCGCCGGGAAGAGGCGGCCAAGATGAATGTCTCGCCCCAGCTGATCGAAGATATTCTGCGCCGCCTGATGCGCGAGTCCTATCTCAACGAGAAGGACGTCGGTTTCAAGCAGGTGAAGACAGATCTGGGACATGTGGTGATCGTCGGTGGTCAGGGCAAGCTTGGCGGCCTGTTTGCGCAGATGCTGAGTCTGTCCGGCTATCAGGTGAAATCTCTTGATAAAGACGACTGGCAGCAGGCCGAGGCGATATTTGACGGGGCAGGGATGGTGATAGTCACTGTACCCATTAGCATCACCTGTGAGCTGATTCGCGACAAGCTTACCAGCCTGCCGAGCAGATGCATCCTGGCCGATCTCACCTCCATCAAAGAGAAGCCGCTTGAAGCGATGCTCGCCAGCCATCAGGGCCCGGTAGTGGGTCTGCACCCCATGTTCGGCCCGGATGTGGGCAGCCTGGCCAAGCAGGTGGTTGTGGTGTGTCATGGCCGCGGCCGTGAGCAGTACGAATGGTTGCTGGAACAGATAGGGATCTGGGGCGCTCGCCTGGTCGAGGCCGATGCTAAGCAGCACGACAAGGCGATGCAGCTGGTGCAGGCGATGCGCCACTTCTCCTCCTTCGTCTACGGTCTGAACCTCTATCGTGAGGCGGCGGATATCGACAATCTATTGCAGTTCAGTTCGCCCATCTACCGGCTGGAGCTGGCGATGGTCGGGCGCCTGTTTGCCCAGAGTCCCGAACTCTATGCCGATATCATCTTCGCCCAACAGGAGAGCCTGACCGCAATAGGGGATTACCTAGATAACTATGCCCAGGCGCTTGAACTCCTGAAACGAGGCGACAGGCAAGGTTTCATTCGCGAGTTCGAGGAGGTGGCGGCCTGGTTTGGGGATTTTGCACCTCAGTTCCAGCGCGAGAGCCGGGCCATGTTGCAGTCGGTTAATGATATGAAGACAGGTTAATTGCTAACCTAGGGAAGGTGCGAATAAGTCCCGTGCTTGCTCTGCGTGTGCTTAAAGTGGATAGATGCAAGGCACAGTTTGCAGCGAATGGCCCTAGTCCTTCGCAAGAACTGTAACGCAGCAAATACCGCTGTAAGCCTCGCCCTGCGGGGCTTTGATAGCAACACCATTTCGGCGTTATTCAACTTCAGCAGGCCTCGGCATGCTTTCAGTTGAATGCCTTGAACTGTCGCTGCTATCAAAGCCAGAGCTGTGCGACGACTTGTCCGCACCTTCCCTAGATTAAAACTCCCTGGCGGCGTCCGAGTGATTGACACTTAGGGCGCCGTCTTTCTTTTGGGCCTATTTAAAGGATAACTTGCTGTTTTAAATTGTTTTACGATATTTTTTAACAGTTTAGTTTCGCATGAGCTAATTTGATCCGCTTCATAGTTTCTCACATTGCTCGCAAGTTTCACTTTTGTGCCTGTGTTTACCACAGTAGACTCCGCTTAAAACATGCAAAGAAAAAGCATGATTAAATAAAGGAGCAGTATTGTGTTTTGTATTCAGTGTGAGCAAACCATTCGTACCCCTGCCGGCAATGGTTGTAGTTATTCCCAAGGCATGTGTGGCAAACTAGCGGCCACCTCAGATCTGCAAGATCTGCTGATTTATATCTTACAAGGCGTATCTGCCTATGCCGAGAAGGCGCGCGCCTTCGGCATCATTGACCCGGCCATCGACACCTTCGTGCCTAAGGCGTTCTTCGCTACCCTGACCAATGTGAACTTCGATGACGAGCGCATCATGGCCTATACCCAGCAGGCCTATGTCTACCGCGCCCAGCTTCAGGCGGCCTATGAGGCGGCTTGTAAGGCACAGGGGCAGCCTGTTGAGACACTGATCCCCGCCGCCAGCCTAGTACTCGCCAGCGTGAAAGAAGATATGTTGGCCCAGGCCGCTCAGGCGCTACCTAATCGCGGCAAAGAGGAGGTCAACGAGGATATCATGGGCCTGCGTCTGCTCTGTCTCTATGGTCTTAAAGGCGCGGCCGCCTACATGGAGCATGCCCGTGTGCTGGATCAAACTGACGCTGAGGTGGCGGCTAAGTTTCATGAGATCATGGCCTTCTTGGGCTCAGATTCTGTCGATGCCGACAAGCTGTTTGCCACCGCGATGGAGATAGGTCAGCTGAACTATCGCGTGATGGCCATGCTCGATGATGGCGAGACTCAGGCCTTCGGTCATCCGGAGCCTACTCAGGTCAACACGGTTGCGGTGAAGGGCAAGGCGATTCTGGTGTCGGGCCACGACATGAAAGATCTCGAGCTTATTCTTAAGCAGACCGAGGGTAAGGGGATCAACGTCTTCACCCACGGCGAGATGCTACCGGCGCTGGCCTATCCCGAATTGAAGAAGTATCCACACCTGGTAGGCAACTACGGCAGTGCGTGGCAAAACCAACAGAAAGAGTTCGCCAACTTCCCTGGTGCGGTGGTGATGACCTCTAACTGTATTATCGATCCTAATGTGGGCGACTACGCCGACCGTATCTTTACCCGCAGCATAGTGGGTTGGCCGGGCGTGACCCATATCGTGGGGGATGACTTCTCTGCGGTGATCGATAAGGCCTTATCCCTTGAGGGCTTCGCCTATGATGAGATCCCCCATCACATCACCATAGGTTTCGCTCGCAATGCGTTAATGGCCGCCGCGCCTGCCGTTGTGGAGAATGTGAAGAGTGGTGCCATCAAGCACTTCTTCCTGGTCGGTGGTTGTGACGGTGACAAGGCCGAGCGCAGCTACTTTACCGACATCGCCAAGGCGGCGCCAAAGGACTCCATCATCATGACCTTAGGCTGTGGTAAGTATAAGTTTAACAAGCTAGCCTTCGGTGATATCAACGGCATTCCACGCTTGCTGGATATCGGTCAGTGCAACGATGCCTACTCGGCGATTCAGCTGGCGATCGCCCTGTCTGAGGTGTTCGAGTGCGAGATCAACGAACTGCCGCTGAGCCTGGTGCTTTCCTGGTTTGAGCAGAAGGCGATCGTTATCCTGCTGACCCTATTGTCACTGGGGGTGAAGAACATACGCACAGGCCCTAGCGCGCCAGCCTTCTTGACGCCAAACCTGCTTAAGGTGCTAGAAGACAAGTTTGGCCTGCGTTCTACCACCACGGTGGAGCAAGATCTTAACGCCATCTTAAACGTTGCCTAAAACGCCCCCAAACGTCCACGGTACTGCCGTGGGCGTTTTTTCTTTTTTGGTAAGTCACCCATGAATCAACAAGATTATCTATCACCCAACTGGCAAGCAGGCGAGACTAGGCTTGTTTGTGTCGAGCGCTGGCAGGAAACCCATGATGTGACCAGCTTTCGCTTTCAAGGGGCGCAGCCGGTTAAGTTTCATTTTAAGCCGGGTCAGTTCATCACCTTCCTGCTGGATATTCAGGGAGAGCGGGTCGCCCGCAGCTATACCATCTCTTCGTCGCCTTCGCGCCCCTATTCCCTAGTGGTAACCATCAAGCGTATTCCTGGCGGGCGGGTGTCCAATTACCTAATCGATAACCTCAAGGCGGGGCACAGCGTCAACGTCAGCGGCCCGGCTGGCGCCTTTAATCTGATCGATATTCCCGCCAGTCGCTATCTCTTCTTAAGCGCCGGCAGTGGTATTACCCCCATGTATTCCATGTCGCGTTGGCTGACGGACACTCAGGTGGGCAGTGATATCGCCTTCGTGCACAGCGCTAAGGCCAAGGAAGATCTCATTTTTCATGAGGCGCTGCTGAAGATGGCCCAGCGTCATCCCAATATGGCGCTGCACTGCAGCTTGGAGTCGGGCGAGTTACTCGAGGCCTGTGCTAGTTTCGAGGGCAGATTAAACTTGGAGATGCTCGCGAAGGCCGTGCCCGATTATCTTGATCGCACAGTGTTCGTCTGTGGCCCAGAGCCCTATATGCAGGCGGTGAAGGCAATGTTGCAAGATGCTGGGTTTGACATGAGTCGTTATCATCAGGAGAGCTTCGGCGTGCCGTCCTCTGCGTCTTCACAGCAAGTAGAAGGGTTGGACGAGGTTGCGGGTTCTACTCCCTTCATGCTGCAAATTGGTGAGCTGTCTACGCCGCTCACTGGAGAGCAGACGGTACTGGAGGGGATAGAGGCGAAAGGGTTGCCCATTATCGCCGCCTGTCGCTCAGGGGTCTGCGGCGCCTGTAAGTGTCAGGTGCTAAGCGGCGAGACAGAGTCCTGCAGTGAGATGACGCTGACGCCGGCCGAGGTAGCGCAGGGCTTTATTCTCGCCTGCTCGACGCGATTAAAGTCTGATGTGACCCTCTCTTTGGCATAAGAGGTGTTGGCTGGATAAGAGGTATTGGCTGGCAAAGGCGAGGATTTTCATCAAGGACCTCGCCAGTTTTTCGGCATCTCTTTTGGCTGAGGCGCTATTGCCAGCGCAGACAGTTTGGCACTCTGCCAGCAAAATTGTTGCGATGGGATAAATCGATCGCAAGATTTGCGCAAAAGACGATGACACAGTATGGTTAATGATAAGGACTAGGCGCAGTATGGCATCTGGTTCACTCTTTATCCCCTGTGTGGAATTTGTGTGGAGCGCCCTTTATGGTATCGACTACGTCACAGCCTGTCGTTTTAGACGACCATAGTCTTGGCCATCTCCTGTATGCCTTGATGTCGGCTTTTCCGCTGCTGTTATTGCCGCCCCTGTTTGCCTTGGTGATCAGTCTCGGGCAGAAGGGGGATAAGATGAGTAGCCTGCTCTATTCTCACATACGTTGGCAGCGTTGGTCGATTATCTCTCTGTTTTCGCTATTATTGCTGGCCTACTTAGTGCCTCAAGGCTGGATGGCCGTGAGTCTGTCACTGCTGGCGCTCTTGTGGTTTTGTCATCGCACCATCAAAGGTTGGATGAATCTGGTGGATGGCCTGGCGATTTAAGCTTATCGGCAAAAAAAAGAGGACCTCTGGTCCTCTTTTTTTTATGACTTAGCAGCTCTTGTTATGACACAAGTGACTAGCCGCGGTAGAGACGGGCAAGAATGTCGCTATGGGCCTTAAGTTGCTGTGGGTCGCTCAGCCCCAGTACGAGACCATCGGCCTTGAGCGCCTTGGCCGCGCCCGCCTGGCTGGCAAGTTCCTCTTGCTGACAGGCGTAGCGGGTGTTGAGCAGTACCGGCAGGTGGCTTCTCTCCTTGAGGCTGATCAGTCCCGAGAGATCTAAGGTTGGCCGCTGCTGCTCGTTGAAGGTCCTGATGCCGGCTTCACTCAGGGCCAACTGTTGATTGCCCGCAGCTAAGATGACCTCGGCGGCGCCCAGCCACTCATCCAGGCTGGCCATGGTGTTGCGCTCTAAGATCACCGGCATGTGCAGCGCACCCACCTGTTCAAGCAGATCGCGATTGTGCATCTGCTTGCCGCTGATCAGCAGCATGTCGGCGTGATCACAGGCCAGAGGGAGCTCGCTCTCATTTTCGATGGCGACGATACAGGCGAGATCAAACTGGTTCAGGGCTCTGCGCATCTCACTCAGTTGGCGATTGGCCATGGGGTTGGCGTTTAGCTCGCTGACGGTCACTGCCTGGAAACCCGCTTCCTTTATCTGTTTCGCCAGCTGGCCGTAGTGGCCAGACTCTTGGGTCAGTGCCAGTTGGGCGATGGCGCCAAACTGACCGTCGCCTAGCTGTAACTGTCTGCAGATGACACTAGTGACCTGAGGATGTTCGGCCAGGCTATGACGCTGGTGTTTGGCGTCCTGTTTCTCTTTGGCCTGTTGGTCCGCCTCGCGGCTGGTGGTGGGCTCAATCATCAGCTGACTGTTGCTTAGCTGGGTGGGGTTGACGGTTTCGCAAGGGTAGCAGCCCAGCACCTTGATAAAGCGGGTGATCCGTTCAAGCTCCTTCAATGCCTGCTGCATCTCGTTGCTTGCTAGATTCGCGTCGAGATCCAGATAGAACATCTCTTCCCATGGCGTGCCTGGAATAGGGCGGGATTCGAGCTTGCTCATGTTGAGATCATGGGCCTTTAGGATAAGCAGGGCTTCAACCAGGGCGCCGGGCTTCTGTCCCGTGGCCATGATGAGAGTTGTCTTGGCCGGCAGCTGCTCGGGCACCGCAATCGCCTTTCTTGCCACCACTATGAAGCGGCTCTGGTTGATCTTTTGGTTGGCCAGCTCGCGCTCAACAGCCTCGAGTTGATACAGGGCGCCCCCTTCGACGCTGCCGATGGCGGCGACGCTGTTGTCGTCGGCCTCGAGTACCCGCTCCATGGCCTCGGCGCTGCTGGAGCAGTATTCCAGTTTGAACTCGCCATGTTGGCTCAGGTAGCGACTGCACTGACTGATGGGTTGCGGATGGGCATAGATGGTCTTGATCTGCTTAACGTTGGTGCCCGGCTTGGCCAGTAGGCAATGGCCTACCTCTATGGTGGTCTCGCCGACGATGGCCAGGCTGGTGTGTTGCAGCACGTCATAGACTTCGTTGATCGAGCCTGAGGAGGTGTTTTCGATCGGCAGGAAGCCGTAGTCCGCATGACCGGATTCCACCGCCTGCACTATCTCATCGAAGCTCTTGCAACCCAGATCCTGCATGCCTACCTGACGACGTTCGCAGTAGCGGGTAGCGGCGAGATAGGAGTAGGAGCCGCGGGCGCCCAGATAGGCGATGTTGTATTGCTGCTTCTGAAAGTCTGGATTGGCACGGCCCTGCAGGTAGGCCTGCTGGTTTAATACTGAGTCTTCGATGATGCTCTGATAGAGAGAGAGGACATAGTGGGCATCGAGTCCCTGCTCGCGTCCCTGCTTAACCAGGCGGGCCAGCAGTTCTTTCTCTCTCTGGGTGTCGCGTATCGGGCGAATATCGACCTCTTTGCTGCGTGCGACATCAAGACTCAGTGCCCGTCGTTTGGCCAGCAGTGCCAGTAGTTCATTGTCGAGTGCGGTGATCTGTTCCCGGGTATGGCTAAGGGGATGTGGTTTGGTCATGCTGTCCTCTGTCGTTGAACGCTTCTCGATTACTCATGCAAATAAAAAAGCCCCCCATAATGGGAGGCCTTGGAATTTTTACTTTCGTTTTTACACCGAAATTCCGCCTCCCTAGAAGGGTGGAATAAAAAAGAAAGTAAAAAAAGCTTGGGTGTTCATTTTCATAGCCTTCAAATTAAGCCCTGCTCAATACTCTGTCAATTAAAAAAGGGACAAAGTGAGAATTTATACCTGTGGTAGTAGGAGCCCCGAGTGAGCGAATTGACTTGTCACAAATAGAAAGCGCACCTCTTTGGGTGCGCCGGGAGAGTAAAAGATCAGAATTTAAGATGGGGCATCCTCCTTTGCTTGTCGCCTGCAGATGAAAGCTCTGCGGCAGGTGATAAGGGCGAGGCAGCGGGCTAATCGACTAGCGGTGATCCAATGGCCTGTTAACGTCTACTACGTTGGTTGCCTTTATTGGCTATCTGGCTGCCTCAGTTAGGGAAAAAGCACTCAATATTAAAATGGGACTGCGCTCCTTTCTCACTACTTAGGGTGCAATTACCTGAGACTATCTCAGCGGCTACCCTATGGCTCTCGGGGACGACTTGTTTGGCGCTATGCCTGGTTCCTATTTGGGCTCATCTTAAGCCTTAGGTTGTGTGAGTCGCCTACAATAAATCAAACGTGAAAGATTAACGTCTTGCGTTTGGCTAATGTGACCTCTTACTCCTGTGTTGGCTTGCATGTGACATCAGAGACGGCACTTAATAGTAAGTATAACAAGGGCGGACAACATAGCTAGTTCGTTAGCTGAGTTCCACGGCTTCTTACTGAAGGCCTGTGGCTGGTTTGAATGTCCGTCCTCGTCTTTTGCCTGTCGCTGTACCTTTTATTTAGGTGGCGATTTAACTATCCACCAAGTTTGGGTAAGTGGCTTTTGTGCCAGTTCGTTAGCGTTCGTTCCTCGGTCTATGCCTGAGGCGATGTTTCGCCACTTACCGTTAAATCTGTTACGCCGCGTATTCCTTATCTATTGTCTCCTCATACTCGTCGTCTAATTCGGCGCTTTCTGGCGTTGGGCTTGTCGCTGGAGCTGTGTAGCGAGCTCCTTCCGGTTTGTGGCTGAGGCGATTGAGCTGTTTCTCCAATTTCTGACCCATTGCATTGATTGCTGCATAGAGATCTTTGTCTTTCGCCTGAGCAAATAAGGTGTTGCTTGGTATACCGACTGAAGCTTCTATCTTAAACCCTTGCTTCTCTTGACCTATGATTACATGTGGATTTATGAGCTGTACATCGTGTCTACTTAGTTTTTCTAAACGGCTCTCGATACGTTCACGGATAGGAGTGGTGACTTCGAAATCTTTACTTGTAATCTTTATCATATGTCGAACCTTTCGTTGTTTCCTTGACTTCAGATTACCAATTTAGCCCCCATAAAACGTGATCTAGATCAACTTTTTGCTGCCATTATTTTCCGTTCGTTGGTTATTTGAGCCCTTAGACAAAATTGCAAAATAAACATTAGGAATGGCTTGTATTTCTCTATTTTAGGCTGCATATTTGACTGGATAACACTGCTTACATAAATCTATTTGCCTCTCCCTATCGCTTCAAATATCATCAATTTCATTATTTTCTAAAGCGATGAGTTATAAGATGTCCTCAGTAGAAAACCCTCAGTCTGGCCAGGTAAAAATTAAGGTATGGGATCTGCCTACGCGCCTGTTTCATTGGTCCATGATAGCGCTGCTCGGTGGTCTATGGTTGAGCGCCGAGGTGGGGGAGATGCAATGGCATCAGGTATTTGCCTATGGCCTATTGATCTTGATTGGTTTTCGTATTCTCTGGGGCATAGTGGGTAGCGAGACCTCGCGCTTTAGTCATTTCGTTAAGTCGCCGACTCAGGTGCTGGCCTATGTCAAACAGCCCCAGGGTCGTAGCATAGGCCATAATCCGCTCGGCGGTTATATGGTGGTGGCGATGATCTTGGTGTTGGTTGCTCAGCTCACCACAGGCCTGTTTGCCACAGACGAAATCTTTACCGAAGGGCCGCTATACAGTTATGTGAGCAGCGAGCTGGCCGGGACTCTGACCTGGCTGCATAAGCAAAATTTCAATTTACTCCTGTTGCTGGCGGTTTTGCATATTCTTGCAGTTATCTGGCACGGCATAAAAGGCGACAAGTTGGTGGGCGCCATGATCACCGGCTATAAGAGTGTCAGCCGTGAGAGTGTCACCGAGTTTAAGTTTAGCTCAGGCCTGATGGCCCTGACCCTGGTCGGCGTGTTAGCGGGCCTGGTGGTGAACTATCTGATTTGGCCAATCGCGGCCATGCTTTAGCGTTATTAGGTCTTAGCCTTGTTAAGTCTTAGTGTTATTAGGTCTTATCCTTGTTAGGTTGAAGCGGTAGTAAATTGAAGCGTGATTGGCCGCGCTGAAGCAAAGGATAAAAAAGGGAGCTTAACAGCTCCCTTTTTATTCGTCTAACGAGTGCTCTTGCTAGTCGTCTGATTAGTCGTCTGCAATAGTCGTGTTGAATTAGTCTTTCTTGTAGACGTCGTGGCAACCCTTACAGCTCTTGCCGGTATTCATAAAGGCTTGCTTGATAGCATTTTGATCGCTTGATTGTGCGGCAACGGCGAGTTTAGCGGCATTGTCTTGGAAAGCGCTCATCTTAGCGTCGAAATCGGCCTTGTCGCTCCAGATTTTTGCTAGCGCATCTGTGTGGCCCTTGTCAGAACCGGCAACGAAACCTTCGGCAGGTAGCTTGCTCAGTGCGGCAACGTTTTGTGCACGCATGGCAAAGACTTCGGCGTCGAACGGCTTCTTGCCCTTAAGCATGGCGCCCATGTCGCCAAAGTTGTGAGCGATCAGGCCAAAAGCAGATTGACGATAGTGAATCGCATCGTCTGTCTCTTTGAAGTTATTGGCTTGTACCGCTGAGGCCAGTAAGGCACTGCCGGCTAAGGCTAGCAGGCTTAATTTAAACTGTTTTTTCATGGCAATCATTCTCACTACTTTGTGGTTTTATGTGATCTAACGCAAACATTCTAATCTTAATTAACTATCAGATACTATAGATTTTTCTCTAAAAGCCCGGCCAAAATGTGTCCGAATGTGTCTAACCCTTAGACGCCTGACTAATCGCATCGATGGCCATGATAGCCAGCGTGACAGGTTTCTTGGTACACTTGCTTGTACTGGTAGGCAATGACAGTTTTGGAGCCAAAGTGCGCGCAAATTGGGATCTGGTTTTAGAGAAAGTGGTCAATCATCAAGACACTGACGCCTTGATGGATCTGTTCGACTTGCTGCTCACCGAAGAGGAACGCAGCGCCATTGCCGGGCGGCTGAAGGTGTTTCAGGCTTTATTACTGGGAGAGATGAGCCAGCGACAGATTGCCGCCGAGTTCGAGATCAGTATTGCCACCATCACACGTTGTTCCAATTACCTCAAACATATGCCAGTAGAGCAGCGCGATCGCATCAAGGCGCTCATTCTCTAACGGCAAGCTTTTACACGACTCAGTCTGTTAACTAGCAGCTCTAACCGGAAGCTTTCTAACTAGATCACCCGAATAGGCACTGGGCGTTGGTGCTGACGATAGCTGCGGCGCTGCGCCAGACGAAACAGTGCGAAACAGGTTAATCCTGCGCCGGCAAACATCAGATAATTCGAGTCGCCATGGCGAAAGACAAACAGGGCGCCTAGCAGGTATGCATAGGGCAGCAAGTTGTAGAGGGCTTCAGGCAAGAGTCCGCGCCTGCGACGCTTGGGATTGTCGCTCCGCCGGTTCTGAGAGCGCATGTTGAAGATACGCGCGCCGAGCAGGAAGATGATCACGCCTAAGAGCACGGGAAGGGGCGCCGGACTCAGCAGTATGGTACTTGTTGCGATGAGCAGGTAGATGGTCGGGAGTTTTTCATAGACGGGCTGAGCTATCATGTCGATATCCTTATCGTTAATACGCAGCGAGCTGATTTTGTCTTGAAGCATAAAATAAAAGAGTCGGCATCACCTAGTAAAAGGTGGCCGACTCTATTCAGAATCCTACCTGAGATTGACGCCCCAGCGTCAAATTAAGGCTTTAGATTGAGTAACTAGTGTCTAATGCCTCTAGTTACTAATATCTCTAGTAACTAATGCCTTTAGAGCTTAGTGCTGGCAGCCGCAACCGCCGTTGCCGTCACAACCTTCTTTGGCTGGCTTCTCAGGATCTTCGCTACAGCAACCGCCATGGTGACCATGACCTTCGCCGCCACAGCAACCACCTTCATGGCTATGCTCGTGGCTACCACAGCCGCCGGCCGCATGGATATGGCCATGGGCGATCTCTTCGGCGCTAGCGTCGCGTACTGACAGTACTTCAACGGTGAAGTTAAGGGTTTGACCCGCGAGTGGGTGGTTACCGTCAACTACGACCACATCGTCTTTCACTTCGGTGACTTGTACCGGACGTTGGCCCATCTCTGTTTCGGCGATAAAACGCATGCCTGGCACGATATCTTCGATATCGCCGAAGGCTGCTAATGGGACATCTTGGCGTAAACCATCGTGGTAAGGACCGTAAGCCTGCTCGGCTTCTACGGTAACGTCGAGCTTGTCGCCAACACTTTTGCCTTCGAGCGCCTGCTCAAGGCCTGGGATCATGTTTTCTGCACCGTGAAGGTAAAGCATTGGCTCACCTTCAAATGAACTCTCGATCAACTCACCTTGCTGGTTCGTTAAGCGGTAATGGATGCTAACAGCTTTGTGTTGGGTGATTATCATATCGCCTCCAATTCAGAATGTGGCGGCATTTTAGCTCGCTTTGTTGGCCTTGGCGATGACCTAGCGCAGCTTCTTGAGGGAAAATCGGTAAATTTTTTTTCATTCGCTTAGGCCCTGGGAGAAGGTGGGCAGGTTTAATAATTTCATTTTGATTTGTTATTCATTATTTGTGGGAAAATATTTTGCTTTGCTGGTGGTTAAATTTATGGGGTAACAGTGGGTTTTGGGCCTCTCATTTCGGTAGGCGAATTAGTTGTGTTAAAGGTAGGTTTTATCCTGGGCTAGATTGCTTTTATGTTTCTATCTTGCTGTTTAATAATGCTTTAGTTGTTAGTGAGATGAGGTGCTTTTGATAGGGTGACTCAGTCTAAGTCACCCTTAGATGACTGGAAATCTATCTCTTGTCATTTGATTTTAAGGCTTGTGGTTTGCCTTGTGCCCAAAGTGTATTTTTATAAAGTTTCATTTCAGGGGTTGACACCTTGGGGCAAAAAAGGCAATTCTGTAGAGACTTCAACGAATATGTTTTGATACGACGAAAAGAATTTAAATGTTTAGCCTTAATCTTGTAGTAACCACCACTATTACAACCACCACGATTACCAGCGTGGGGGCCGGCTAAGCATACTCGAAAGAAATGATTTGAAATGACTAAGCCCGCTCCCCATCAAGGAGCGGGTTTTTTTGTTTCTGGGGCGCGGTACTAAGGAGAGAAGATGAAGGTAATGAAGTTCGGTGGTACCTCGCTGGCCAACTGGCAGAGGTTTAATAGTGCGGCGCAAATCGTCTTGGCTTCGGCCGCAGAGCAGCCGACGGCTGTGGTGTTAAGCGCTCCGGCAACCGTGACCAACGGTTTGCTGGAGATGGTCGACCTGGCGGTGGCCGGAGATGATTTCTCTCCCGTCTTGAGTCAGGTGCATGAGGTCTTTAAGACCCTCTATGGCCAGGCGGCCAGTGAGGTACTGAGCGGCGAGCAGTCCGATAGCCTAGAAGCTGTTCTGGCGGCGCAGCTCAAGCACTGGCAAGACAAGCTGCAAGGCGTGGTCTTGCTGGGTGAGTGCCCCGACTCCGTTCGCGCCGAGATCGTGGTCGGTGGCGAGCGCCTCTCTGCGGCGCTGATGGAGCAGTTGATGTTGGCCGCGGGCGTGTCGGCCAATCAGCTGGTGCCACAACAGCTGTTTGTGGCACACGGGCCGGCGCTGGAGTCGGTTGTCGATATCGCTGCCAGCAAGCAGCGTTTTGCCGAGCTTTCTCTCGATGCCCATCAGGTGTGGGTGATGCCAGGCTTTACTGCCGGCGATAAGGATGGTCGTGTGGTCACCCTGGGCCGTAACGGCTCAGACTATTCGGCGGCGGTGCTGTCGGCCTGTATCGATGCCAGCTGCTGCGAGATCTGGACCGACGTGGATGGGGTCTATAACACTGACCCACGCGTCGTCGCCGATGCCAAGCTTTTGACTCAGCTCAGTTATCAAGAGGCGATGGAGCTGTCTTATTTCGGCGCCAAGGTGCTACATCCTAAGACTATCGCCCCTATCGCCCAGTACCATATCCCTTGCTATATACGTAACAGCTTCAACCCTCAGGCGCCCGGCACCTTAGTGTCGAATCAAGTGGACGAGACAGGGCTGAACGTTAAGGCTATCTCTAATCTCGACGAGCAGACCATGTTTGATATCGCCGGTCCCGGCATGAAGGGCATGGTGGGCATGGCAAGCCGTACCCTGGGCGCCATCTCCCGCTCCGGGGTATCAGTCTCCCTCATCACTCAAAGCTCTTCGGAATACAGCATCAGCTTCTGTGTGGCGACCCAGGATGCCGAGCGGGTGCGTCTGGCGCTGGAGCAGGAGTTTGAGTTGGAGCTTAAGAGCGAGATCCTCGAGCAGATCGCCATGCGCCACAATCTGGCCATCGTCTCACTGATCGGTGACGGCATGCGCACTCACAAGGGAGTCGCCGGTAAATTCTTCCAGGCATTAGCCCAGGCCAATGTCAACATAGTGGCTATCGCCCAAGGCTCCTCAGAGCGCTCCATCTCGGCGGTTATCGAGCTGCGTAAGACCAAGCATGCCATCGCCGCCTGTCATCAGAGTTTCTTCGATGTGCAGCACTATCTGGATGTCTTCCTGGTGGGCTGCGGTAATGTAGGTGCCGGCCTGCTCGAGCAGATCAAGCAGCAGGCAGAGATGTTGAAGGCCCAGCACATTACGGTGCGTGTCTGTGGCGTGGCTAACTCTCGTCATATGCTGCTCGATGCCAAGGGGATAGATCTCAATCATTGGCAGGGACTCCTGGCCGACAGCCAGCAAGGCTGCGACCTGGATAAGATGCTCGCCTGGGCCAAAGACCAGCAGCTACTAAATCCTGTGCTGGTGGATTGTACCTCTAACGAAGCGGTATCTGATCAATATGTTGCGGTAATGAATGCCGGCCTGCATGTGGTGACTCCTAACAAGAAGGCCAACACCCGTGACTATGACTACTACCGCGCCCTGAGACAGACAGCTTTGCATCAGCGTCGCCAGTTCCTCTATGAAACCACGGTTGGTGCAGGCCTGCCGGTTATCGACAACCTGAAGAAGCTGTTGTTCGCCGGTGATAAGCTGCAGAAATTCAACGGCATTCTCTCGGGTTCACTCTCCTACATCTTCGGTATGCTCGATGAGGGGATGAGTCTGTCGGAGGCGACAGGTATCGCCCGTGAGAAATGCTTTACCGAGCCTGACCCAAGAGACGATCTAAGCGGCATGGATGTGGCCCGAAAGGTGCTGATTCTTGCCCGTGAGGTGGGGATGCAGATAGAGCTGAGTGACATTCAGGTGGAGTCTGTGTTGCCGAGCCATTTCGACGCCTCTGGCGATGTCGAGACCTTTATGGCGAACCTGAGCGCACTTGATGGCGAACTTGCCCAGCGCGTAAATAGCGCCAAGGCGGCGGGTAAGGTGCTGCGTTATGTGGGACAAATAGACGAAGAGGGCTGCCGGGTGAAGATCGCCGAGGTGGATGCGATGGATCCCCTCTACAGCGTCAAGGGCGGTGAGAACGCGTTGGCCTTCTATAGCCGTTACTATCAGCCGATCCCATTCGTGCTGCGTGGCTACGGTGCGGGCACAGAGGTGACGGCGGCGGGTGTCTTTGCCGACCTGCTGAGAACCCTTAACTGGACACGGGAGATGGGCGTATGAGTTTAACGGTTTACGCGCCGGCCTCTATGGGTAACGTCGGAGTCGGCTTCGATCTGTTGGGCGCCGCTTTGGAGCCGATAGATGGCAGCCTGCTCGGCGATCGGGTCGCCATTGAATCGGCGCCCCATGGGGTATCGCTTGCCCTGACCGGTCATTGGGCCGACAAGTTACCGGCGGCCAGCGAAGAGAATATCGTCTACCAATGCGCGACCTTCTTTCTTGAGCAGCTAGGTAGCCGCGCCGGCGTTGCCATGACCTTAGAGAAAAACCTGCCGGTGGGGAGCGGCCTTGGCTCCAGCGCCAGCTCTGTGGTCGCCGCCCTGTACGCCCTGAACGAGCATTTCGATCGTCCCTATGATAGCGACGCCTTACTGAGACTGATGGGGGAGTTTGAGGGCAAGATCAGCGGCTCGGTCCACTATGATAATGTGGCGCCCTGTTACCTTGGCGGCATGCAGTTGATGCTGGATACCCCTAGCGCCGTGTGTCAGGGCCTGCCCGTGTTTAAAGACTGGTATTGGGTTGTGGCTTATCCTGGGATCTCCCTGTCGACCGCTAAGATGCGGGCATTGCTGCCGGCTCAGTATGATAAGTCGGTGGCGATCGATTTTGGCCGCTACCTGAGCGCATTCGTACACGCCAGCTACTGTCAGGATGCCAAGCTGGCCATAGAGGTATTAAAAGATGTGCTGGCCGAACCTTACCGCGCATCGGAAATTCCCGGCTATGAGCAGGCGCACGCGGCCTTAGATGAGCTTGGCATGGCCACCACGGGGATCTCGGGCAGTGGCCCCACGCTGTTCTCCGTGACAGATAACCTGGAGACGGCTAACAAGGCCAAGGCCTGGCTGGATGCAAACTATGTTACCTCCGGCGCGGGTTTTTCCCATATATGTCAAATCGATATGCTCGGCACGCGCCGTGTAGATGCAGCAATTTTAGATTAATAGGCGGATCAAGATGGAACTCTATAACTTAAAGCACCCCTCACAGAAGGTTAGTTTCACTCAGGCGGTCAAGCTGGGCCTGGGGAAAGATCGTGGCCTGTTTTTTCCTGTCTCTATCCCCAAGTTAGATAATGTCGATGCGCTGTTGGCGATGGACTTCGTCGAGCGTTCTAAGGCGATCTTAGGTGCCTGGTTGGCCGACGAGCTGGGCCAGGAGATGGTAGATGGTCTGGTGGACCGCGCCTTTAACTTTGAGCTGCCGCTGACCAAGGCCGATGACAGACGTTTCTGTCTGGAGCTATTTCATGGCCCTACCCTGGCATTTAAAGACTTCGGCGCCCGCTTCATGGCTCAGTGCCTCAATAGCCTGGCCCAGGAAGATAAACTCACCATATTGACTGCCACCTCGGGTGATACCGGCGCCGCCGTTGCCGATGCCTTCTACGGGCTGGATAAGGTACAGGTGGTGGTGCTCTATCCAAAGGGCAAGATCAGCCTGCTACAGGAGAAGATGTTTACCACCTTGGGCGATAATATTCATACGGTGGCGGTGGAGAGTGATTTCGATGCCTGTCAGGATATGGTTAAGGCAGCCTTCGAAGACAGCGATGTGCGTGATGGCCTGCATCTTAACTCGGCCAACTCTATCAACATCAGCCGTTTACTGGCGCAGATCTGCTACTACTTCGAGGCGGTTGCCCAGTTTAAACTGGTTAACCAAGGCGAGCCTGTGATCGCCGTGCCCAGCGGTAATTTCGGCAACCTCACGGCGGGCTTATTTGCCAAGGCGATGGGACTGCCGGTGAAGCGTTTCGTGGCGGCCACCAACAGTAACGATACTGTGCCGCGCTATCTGGCCGATGGTCAGTGGTCGCCTAAGGCAACCGTCGCGACCCTCTCTAATGCCATGGATGTGGCCGAGCCGAGCAACTGGCCCAGGGTTGAGACCATCATGGAGGTGATGAACTGGCCGCTGAGCGAACTGGTGGGCGTCGGTCTCTCCGAGCAAGATACGGTGGAGGCGCTGGATGAGCTCTATCGCGGCGGTTATCTATCTGAGCCTCACGCAGCGATTGCGGCTAAGGCGCTGTCGTTAACCATGTCGGCCGATGAGCAGGGGATCTTCCTCGGTACGGCCCACCCTGCCAAGTTTAAAGAGGTGGTGGAGCAGGCGCTGGCTATCGAACTGGAGCTGCCGCCAGAGCTGCAAGCGGTGAAGGATAAGCCTATCCTGTCTGCCGAACTGCCTGCCGATTTTGCCCGCCTCAAGGCTCACCTGTTTGAGACCTTGGCTTAGCTTCTACCTGGTTATTTATGCTTAACAGCCAAGGCGATAGTGCCTTGGCTTTTTTCTGCCCGCTTCTGTCTGCTTTATCTTTTTGCACAGCTTTTTAGTTCAATTAGGCTCTGTCAATCCAGTTGTTACAATCCAGTTGTTTCAATTCAGTTGTTTAGATGGGGCTGCTGCTAACCTCTGCGCCGTATTTTATTAGCATTATCAGCAAGGCGTTTGCATCGAATCGCGCCAATTACCTAGGTTGCCAAATGTATCAATGACCTTGAGACCGGCGTGATGATTATCACAACCAAGCTCTGCTAAATCACTTATCTTACAGGCCTTTTTCATTAGCCATTATTTGACAGAGCCGTTACGTGTTGCATCTTAGAGTGATTTTACCTGGCCTTTGTTTACTGACCGCCTGCGCCTCAAATGAGCCACAGCTCTATTCTCGAATCAATGAGGCCTATGATTTCGAGGTGACCCATTGCGATAGCTTCGCCATGGTGACTGGGATAGGCAGAGGGGAGGCGCCGCTAA
Source organism: Shewanella sp. KCT (assembly GCF_007636505.1). Lineage (NCBI taxonomy): Bacteria > Pseudomonadati > Pseudomonadota > Gammaproteobacteria > Alteromonadales > Shewanellaceae > Shewanella > Shewanella sp. KCT. The sequence continues at coordinate 287,095 of NZ_LVDJ01000004.1, forward strand.
GGGCGGCGCAGGATAATGCCAAGCAGCAAGGTGAGGCCCTGCAGGGCACTCATATCGTCTGGCTACAGGAAGATCACTTCGACAGGGATAATCAGGTCAGGGTGATTGCTGTGGTTTACAAGTGCCTGCTTTAGCGTGTCTGGCTACGTAGCCAGTTGATCTCTTGCTGCCAGATCTCAGGTTCTATCGTCTCTAATATGAGGGGGATCTGCCTGGTCGCCGGGTGTTTCATGATATAGCTAAAGGCGTCCATACCTATATAACCGGCGCCGAGGGAGTGGTGCCTGTCGACCCGGCTGTTCAGCGGTGTCTTGCTGTCGTTGAGGTGCATTGCCTTAAGATAATGGTTGCCCACTATGGCATCAAATTGGCCGAAGCTCTCTTCACAGGCCTCGAGAGTGGTTAAATCGTAGCCGGCGGCAAACATGTGGCAGGTGTCGATACAGACACCGACTCGGCTCTTATCTTCTACCTTGTCGATGATCTGCGCCAGCTGCTCGAAGCTATGGCCCAGGTTTGAGCCCTGGCCTGCGGTGTTTTCTATGATGGCGCTGACGCCTTGCGTCTTATCCAGTGCTAGGTTGATCGATTCGCTGATGCGGGCCAGGCACTCGTCTATGCCTATCTTGTTGAGGTGACTACCGGGATGAAAGTTGAGCAGGGTCAACCCCATCTGTTCGCAGCGCTGCATCTCGTCGAGAAAGGCCTCTCGCGAGCGCGCTAGCTGCTCCTCATCTGGATGGCCAAGATTAATCAGGTAGCTGTCATGGGGCAGAATGGCATCGGGGCAAATATTGGCCTGTTCGCAGTTGGCCTTGAAGGCGTCAATCTGCGAAGGGCAGAGCGGCGCCGCCTGCCAGCGTCTCTGATTCTTGGTGAACAGGGCAAAGGCATTGGCACCTATCTTCTCTGCGTTCAGCGGCGCGTTGGCGATACCACCGGCGGCGCTAACATGGGCACCGACCCAATGAGTGTCTGGCATTTTTCCTCACTAACTTTAAACAAGTTTATAAATTTTATCGGTATTTTGAGCGATTTTCCTAAGCTGGACTATGCTCAATGAAAGGCATTTCGCCCGACTTCTTCATTTTTCAATAGTGGAATGGACTCTAGCGTGTTTAAGGATCTCTCTCAATCTGAATTTATGGACTTTGGCCCGGCCTTGATCGCCCAGTTGGGGAAGTTACAGGGACAGTTTATTCGCGGTGACGATGTGCTCTTGCCTCTGTGTCGTATTCTGGCCGATAGCAGCGGCGCCGAATCTGTGATGATTCTCTCCCGTCGTCTGCTGGCCAGCGACGAGATGCCGGCCGATGTGACCTGCTGGTGTCGGGATTCCATGCGTTATATCACCCTGTGGCGACAGGTGAAGGATTGGCCGTTGCTGGATGGCCAGCGGGGGGCGCACCTGTGGCAACGCTTCGTGGTTTGGCCCATAGAGGGGCTCGACGTCAATATCTTTTTCTATCGCCCGGGCAAGGGCTGGCTGTCGTTTCTCACCTCCTATCAGACCTTCATTGCCGACAGCATCAGCGGCATGTTGCTGCAGCAGAGCCAGGATTGGCAGCAGAGCCGTAATGCGCAGATCATCAAGTCTATCGACACCCAGATGTACCAGTCTATCGTCAGTAATAGCGAAGATATGATAGTAGTTGCGTCGCGTCAGAAGGGGATGGCACCGGTGATCATGTATGCCAATGCGGCGGCGACCGCCATCAGCCAATATCCGCGCAGTCAGCTTATTGGCAAGTCGATCGAGCTCTTCTTCGGCGATCAGGACGATAAGGCGCTGGAACTGCTGGAGGCGATTGAGCTGCGCCTTGAGTTTACCGGCGAGCTGGTCTGCTCCACCGCCACCGGGGAGAAGGTGATCCTGCATACCCATCTAATTGCCCTCAACGAACAGTATGAAGATGGCAGCCTGTTTACCCTGGTGGGCAGGGACATCACAGAGCAGAAGCTGATGCAAAATACCATGGCCCGCACCCAGAAAATGCAGGCCATGGGCCAGCTGGTAGGGGGCGTGGCCCACGATTTCAACAACATCTTAGGTGTGCTCAAAGGCAATCTGGAGCTGATGGAGCTTAAGGGTAAGGATGATTCTATCGCCCGCTATCTGGCTACGGCGCTCAAGGCTTGTCAGCGGGGCACCGACCTGACGCGGCGCCTGTTGCAGTTTTCCCGGCAGGAACAATTCAGTGCCCAGCCGGTGCAGGTCAACGAGGTGCTACAGAGCCTGGAGGAGCTGCTGGAGAAATCCTTGACCACCCAGGTGAGCCTCAACATTCAGCCTCAGCCATCGATGCGGGATATCTGTGTCGATCGCGGCGACCTTGAGGATGCCTTGATCAATCTGGTGCTGAATGCCAAAGATGCCATGCATGGGGAGGGACAGATTACCATAGTGACCGGCGAGCAGTATCTGTCTGGCTACCTTCCCGGGGTGGGCAATACCGTCAGCACAGATAACCGGGATTATGTCTGGGTGTCGGTGATCGATCAGGGCGGAGGGATCCCAGATAAGCTGCTGGATAAGATCTTTGAGCCATTTTTTACCACCAAAGACAAAAGCAAGGGTACCGGGCTCGGGCTCTCCATGGTGTATGGTTTCGTCAAACGCTCCAACGGTTATATGAGCATCATGCATACGGGGGCTGATGGCACTGAGATCCGTCTCTGGTTTCCGGCCATCAAGCCGATCGAGCGGCAGATTGAGCGCCAGCACAGTCCGCTTGAGTATCCCAAGGTGGCGCGCCCCATCAAGGTGCTTATCGTCGATGATGAGCCGGATCTGCTCGAGGTGCTGTGCGATTACTGTCAGATGATGGGGATGGAGGTGCTGGCCTATACGGATCCTCTGCTGGTCAAGGAGCAGTTTAAGGATGGCATAGATAACATAGACCTCATCATCTCAGATCTCTTGATGCCGGGGGGCATTAACGGTTATGAGCTGGTGACCGACCTGAGCGTGCACCGAACGATTCCTGTGCTGCTGATCTCAGGCTATGTCGGCGATGTCGGCATCAGCAGTCGGGAAGATCTGCCGTTTCAGGTGCTGCAGAAACCCTTCGATATCCGCGCCTTCGTACGCGGCCTAGAAGAGATAGGGATTGAGTTTGTACAAGGAGAATTGCGATGAACAACATGGAGATTTGGGTTGTAGACGATGACAGGGATTACTGCGAGTTGATCGTCGAGATGTTGCAAGATGAGTTCAAGGTGAGCCCCTTCTATGGCGCGGCGGATTTTCGCGCCGCCCTGCAAACCCAGAAGCCGGATCTGCTGCTGATGGATATCAACCTGCCCGATACCGATGGCATTACCCTCTGCCGTGAGCTACAGGCCAGCAACCAAGAGGTGGCCGTGCTGTTTGTTTCTGGGATGAATACCCTGGAGGAGCGGCTCAAGGCCTATGAGGTGAATGCGGTGGATTTCATCGCCAAGCCGTTTGAGCTCAAGGAGTTGCTGGCCAAGGTGCACAGCGTCGCCCACTATGTGATGAAGCAGCGGGAGCTGATCCAGGCGGAGTCTGTCTCACGCAATATGGCCTTTCAGTCGATGACTGAGTCGTCACAGTATGGTTGTGTGCTGCAGTTCTTCCGTCAATGTTTTCTCTGTAACGATCATCAGACTCTGGCGGATGCCTTTTTTGATCTGATGCAGCAGCTCAATCTCAACACCTGCCTGGAGATACGTGGGGAAAACGTGGAGTATTTTGCTCCCAGGCATGCGGCCATCAGCCCCATCGAGTCGAACATTCTCGAGCTATTGGACAAACATGGTCGCCTGTATGATTTTGGCTGCCGCACCATCTGCAACGACAAGCATGTTTCCTTCTTGATCAAGAATATGCCGATAAACGATGAGGTTCTCTACGGCAGGCTGAGGGATATCATCGCCGTGGTAGTCGAAGGGCTGGAGGCACGCGTCCTGGATATCAGTCGCCAGCAGACGCTGACACAGGTGTTTCTCGACATCGAATCGCTTATCGGCGATATCAACGTTGCGACCCTAGAGCATGATGAGAAATTTAGTGCGGCGCTCATTAACATGACCACAGAGATCCGTGGCAGCTTCCATGTGCTAGACATGACTATAGAGCAGGAAGATTATTTTACGGCGCTTATCGAGCGTAACCTGAAGGAGGTGAAATCGGCCTCCGAGGCCTTTACCCGTCTGCAATCTGCGCTGGGCAAGGTGATGGATGTGCTCGGGGGAAGCGTATCTTAAGTGATTATTTTATGTTCGTTTTTCTTGATCTGAGTCACGTCATCATGACGGCTTACATATTAGTGTGAGTAAAAGTTCAACAATTTACTATAGTAACTAAAGGCGTCTAGAAGGTTGGAGGTGACGATGTTAGCGAGACTTCATAATGACCATAAACATATCGCGATACTGTTAAATATTCTTAAAAATAAGCAGCAGCGGCTGCAACATGGCGAGGCCGTCAACTTTAATCTGATCCGAGATATCGTCGAATATATGCAGAGCTATGCCGAGCATAGTCATCACCCGCTCGAGGATCTGATCAACGAATTTTATATTCAGACCCATCCCGAAGAGGCCTTGGAGAAGCAATTGGGGGAAGAGCACCATAACCTTATCGAAAGCTCAACCAGTCTGATGTCTACCCTAAACCTTATCTTAAGTGACGTCCCGGTACAGAATGAAACCTTGAGTCAGGCCCTGAAGGAGTATGTCGAGGCGCAGCGCAATCACATGATGTATGAAGAGGGTAAGTTGTTCCCCATCTGGGAGGCGGGGATGACAGAGGCCCAGTGGCAGGAAGTGGCAGACAGATGCCAGGAGAAGCTGATCTGCGACCCTTTATTTAGCGATGACGACAACCTACTCTTTGAAGAGTTAAAAGAGTATCTGGCCAAGGCCGATGACTAACAGCTAACAACTAACAACTTATAGATACAAAAATAGCGCCTAAGGCGCTATTTTTGTATCTATTTACATCAGAAGGTTATCTAAGTCGTATTCGAAACTGCTGTCGATATCCTGAAGCTCTTTAATCAAACGCTGTTTCTCTTTGATAGCCTCTATCTCTCGCCATTTTCGCTTCTTATTGGAGCTTCGCGAACGACTGTTGGGTCTTTCAATGACGGTATCATCTAGCGCACTACCATAATCTAAGCGATTCATGGCAACCTCCTGTTGTTGTATTTTTTCTCAACAATTAAATATCACACTTCCAATTTATGGTGCAAGAAAAATGTTTCAATAATGTTAAGTCTGGGTGAATCATTTATGGCGCAACAGGCGGTTTTTTGCCCGTAGGATAGGAAGTCGCGCAGGTTTGCTGGTGGATATTACTGCAGATAACAAAAAAGCCAGTGAAAACTGGCTTTTTTATCGGCTAAGGTTGCAGGCTTAGAGGTGGCCGCGTCTAAAGAGATTGATGAGGGCGTTGCTGGAGGCATCCAGCGCCTTAGCCTCTTCATCGCTTTGCAGACGTGCGAGCACATCGTTGCCTAGGGTCTTACCCAGTTCGACGCCCCATTGGTCGAAGGAGTTGATGTCCCATAACGCGCCTTGAACGAAGGTTCTATGCTCGTACAGGGCGATCAAGGCACCCAGAGTTTCCGGTGTCAGCTTGTCCATCAGCAGGGTGTTGCTTGGCTTATTGCCTTCCATCACCTTGTGCTTAGCGATCAATGCTTTCTCTTCTTGGCTCAGTGAGCTGCCGTCGAGTTCGGCGAGTGCCTCATCGAAGGTTCTGCCTTGCATCAGCGCCTGAGTCTGGCCAAAACAGTTGGAGGCCAGCTGCACATGATGTTCGCCGAGCGGGTTATGGCTCTGCAGTGGCAGAATAAAGTCTGCCGGGATCAGTGCCGTGCCTTGGTGCAGTAACTGATGGTAGGCGTGTTGACCATTGGTGCCTTCGCCGCCCCAGATAACAGGGCCGGTTGCATGGTCGACGCTGTCGCCATTGAGGGTGACAGATTTACCGTTACTCTCCATGTCCAGTTGCTGGAAGTAAGCCGGCAGGCCTCTGAGGTAATGATCATAGGTCAATACCACATGGGATTGTGCCTGGTAGAAGTTGCCATAGAGCAGGGAAAACAGCCCCATGATCACCGGCATATTCTGTTCGAGCGGCGCCTCAACAAAATGCTTGTCCATCGACTTGGCGCCAGCCAGCAGCTGGTAGAAGTTGTCCATGCCGATCAACAGGGCGATAGGCAGACCTATGGCCGACCAGAGTGAATAACGACCGCCCACCCAATCCCACATAGGGAAGATGTTGTCCGCATCCATACCGAATTCGGTCGCCTTGGCCACGTTTGAGGTAACGGCTACAAAGTGCTTGGCGATATCCGCTTGGGTGCCGCCATTTTCCAGGAACCAGGCCTTGGCACTCAGGGTGTTGGTCAGCGTCTCTTGGGTGCCAAAAGACTTAGACGACATCACGAAAAGGGTGGTTTCCGGATCGACCAGACGCAGCTTCTCACACAGAGAGGTGGCATCGACGTTGGCGACGAAGTGACACTTGAGCGCCGGATTCCAGTATGGTCTCAGGGCCTGAGTAACTATTTTAGGTCCCAGGAAGGAGCCACCAATTCCGATGCTAACGATATCTGTGATCGCCTTACCCGTGTAGCCTTTCCACTCGCCGGAGGTGACAGCCTCGACGAACTTGGCCATTTTGGCTTGAGTCTGCTTTACCTCGGGAACGATATTCTGGCCATCGACCAGAATGACCTCGTCGGCTTCGGCTCTGAGGGCTGTGTGCAGCACGGCGCGTTTTTCGGTGTTGTTGATGATCTCGCCATCGAACATGGCGCGGATCTTATCGCTTAGACCGGCAGATTTGGCCAGTTTAAACAACTGTTCAAGCGTCTGCTCATCGGCTCGGTTCTTGGAGTAATCCAGCAGCAGGCCGCAGGCGGACAGTGACATCTTGTCAAAGCGCTGTGGATCGGCCTCAAATAGCTCGCGCATGTGGGGCAGCTTCGCGGCTTGTGCCTCGAGCTGGGCCCATGCGTCTTGCTGAGTAAGCTTAGTCATGGCGTCTATTCCCTTAGGCTTCGAGTTCTGCTTTTAACATGGTTTCAAGTTTGCCTTGATCGATGGCAAAGTTGCGGATACCTTCGGCCAGCTTCTCTACCGCCATAGCATCTTGGTTGAACTCCCAACGGAATTCGGCTTCGCTCAGCGCCGCACCAGGAGCGACCACTTCACTGGCCGCCTGTAGTTTTTGCACGACTGGTGTGTCGCTGTTGGCCATCTCTTCAAGCAGCGCAGGGCCGATAGTTAGACGGTCACAGCCTGCCAGTTCGATGATCTCTCCCGTGTTACGGAAGCTGGCGCCCATCACAACCGTCTTGTAGCCGTGACGCTTGTAGTAGTTGTAGATGTTGGTGACTGAGACAACGCCTGGATCTTCTGCGGCGCTGTACTCTAGGCCAGTGTCTTTCTTGTACCAATCGAGAATACGGCCGACGAAAGGCGAGATCAGGTAAACGCCGGCTTCGGCACAGGCTCTGGCCTGGGCAAAACAGAAGAGTAGCGTCAGGTTACAGTTGATGCCTTCCTTTTCAAGCTCTTTGGCGGCGCAGATCCCTTCCCAGGTCGAGGCGAGTTTGATCAGGATACGAGACTTGTCTATGCCAGCCTCTTCATAGAGCTTGATCAATTTATGCGCCTTCTCGATAGAACCAGCCTTGTCGAACGAAAGACGAGCGTCCACCTCGGTCGAGATGCGGCCAGGAACAATCTTTAGGATCTCCAGGCCGATGTTGACCGCCAGCTTGTCACCGGCATCTTCGACCTGCTGAGCCAGATCGTCACTCTGCGCCTTGGCCCATTCGATGGCATTGGCAATCAGGTGCTTGTATTCAGGAATTTGGGCTGCTTTCAGGATAAGAGAGGGGTTGGTGGTGGCGTCTTGTGGTTGATAACGCTTGATGGCTTCGATGTCACCGGTATCGGCAACTATGGTAGTGATAGATTTGAATTGCTCTAGTGTATTAGCCATGAAAATTACATCCTTCTTAAGAAGCAGCTTAAGTGTGTGGTTTACTAACGGCTATTAGACGCGATTTTGCCGATATTTCCAACCGTGAATGAAAAAAAATTACAGAAAAGTTGCTAAATATCAGTAAAAGGCATTTTAGCCGTTGCCGTTCAGTTGACCGACGCTTGTGCTAAACGGACTTAGAGTATAACCATTAAATTATGACAGGAAAAAAAATCGCTGCCTAAGCAGCGATTTTTAGTGAGGTCGATCATTAAGTTAATCGTAAAGACTTACTTTAGAACCGGCTCTTTACGCACGCCAGTGACGTGGGCTTCGATGCGACGGTTAGCCTTGTTGGCTTCGGCGCTACGGCCCTCAATCAGAGGCTGAGTGATACCGTAACCTTTTGCGCTGACGCGATCTTGGCTGATACCGTATTTGCTAACCAGCAATTCGGCAACGGCATTGGCACGACGCTCAGACAGATCCATGTTGTAGTCTGGGTTACCTACGTTAGAGGCGTGACCACCGATTAACACGGTTGCACGTGGGTTTTGGTTCATGTAGTTGGCCAACTTTTCGATTTGACCGTAAGACGCAGAGTTCACCTCGGCTGAGTTGTTGGCAAAGCGAATTGAACCCAGTTCATGCTTTTCGGTGACTTCGCGATAAACCGTACAACCATTGGCATCAACCTTGTGGTTGCTTGGCGTGTTGGCACATTGGTCTTTGTCGTCTGTCACACCGTCGTTGTCTGAATCTTTTGGTGCAACAACTACAGGTGCTGCCACAGCGGCTGGTGCTGCGCGACCGAAACGGTAGCTCAGTTCAAGACCCCAGTAATTGCTTTCCATATCAAGTGTGTTCCACTTGTCTTCGTCGAGATTCTCATAGCGACGATACTTGGCTTGCAGCTTGAGGTTGTCGGTGAAGTTGTAGCCGATACCTGCGCCAAAGTATGGTGCAACACCGCTGTCGCTGTAGTACTCGCTACCCCACTGTTTGTTGTTCGACAGTAGGTAGTTCATTGCCCCCGCTTCGGCAGACAGGCTCCAACGGTCGGCAAATGGCCAGAAACCTACCAGGCCGAGTGTCATACCGCGAGCACCGACGTCGTTAAGTTTGTTGGCATAGTCGACCCACTCGGCGCGGCCCAGGTCACGATAACCTAGTTCTACACCGAAATAGTCGTTAAAGAGGTAACCACCAAATACATCCCAAGCATAAGGATCGTCTTCACCACACTGTTTCATGGTCTTCTGATCGCAGTTAGGCTCGTAGTTGTTAACGCCTAAACCGCCACCGACGTACCAAGGGGTGAGTTCTTGTGCTGCATTGGCTGCAAATGGGAGCATTGATGTAAGCAGAATAGCTTTCAATGTATTGTTCATCATTTTCCAATTCCTTTGTTTTACTATCTTCCCCCATGCTGTTTTTATCCTGTAAAAACATGCCAGCACTTTGTGGGGGGATTCCTTTGGTATTATCGCTAGCCTTTGTATTATCTTACGTGAATATAGAAATTGCCATGATTAACAGGCATTTTTTTTAGGATCATTGGTCACTTGATAATAAAAAAGGCGTTTCCGCTAGGAATCGCCTTTTTTCTAGTAGAATAATTAACGTAGCGTTAATCTATTCTTAACGTGTCCAGATCCAGTTTTCGATGTTTTCTGGGTCGACACCGTTTGCCTTGATGTAGTTACGGTGGTCAACCAGACGCTGTAGCATGTCAGTGGTGATGGCGACGTGTTGTGTCTCGTCGATCACACCTTGTTGGAATAGCTTGTAAGCCATATCGATAACCAGGTGGTAGCGAGAAGTACCGTTACGCACACCCATATCGAATGGCGTAGTGGTTGAACCTTCCTCTTCATAGCCCTTGATGCGGAATCTGTGGCTACCCTTGTAATCGAATACCAGTTTCTTGATGGTATTTGGATAACCGTGGTAGTTGAAGACCACACCCTTATCGGCGGTGAAGATCTCATCCATCATCCAAGGCTTGCTTTGGAACTTACGGCTACCCAGACCGCTGCTGGTTAGCTCGGTTACGCTGACGAAGCGTACGCGCACTCTTGGCAGCAGCTCACGCAGTATGACCAGAGAGGCCATACATTCTTGGGTGACATAGTCACCACAGCCTGCCAGTACCACGTCTGGGTTTTCATCTGAGGCGAAATCCCACACCATGACACCATCTTTAGCCTGTTGACGGGCTTCGTCCAAAGTTAACCATTGTGGCAACTCTTTCTTACCGGCGGCGATGATGTTGAGCTTATCGCGATCGGCAAAGGCACGTTCTGTGTAGACCAGGGTAGAGTTAGCATCTGCTGGCAGATAAGCCGAGATGATCTCTGGGTGTTTCTCAAGCATAGCCCCCAGGAAAGAAGGGTTCTGGTGAGAATAACCGTTGTGGTCTTGGCGCTCGAGCAGTGAAGAGAGCACGACGTTACAAGCGGGAACCGGCTTACGGAAGTGTACGCCTTGGCTTGCATAGACATACTTACAGTATTGGTCGGCCATAGAGGAGACCACCTGTGAGAATGACTCATAAGTTGGGAACATGCCGTGACGGCCCGTTACTGTGTAGCCGTGTAGCATACCAAACAGCAGGTTTTCAGATAGTAGCTCGAGTACGCGACCGTCGCGAGACATATCTTCGTCCCAGCTTTCGATAGGCCACTGCCATGCACGATCTGTCTCTTCAAACACAGCTTGCAGCTGGTTAGAGTAGGTTTCGTCAGGGCTGAAGATACGCAGGTTGCGCTGGTCTCTGTTGAGCTTGAATGCATCACGCATCCATTGACCCATCTTCAGCATAGAGTAACCACGTTGGCCTCGAGGTGTTTCTGCACCGTAGGCCAGGTCTTCCAGCTTAGGATTGTTCAGTGAACGTACCACTTCGCCGCCGTAGCTCAGGTGTTGACGACCACAGCAAAGTTCTTTTGGTGGGAGCAAAGACTGAATATCTTTGTCAAACACGATCTGGTTTTGCTCGTTGATGCTATAGAGTTCGTTGAACTTGTAGCTGGCAAGCCATTGATCTAAGGCTTCAAGGTGTTGTTTGTCTTTCGCACACTTGTTAACGATAACTTGGTGAGATTCACAGTTGCCTTCTAGCTTCTTACCATTGTCTTCGGCAACGCCTGTCCAACCTTTTGCGGTGCGCATCAGAATCACTGGCCAGCGAGGCTTAACGACATCTTCGCCGCTACGTGCCTTGGTCTGAATGGCGTCGATCATGGCATAGGACTCATCCATCGCCTTGGTCATCTGTACGTAGACATCTTCTTCAAGGTCGCTGTCGACAATGATTGGGTGGTAGCCAAGGCCTTTGAATTCAAGCTCAAGTTCTTCGTGGCTCATGCGTCCCATACGGGTTGGGCCAGAGATCTTGTAGCCGTTGATGTGAACGATTGGCAGTACGGCACCGTTGTTGGCTGGAGATACCAGACGGTTAGCATACCAAGAGGCTGCCAGTGGGCCGGTTTCTGATTCACCGTCACCGATAAGTACGGTAGCGATTAGGTTAGGGTTATCCAGCACGGCACCCCAGGCAACTGAGAGTGAGTAGCCTAGCTCACCACCTTCGAGGATCTGCCCCGGTGCTTCTGGGTTAGCGTGAGAAGGGTAGCCATAGGCGGCTGAAAATTTCTTACAGATATCTTCGATACCTGTCTCGTTGTATGGAATCGTCTCTGGGTAGAAATGACTCAAAGATCCTTCCATAAACAGGTTAGCTTGTACGGCTGGGAAGCCATGGCCTGGGCCGACAAGGTAGAGGAAAGGACGGTTGGTTTTCTTGATGAGACGGTTGACGTTTGCGTAGACGAAGTTGATACCTGGACAAGTACCCCAGTGCCCTAGCAGTCTGGGTTTGATGTCGCTATGTTCTAGCGGACGCTTGTGCAGTACGTTCTGCTTAAGGTAGATTTGCGAGGTGGCCAAGAAGTTGGTCGCTCTTACAAATTTCTTTAGTGCGGTGATCTCTTGCTGTTGTGACATAAATAACCCCATTTATAGTAAGCAATAAGTTAATCAAAGCTCATGTGAGGCACTATATTTGTAATTTTATTACAAAAATGTGTTCAATATCTTATTTTTGCAAAGTCATTAAATTTGCCGAATGTTAATTTTTTGGTGGTAAACACCATGTTAGTTACGTTAATACAGTAGCTTATTTATGTCTGATTGCGTGATGGCAATGTCATGTAAATGGGTAACTGTGATCTGTATCACATGGTGCTTTTTTGATGGTATGCTATTTTGGCGTGTCGAATTCGGCAGGCATGTTGTTTTGGCATCATGAAAGGATAATTCGAAAAGATAATCCTGCCGAAAATATTCGATCAAATTGGGAAGGAAATTCAACAAAGGTGGCGGCTTGCTCGGCAAGGTCACCATAAACGTCCTAAGGGTTATAGAAGTTCTATGTTTGAATCTGTATTAAATTTAGTCGATTCGACTATCAACGCGGTAAACGGCATGCTGTGGGGCAGTGTGTTGATTTACGTGCTGGTCGCTGCGGGCGTGTTGTTTACATTGAGATTGGGCTTTATCCAATTACGTATGTTTGGTCATGGTAGCAAGTTAGTGCTACAAGGCCGTGAAAAAACCAATGGCATTTCGTCGTTCCAGGTATTTTGTACCTCTATGGCGGCCCGTGTGGGCACGGGTAACATGGCAGGTGTCGCGGTGGCAATTACAGTCGGTGGCGCCGGCGCCGTGTTCTGGATGTGGCTCATCGCCCTGCTTGGGATGGCAACCGCCTTCATCGAGTCGACCCTGGCTCAGGTATACAAGGTTAAAGACAGCGACGGTCAGTACCGTGGTGGCCCGGCCTATTATATGGAGCAAGGGCTAGGCAAACGCTGGATGGGTTCCCTGTTCTCTGTCTTACTGATCATCGCCTTCGGTTTCGCCTTCAATGCGGCCCAGGCCAATACCATGACTGATGCACTCAACAATGCCTTTGGGTTAGATAAGACTATGGTGGGTCTGGTGATCGTCGCTGTTGCGGCTTATATCATCAGCGGCGGCCTGAAGAAAGTGGCTAAGGCCTCTGAGCTTATCGTGCCTGTGATGGCGGTGGCTTATCTGGCGATTGCCCTGATCGTTCTGGTGATGAACCTTGAGCAGGTGCCTGCGGCGCTGGCTTATATCGTCAAGAGCGCCTTTGGTTGGGAAGAAGCCGCCGGCGGCGCCATGGGCGCCATGATGGCGGGTATCGCAAGAGGGTTATTCTCTAACGAAGCGGGTATGGGCAGTGCGGCCAATATTGCGGCGTCAGCATCTCCAAATCCTAACCATCCAGCCTCTCAGGGCTTCGTGCAGATGATTGGCGTGTTTGTCGATACCATAGTGATCTGTAGCGCTACCGCGGCGATCATCTTGTTATCGGGCGTACTGGATGCGCCGGGTGAGCAGAAGGGCATAGGTCTGTTGCAATTAGCGCTCACCAACGAGGTGGGTGGCTGGGCTGCTTATTTTGTCGCCTTCGCTATCATTCTCTTCTGCTTCTCTTCGATCATCGCTAACTACAGCTATGCGGAGAGTAATATCCTGTTCCTGAGTAAGAGCAAGAAGGTGCTCTATACTTTCCGCGCCTTGGTTTTGGCCATGGTGATGGCGGGTTCTGTGGCCTCTCTGCAACTGGTGTGGAACTTTGCCGATGTCTCTATGGGCTTGATGGCGCTAGTGAATATTGCCGCCATCGTCATGCTCTCTAAGGTGGCCTTTGCGGTGATCAAAGATTACGAAGTGCAGCTAAAAGCCGGTAAGGTGCCGACCTTCGATGCGGCGCATTTCCCTGAGCTTAACGGTCTGGATGAGAAGATCTGGAAGGGTAAGCCCAGTGCCGACGTCTTGGCGAAAGAGGAAGGTAAGTCGATTGCCGTCCCCGAGGTCTAGCCCAAGCGGGTTAATCGCGCCTCTCTATTAGTTCCATCTAAAAAACCACGCTCCAAGGGCGTGGTTTTTTACTGTCTGCGTCAGTATGATAGTCACCTCGCTTAATGTTAGAAACAAAGGATAATTTATGCTGATCTTAGTCTCTCCGGCTAAAACCCTGGATTATGAAACGCCAGCAAGTACCCAAACCTTTACTTTGCCTGCACTGCTCGAACACAGTGAAGCCTTGATAAAGGTGTGTCGAGAGCTAACACCAGCCGATATCGCCTCCTTGATGAAGGTCAGCGACAAAATAGCCGGACTCAATGCCGCGCGTTTCGCCGAGTGGCATCGCGATTTTAATCTGGGCAATGCCAAGCAGGCGCTGTTTGCCTTTCGTGGCGATGTCTATACCGGGCTGGATGCCGATACTCTGTCTGAGGAGAGCCTAGCGCGCGCTCAGCAGCATCTGCGTATCCTGTCAGGCCTCTATGGCCTGCTGCGCCCTCTGGACCTGATGCAGGCTTACCGTCTGGAGATGGGCACTAAGCTGGCGAATGACCGCGGGGCGAACCTATATCAGTTTTGGGGCGATATCGTCACTCAGGAGGTCAACAAGGCGCTGGCCGAGCAGGGCGATGATATCCTGGTGAACCTGGCATCAAACGAGTACTTTAAATCGGTGAAGCCAAAGCAGGTCCAGGGACAGGTGATCACGCCTATCTTTAAGGATAAGAAGAATGGTCAGTATAAGGTGATTAGTTTCTTCGCCAAGAAGGCCCGCGGCATGATGGTGCGCTACATGCTTGATAACAAAGTGAGCCGCTATGAAGAGCTGCTTAAGTTTGACACCGCGGGCTATTACTACAGTGAGGCGGAGTCCAGCGTTAATGAGCCTGTGTTCCTGCGAGAAGAGCAAGCCTAAGCTAAGAACTGATTTGCAGAGTGAAAGACTCTGTCAACGCGATAAAAAAGCAGCCATAGGCTGCTTTTTTAGTCTTAAGGCAAATTAACTTTCGTTGGCCATAAGTTCACGTTGGCCATGAACTTACGTTGGCTATCATCTGAGGCCGATTATCAAGCCTTGCTTTGATTATTTGGCCTTAGGAGTTAGCGGTCTTAGTTCAATCTCAGATTGCGCCATGAGGTAAGCAAACTGGGCGTAGGCGGCCGCATTTTGCGCCAGCGCCTCAGGATCAATTTTATCCAAGGTATCGTTTGGCGTGTGGTGATAGTCGAAATAGTCACTGCCATCTTGTCTGAGCGACGCCACAGGTACGCCATAGCCTGGCAGCATGGAGACGTCAGGGCCACCAGAGGCCTTGTTGTTGCCTGGGGCGATGCCATTATCCTGCATCGAGCCGGTATGAGCCTGCATGGCGGCAAAGGCCTTATCGGCAACGTTAAAGTCGATCTGATAGATACGCCCGGCGCCAAAATCAGATTCGGCGGCAATATAATGTTTCGCCAGCTCGGCTTGATGGTCTTTGGCGTAGCTCTTACCGCCAATTAACCCCAGTTCTTCGGCGGCGTAGAGGACGACACGTACCGTGCGAGCAGGTTTTTTGGGTAATTGAGCAATATAGTGGCCTGCGGCGGTCACAATGGCCACGCCTGCGCCGTCATCGATGGCACCAGTACCTTCATCCCATGAATCTAAGTGCGCACCGATAAGCACTATCTCATCGGGTTTGCTGCTGCCGGTAACCTCGGCAATTACATTATAGGATGTGGCGTAGCCAAGGTTCTTGGGGCTCATCTCAAGATGCAGCACGACATTGGGATCGCGCTTAAGCATCAGGGTCACCAAGTCTGCATCGGGATTGGACATGGCTGCAGCCGGGATCTTATCTACCCCTTCTTGATAGCGCATCATGCCAGTATGGGCCATTCTGTCATGGTCTGTGCCGATGGAGCGGATCACTATGGCGAGTGCGCCTTTCTCAGACGCGGCGATGGCGCCCCGTGAGCGTCCGCCAACCGTCATGCCATAGCCTTTACCCGTCTTGAATCTAGGGGTGATGTGGTCGATAAAGACAATCTTGCCTGCAACCAGACTCGGATCGGCTTGTTTAAGGGCATCCAGGGTCTCGAAGCGGACGATTGGCGCGCTGATCCCTTCTTCCGGCGTGCCGACGCTGCCACCTAGGGCGGTGATCACCAAAGGTTGGGCGTAAGGGGAGACGATATTGGCCGTGGCCTCGCCTCGTTGCCATACGGGCACCTGAACGGCTTCCTTATAGACCTTATCAAAACCTAGGGAGCCTAACTTTTTCTCTGCCCACTCTACGGCGACCAAGTCTTTGTCGCTGCCCGCGAGTCTAGGGCCTACTTCGACCGTGAGTGATTCGACAATATCATATGCCAGGCTTGAAGAGAGTGCTAGCTGCTGTAGCTTGGCACTAACACTTTGATTTGTGTCTGTTGCCGCCGCATTTTGACAGGCAAATAGGCCGCCGAAAAAGAGTGTCGTTAGGAGGATGAGAGGGGAGCTTTTCATGAGTTTCCTTTATTTTTATTACGTATGTCCCATTTTTGAAAACAATCTAGCAAAAAGTGTGCTTTATGTCCCGACTATATCTTTAAGTCAACGCTATATTAGTGCCGGGGTTTGTTTTAGGAGAAATTGCTCGTAATGAATATAGAATTGATGCAGCAACGAGCGGATAATGCTGTTGTATTGCTAAAGGCTTTAGCAAATGAACGCCGGCTGTTCATCTTATGCTACTTGTTGAGCGAAGGTGAGATGTGCGTCGGTGAGATGAATAAAAAGCTAGGGCTTAGCCAATCTGCGCTGTCGCAACACTTAGCATGGCTTCGTAAAGACAATTTGGTCGAAACGCGAAAAGAAGCGCAAACGGTATTTTATTCGCTGAAAAGCAAGGAAGTATCTGAAATTATTAAGTTACTTAACACTATCTATTGCCACTAAAAGGCTTGAAAATAGCGCAGATAGAAAGCTGATGGGCTACTGGCCGTCAGCTTTTTTGTTTTTTGGCTCTGGGAGTTTGCTGGCATAGGGTGTTTGTGAATTTTCGAGTGACACTAATGCCGCTTGAATGCTGTTTGTGTGAAGTGGCGAGATTGATTGGTGCTCGAACGACAGGCACAAAAAAACCGGCCTGAGCCGGTTTTTTTATATCGCTAAAAGATTAAGCAGCTAGTGCTTTGATCTTAGCGTTTAGACGAGCCTTATGACGGGCAGCTTTATTCTTGTGAATAAGACCTTTAGTCGCCATACGGTCAACAATTGGTTGTGCAGCATTGAATGCTTCAGTTGCCGCTTTGTGATCGCCAGTGTTGATCGCAGCGATTACTTTCTTAACGTAAGAACGTAGCATAGAACGACGGCTAGCGTTGTGCTGACGACGTTTTTCAGATTGAAGCGCGCGCTTCTTTGCAGACTTGCTATTAGCCAAGGTGCAACTCCTAAAAGGGTTAGATATTTTTAAAGGTCGAGGAATATGCCTTTTTTTCGTCAGTTTGTCAATGACAATGATCGGATCTTTATCCTAAAGATAAATTAATCAGAGCAGACTTGGCGTTCTTCAACCTAACTCGTGTAATATGGTGCGCTATTCTAGCAGTATTTGCTGCTTGGTGACAGGGGGTAGTCGACTTTTTAACTTGCTCGATACACCTGTAGTGCTCGTTTCAGGGGGAACTTTGAGCAAGAAACTATTTAAGTCAGGCATGATCGTGAGTGCTATGACGCTGATTTCTCGTGTTTTAGGCTTAGTGCGAGACGTGGTTATCGCCAATTTAATGGGGGCAGGGAGTAGCGCCGACGTCTTCTTTTTTGCCAACAAGATCCCAAATTTTTTACGCCGATTATTTGCCGAAGGCGCCTTCGCCCAGGCCTTCGTGCCTGTCTTGACCGAATATCAAGAGAAACATGACGACCAGGCGGTTCGCGAGTTGCTCGCCAAGGTAGCCGGTACGCTTGGACTGGTGGTGACGTTAGTGACTCTGGTGGGGGTGATCGCTTCGCCACTATTAACGGCACTGTTTGGTGGCGGCTGGTTCCTGGCCTGGCTAAACGATGAGCCAAATGGTCAGAAGTTCGAGCTGGCATCACTAATGTTGAAGATCACCTTCCCCTACCTCTGGTTTATTACCTTTACAGCCCTGGCTGGCTCGATACTCAACACCCGTGGTCGCTTTGCGGTATCTGCCTTCACGCCGGTGTTTTTAAATGTTGCCATCATCAGTGCGGCGCTGTTTCTGGCGCCTAAGCTCGATCAGCCGGAGATAGGCCTGGCCTGGGGCGTCTTCGCCGGTGGCCTGATCCAGTTTCTGTTTCAGATTCCTTTTCTATTTAGAGAGAAGGCCTTGGTTAAGCCGTCATGGGGCTGGCATCACCCGGGCGTCGTTAAGATCCGCACCCTGATGCTTCCCGCGCTGTTTGGCGTGTCTGTGTCGCAGATCAATCTGCTGCTCGATACCTTTATCGCCAGTTTCTTGGTGACGGGCTCCATCAGTTGGCTCTACTACTCAGATCGACTGCTGGAATTCCCCTTAGGTCTGTTTGGTATCGCGATTGCTACCGTTATCTTGCCGGCGCTGTCGAAGAAGCATGTTAACGCCGAGGGGGATGGGTTTGCCAAGACGATGGATTGGGGGATCAAGGCGATTCTGCTGATGGGGGTGCCAGCCATGTGCGGCCTGATCGTCTTGGCTAAGCCCATGTTGATGGTGCTCTTTATGCGCGGCGCCTTCACACTAGATGATGTGGATATGGCCTCTTATAGTTTAATGGCCTATGGCTCGGGGCTGCTGAGCTTCATGCTGATCAAGGTGTTGGCGCCGGGCTATTACTCCCGTCAGGATACCAAAACCCCTGTGCGTTACGGCATAGTCGCCATGGTGAGTAACATGGTGTTTAACCTGATTTTTGTGTTTCCATTCGGTTATGTGGGCTTGGCGATAGCCACCTCGTTATCGGCGCTGCTCAATGCAAGTCTGCTTTACCGTGGTCTGCATCGCGCGGGGGTGTACCAAATTCCTCGTCAGACCTTTGTGTTTATGGGCAAAACCTTGGTTGCCGCTGCGTTGATGATCGCCGTGCTTTATCTGTTGTTGCCAGGCGTTGATACCTGGTTAGCGTTTTCATTTATGGGCAGGGCAACTCAGCTGGCCTATTTGATTGGCGCAGGGGCTGTGGTCTATCTGCTAGCTATGTTATTGTTAGGAATTCGCCCCTGGAGGATGAAAGCTGGCTTTTGATTGCTGATTATCCTTCTCAGCTGGTATATAATCCGCGAACTTATGCTTGCTAGTTATTGAATGTAATGGAACTGATCCGCGGTATACATAATATTTTACCCAGACACCAGGGTTGCGTGCTGACTATTGGGAACTTTGACGGCGTGCATCGTGGGCATGCCGAAGTCATTGCTGCCCTTGTAAAAAAAGCCAAGCAACATGGGGTTCCTGCAACACTCATGACATTCGAACCTCAGCCGCAAGAGTTGTTTAAGGGGGATAATGCCCCGGCTAGGCTGAGTCTGCTGCGCGATAAGATCGTCTTGCTCGATGAGCTGGGCATAGATCGTCTGCTGTGCGTCAATTTTAATCAGAAGTTTGCCGCCATGCCCGCCGAAGCCTTTATCGAGGATCTCCTGGTAAAACAGCTAGGGGTGAAATACCTGGTGGTGGGGGATGACTTCTGTTTTGGCAAGCAGCGTCGCGGTAATTTTGAGATGTTAAAGGCCGCCGGTGAAAAATATGGTTTCGCCGTGGTCAATACCCATAGCTTTATCCTAGGGGATAAACGGGTGAGCTCGACCGAGATTCGTGGGCTACTCGCCAAAGGGAACCTGGAGCAGGCCAGACGCCTGCTAGGCCATCCATATGCCCTGAGTGGCAAGGTTGCCCATGGCGAGAAAATTGGTCGCACCATAGGTTTTCCTACTGCCAATATCGCCTTGAAACGCAAGGTGTCTCCGGTCAGGGGCGTCTTTGCCGTTAAGCTGTATTGGGATGGTAGTGATATCTATGAAGGGGTGGCCAACGTTGGCTTTAGGCCAACGGTCAACGGACAAAATTGTCAGCTAGAAGTCCATCTGTTTGATTTTGAAGGAGACCTTTATGGTCGCACCGTCGAAGTCGAACTGGTGGCAAAGATTAGGGATGAACAGCCATTTAAGTCTTTAGATGCGCTGAAGCTACAAATTAAAGATGATGCTGACAGGGCCAAGGCCCTGCTTGGCTGCGATGCAGGCTGAGAGCAATCAGCTAAATTAACGGTATAGGATCAATGAGCGACTATAAATCTACTTTAAACTTGCCGGAAACTGAGTTTCCGATGCGTGGTAATCTGGCACAACGTGAGCCAGAGATGTTGAAATCTTGGACAGAAAAGAAACTGTACCAAAAGATTCGTGAAAGCCGCACAGGTGCTAAGCCATTCATTCTGCATGATGGCCCACCGTACGCTAACGGTAGCATTCATATTGGTCACTCAGTAAATAAGATCCTTAAAGACATTATTATTAAGTCTAAGACCCTGTCGGGTTTTGACGCGCCTTATATTCCAGGCTGGGACTGTCACGGTCTGCCAATCGAGCTTAAGGTCGAGCAGAAAGTGGGTAAGCCTGGCCAGAAGGTGTCAGCGGCCGAGTTTCGTCAAAAGTGTCGCGAATATGCCGCGGCTCAGGTAGATGGTCAGCGTGAAGACTTTATCCGTCTTGGCGTGCTGGGTGACTGGCAAAACCCATACCTCACCATGAACTTCGACACCGAAGCCAACATAGTTCGCTCTTTGGCTAAGGTGATCGACAATGGCCACCTGCACAAAGGTGTTAAGCCTGTGCACTGGTGTACCGATTGTGGTTCTGCACTGGCTGAAGCGGAAGTTGAATATGAAGATAAGACTTCACCTGCAATTGACGTTGCCTTTGTGGCGGTCGATCAAGCGGCTGTGCTGGCTAAATTCGGCCTGGAGCAATTTGACGCCGAAGTGGCGACCGTTATCTGGACTACAACGCCATGGACACTGCCTGCTAACCGTGGTCTCTCAATGGCCGGTGATATCAATTACGATCTGGTTGAGTTCACTAAAGATGGCAGCAAGCGCGCGATTATTGTGGCGCAGGAGCTGGTTGAGTCTTGCATCGAGCGTTACGGCGCCGAGTCGCACAGTGTGCTGGGCACAGTGAAAGGTCAGGCGCTGGAACTGCTACGCTTTAAGCATCCTTTCTATGATTTTGATGTGCCTGTCATCATAGGCGACCACGTTACTGTCGATTCGGGTACCGGTGTAGTACACACCGCGCCTGGTCACGGTCAGGATGACTTCGTGATTGGTCAAAAGTATGGCCTGGAAGTGGCTAACCCTGTAGGGGATAACGGCGTCTACAAGCCAGATACCGAGTTCTTCGCCGGCCAACATGTCTTTAAAGCCAACGATAATGTGGTGGCATTGCTCGAAGAGAAGGGCGCACTGCTTAATCATGTGGCTTATCGTCACAGCTACCCACATTGCTGGCGCCATAAGACTCCCATCATCTTCCGCGCGACGCCGCAGTGGTTCATCTCTATGGACCAAAAAGGCTTACGTACTCAGTCGCTGAGCGAGATTGAGAAGACGCAATGGATCCCTGACTGGGGTCAGAGCCGTATCGAGAAGATGGTCGAGAATCGTCCAGATTGGTGTATCTCACGTCAACGTACCTGGGGCGTGCCTATCACCCTGTTCGTGCACCGTGATACCGAAGAGTTGCACCCTGACAGCGTTGCCCTGATGGAGCGCGTTGCCCATCGCATCGAACAAGAAGGCATTCAGGCCTGGTGGGATCTCGACGCCGCAGAGCTGTTAGGCGAAGAAGCCGACCAATACCGTAAGGTCACAGACACTTTAGATGTATGGTATGACTCAGGCTCTACCTTCTCATCTGTGGTTGCCGCGCGTCCTGAATACAATGGTCATCCGGTGGATCTCTACCTGGAAGGTAGCGACCAGCACCGTGGTTGGTTCATGTCATCACTGATGATCTCGACTGCCATGAACGGCAAGGCGCCTTACAAGCAGGTATTGACCCATGGATTCACCGTGGATGGTCAGGGCCGTAAGATGTCAAAGTCGATAGGTAACGTGATCGCCCCGCTGCAAGTCACCAACAAACTGGGCGCCGACATTCTGCGTCTTTGGGTAGCGGCGACCGATTATAGCGGTGAGATGACAGTATCCGATGAGATCCTTAAGCGTAGCGCCGATGCCTACCGTCGTATCCGTAACACGGCGCGTTTCCTGCTGGCTAACCTGAATGGTTTCGATCCAGTAAACGACACAGTTGCCATCGAAGATATGGTTGCGCTGGATCGCTGGGTGGTGCGCCGCGCTGCCGCCTTGCAGGCCGAGATCTTAGAGGCTTACGAGCAATATAACTTCCACCTAGTGACCCAGAAGCTAATGCAGTTTTGCTCTGTTGAGCTTGGCAGTTTCTACCTGGATATCATCAAAGACAGACAGTACACGGCTAAGCGTGACAGCCTGGCACGTCGTAGCTGTCAGAGCGCGCTGTTCCTGATTGCCGAAGCCATGGTGCGCTGGATTGCGCCTATCCTCAGCTTTACCGCCGATGAGGTATGGCAATCGCTGCCGGGTGAACGTGAAGAGTTTGTCTTTACTCAGACTTGGTTCGAAGGCCTGGTCTCTGTGACCCTAGATAGTGACCTGAGTGACGACTATTGGGCAAATCTCATCACAGTACGTGATGAGGTGAACAAGGCCATCGAGCAGGCGCGCCGCGAGCAGCGTGTCGGCGGTTCGTTAGAAGCCGAAGTGACTCTTTATGCCGATGAGGCCTTAAAAGAGTCTCTGGCGCTGCTGGGTGATGAGCTGCGCTTCGTGCTGTTGACCTCTAATACTCAGATTGCCCCGTTGGCGAATGCCGGTGACGATGCGATTGAGACAGAGCTGGTTGGTCTTAAGCTATTAGTGGCTAAGACAGAGGCGGCCAAGTGCGATCGCTGCTGGCATCACAGAGAAGATGTGGGTCAGGTTGAAGCGCATCCACTGCTGTGTACACGCTGTGTGACCAATATCGAAGGTGATGGCGAAGTTCGCCAGTTCGCATAAGGGAATCGAATGCCATCTAGCTGGAAAGAGAGTGGCTTACGTTGGTATTGGGTAGTTGTATTGGTGTTCGTCGCCGATCAACTATCCAAACAATGGGTACTAGCCAATTTTGACCTGAGAGAGTCAGTCAACTTATTGCCATTTTTTAATTTCACCTATGTGAGAAATTATGGTGCCGCCTTTAGTTTTCTAAATGATGCCGGTGGGTGGCAGCGTTGGCTATTTACCTTGGTTGCCGTCGGCTTTAGTACCTTGCTGACCGTCTGGCTGCGTAAGCAACCGAAAGGATTATGGCGACTGAATCTGGCCTATACCTTAGTCATTGGTGGTGCGCTGGGGAATTTAATCGATAGATTGCAGCATGGCTTTGTGGTCGATTTCCTCGATTTCTATTGGAAGACGAGTCATTTCCCCGCCTTCAACATTGCCGATTCGGCGATCTGTGTCGGAGCCGGACTCATCATCTTGGATTCGTTTATTTCAGAGCGTAAGCCAAATGGCGAAGACGTTGCAAAGGGGTAAGAAGTGACAGTTACACGATCATTATTGTGCCATATGAATATCCTGCTGGAAGATGGTTCGACGGCAGATAGCACTAAGGCCTCTGGTAAACCGGCCAAGTTAAACATAGGCGATCAAACCTTGAGTCCTGCTTTTGAAGCAGAGCTGAAGGGCCTGAAGCAAGGGGATAAGCATAGCTTTACTCTGGCTGCTGCGGATGCCTTTGGTGAGTCAAACCCGGATGCTATTCACCATATGGACAGGAGTAAGTTTCCTGCGGATATGCAGCTCGAAACGGGCGTAATCGTCAGTTTCGCCGGTCCTGGTGGCAGTGAGATCCCAGGTATCGTCCGCGAGGTAGTAGGGGATTCGGTAACCGTCGATCTTAACCATCCATTGGCGGGACGGGCGGTGACATTTGAATTGGAAGTGGTTCAGGAGCTCTAATCATGACGCAACCTCCTCAAAGTCTGCAGATTAAACTGGCCAATCCGCGAGGTTTTTGTGCCGGTGTCGATCGGGCCATCAGCATTGTCGAGAGGGCGCTCGAACTGTTCTCGCCGCCAATATATGTACGTCATGAAGTGGTGCATAATCGATATGTTGTGCAAAACCTGAAAGACCGGGGCGCGGTATTTGTTGACGAACTAGACCAAGTGCCGGACGACAGCATAGTGATCTTCAGTGCTCACGGTGTATCCCAGGCGGTTCGTGCCGAGGCGAAAAAACGTGGCCTGCGAGTATTCGATGCCACCTGCCCATTGGTGACCAAGGTGCATCTGCAGGTCACTCGTGCCAGCCGTAAGGGTATTGAATGCATCCTTATCGGCCATGCGGGCCATCCAGAGGTTGAAGGCACCATGGGACAATACGACAACCCTGAGGGCGGCGTGTTGTTGGTGGAGTCGCCGGCCGATGTTGAAGCCTTAGTGGTGAAAGACCCGGAAAACCTCTGCTTCGTGACGCAGACGACTCTGTCTATGGACGATACTGCAGACGTGATAGCGGCTTTGCAGAAGCGTTTCCCGTCAATCCAGGGACCACGTAAGGACGATATCTGCTACGCGACCCAGAACCGACAAGATGCGGTGCGTAACGTCGCCGATGACGTCGACCTCTTCATTGTGGTGGGTTCTAAGAACAGCTCCAACTCGAATCGTTTGATGGAACTGGCCATTAAGAAGGGCACACAGTCTTATCTTGTGGATAATGCCGACGACATTAAACCTGAGTGGTTTAACGATATCGAGAAGGTTGCCGTTACCGCTGGCGCATCGGCGCCGGAGGTGTTGGTACAACAGGTTATCGATGCTATCGCCAAGTTGGCACCTAGCGTGATCACCGAAGTGGAAGGGCGTAAAGAAGATACCGTATTTGCCGTACCGGCTGAACTACGCTAGGTATCTTACTGTTTTGATGAGAAAAGGAGGCTAAAGCCTCCTTTTTTGTTGCCTAAAAATTACCCTTGGCATATCGAATTTCCTTTTTAGACCTAATATTACTAGCGAGTAACATTCGACTAATCTATGATTAACTAGTATAGTTTAAAGTTATGCTAACTTTCAGATTTTAAAAGACTAAACGACTGAAACGACTGTCAAAAGTATGGCTAATATCGGAGATTTGACATCATGGTAAAACGTGGGAAAGGGTTTTCCCTAATAGAGGTGATGGTTTCGCTCGTCATTCTTGTTATTGGCCTGATCGGCATATTTAATCTACACGTTGTTTCTAAGCGAGGCAGCTTCGAGTCTTTTCAACAGACCCAGGCTTCCTACTACGCCAACGATATTATCAATCGTATGCGATTGAATCCTAGTGAAATTGATAACTATGAGGGTGAATACAGTAATTTGCCTAGCAGTGTTGGTAAAGAATGCAAAGGTGTTACGATTTGCTCACCTTCTGAGATGACAGCCTGGGATCTCTATGAGTGGCAAACATTATTTTTTGGTACAGCCGAGAAGGTCGGTACTCAGAATGTTGGAGGGTTGGATACGCCTACTGCTTGTATTGTAGTTGAAGGAAATGACGTGACAGTCACTATGGCATGGAAGGGCATTCGTGAAACTAAAATTGCTTCCGCTACTTCTGATTGTGGTTCAACAACCAAAAATCGACGACTCTATTCAGTTCAAACGGTGATTTAAACGGGATGAAGATTTTAATTATGCGCAATCAGTCAGGGATGTCTCTCGTTGAGTTGATGGTAGCACTCGTTATTAGTCTGTTTTTATCGGCAGGCATTTTCACTATGTTTAGCATGTCATCCTCTAACGTGACGACTACAAGTCAGTTTAATCAGTTGCAAGAGAATGGTCGCATAGCTCTAGCTATTATGGAGCGAGATATCAGTCAACTTGCCTTCATGGGGGATATGACAGGAACAGATTTTATCGTGGGAACTAATACTACGATATCTTCTGCTGCCGTACCGAACGACTGTATTGGTGGGGGAGTCAATAATGCGACTCTTCCTAATGGTACCGCATCGCATTTTAGGCGGGTTTGGGGCTATGAAGCTGGTGTTAGTGGAACAAGCTTTAGTTGTCTTACCGGGGTGAATGAGAATACAGATGTATTGCAAATTAAGCGTTTGGTTGGGCCTAATACGTTAGTTCCAAATAATGGGTCTAGTCATTATGTTGCAACGACCTCAAGCCAGGCGATTTTTTTTACCGGAAATCAAGTCACTCCGGTGCTCACAAATAGTCGATTTTGGGAATATCAACATCATATCTATTTTGTAAAAAATGATGGAACAGTTCCTGTTTTAAGAAGAAGAACACTTTCCGTTGCAAACGGAATGAATAACGAGGAGCAACTCGTTGAAGGAATAGAAAACTTAAGGATTTTGTACGGGGTTGATGATGATGGTGATGATATCCCTAACCGATACGTACCCGTAGGTAGTGTGAATACCGTTATGTGGGATAACCAATCATTTCAACGGATCGTGGCATTAAAAGTGTTTTTGCTGGTTCGTTCGGTGGATCAAGATCCTAGCTATACTAATGATACTCAATATCAGTTGGGTGATAAAACTATAACCATTTTGGAAGACCAGAAGCATTTTAGGCGAAAAGTGATGTCGACGACTGTCATGCTTGAAAACCCAGTATTGATTAGGAATTAGTAGAGGTTTTAGATGAGAAAACAGAAGGGTATTGTGCTATTTTTTTCACTAATCGTTCTGATTCTTATGACTGTAATAGGGGTAGCGCTGGCGGTAAATTCTACTCAGTCATTAAGAATGGCGGGCGCTGGGGCCGAGCGCATTGAAGCAAAGGCATTGGCCGATGGTGGTGTCGCAGCGGTGCTTTTAAATAAAACACCTGCATTTTTGGCAACCATGACTGCGATTGATAATCAGAATTCTTTTTCTGGAGGTAAGCAGATATTGACTCCTTTACCATTAGTAAATGTTGGGGGGAGTTTAGTTGTGCAGCCTAAAAATGTGTCTTGTCAGAGAAGTGCTGCAGCTAGTGGAACGGATCTATTTAAATGTCGCCGGATTGAAATCTCGAGTCAGGTTAGTTTTGGTCGAGATAATCTAGGGCAAGTTTTGGTTGTTACAGGTATTGAGCAGGAAGTGCTCAGTGGGAGCGGGTCATGAAGTTTAATAAAATTATCTTTGCAAGCCTAGTGACAGCATTGGCTTTGCCTGTTCAGTCCTTTGCGGATGATACTGATCTTTATCTTAATCCAGCGGAAAATAATGTACGGCCCCAAGTGCTGATAATTTTCGATAACTCAGGAAGTATGGACACCATTGTTGAAGGTTTGCCGGGAGGGTACGTTAATGATCCAGATAATCCATACGAGCCATTAGATAGCGCTAACTCCTATGATGATGGCATGGTTTATTTTGCTATCGGTGTTGGTATTGATGAAGCGGGTTTAGGTATTCCTGATAGCCCTTCAGAAACCAATAGATTTAATGATTTGCTTAATGGATGTTCTGTTGCTAGAGAGGCGTTAAATAAATACGGACGATTTACCGGTTATATTCG
Organism: Shewanella sp. KCT; assembly: GCF_007636505.1. Taxonomy (NCBI): domain Bacteria; kingdom Pseudomonadati; phylum Pseudomonadota; class Gammaproteobacteria; order Alteromonadales; family Shewanellaceae; genus Shewanella; species Shewanella sp. KCT. The sequence continues at coordinate 314,555 of NZ_LVDJ01000004.1, forward strand.
AGAGTACATTACCAGTGGAAATGGTAAAGGCACCTGGCAACCGATAAAGAATAACTCGGGCAAAGATCAAAATAATCCTGTTGATTGTTGGGAAGATATTCCTGCAAAAAGAACTGATAACAATAATAGTATAACATCATTTGACACTGGCTACCCTGTAGACAGCAAAAAGGAAGGTAATGGAAATAATGCAGTATATTTTCCTTGGGGAGAAACTCCTGGTGTCAGTGGTTTCAATACAGGTGAGTTAGTTACGCTTTATTCAGCTAACTATTTACGTTGGTATCGTCATTACCAGAAAGATGTTGCGGAAGGAAGTAATTCTGATTTCCCAGATCAAACTCGCTTAGCTATTGCTAAAAATGCCATCTCGAGTGTGATAAGTACGGTTCCATCTGTAGATTTCGGTTTGGCCGTATTTAATTTGAATTTTCCAAATGAGGGCGACAGCGATGGTGGGCGAATTGTTGCAGGGATAAAACAACGTACGGCTTCTGAAAAGGAAGCGTTAATTAATACCATTACTAACCTACCAGCAGAAACCAACACCCCATTATGCGAAACCTTATATGAGGCTTACCGTTATTTTAGTGGTGGCGCAATACATTTTGGTCATTCAGATAGTGATTATAACGGCAACAGTGACGGCATCAATATTAAATATGATGCTAATCAGCCAATGTATGATACCAGTATTGAAAGCGGTGGAAATTATATTTCGCCGTTATCAAAGTGTAATCGCCTCGCACATATCATCTACATTACTGACGGGGCGCCAGTATTAGATAAATCAGCTGATAATTTAATTATTGCCGTAGGTGGTACGCCATTTACTTATCGCCCCGCAGAGGGAGACCAACCCGCTAAAGAGAGTTATCTGCCAGCATTAGCTGAGTATATGTTTAATAACGATATGTCTCCAGCAGATGGTTTTCAACGTGTTATAACCCATACCATTGGCTTTAGCTTGGGTGAGGATGAAGAAGCGGCAGAGCCTTTGCTTAAAGAAACGGCCAGACGTTCAAATGATCCAAAAAATGGACTTAGAGGCACTTATTCTAGGGCTGATAATACAGTTCAGTTGATTGAAGCGATTACTAAACTCATTGGCGAGATTGATAGCACAGGGCAGCGTTTTTCAGCCCCAGGTGTAGCGTTTAGTAGTGCAGATCCTACCCGAACTTTAGATGCCGCTTATTATGCCCTTTTTGAACCTTCGCAAAGTCCTAAATGGACAGGTAATCTTAAGAAGTTAAAAGTTAACTCTAGCGGAGGGTTAGTTGATGCTAATGGGAACCCAGCAATTGATTCATCGGGGAGTATTGCTAGTACGGCTTGTACTATATGGAGTGATTGCAGTACCAACGGTGATAAAAGTGGATATACCGATGATGAAGGCAAGCCCGTTGATGGCGGCAATATCGTTGCCGCAGGGGGAGCTGCACGAAGCATCATCCCTAGAGAACGACGTCTTTATAGTGATTTAGGTGGCTTAATGCAGTTTGCCGGCCCTCTGCCTAACGGATCTTACATCGAGATCGATACCACTATTAGTATGTTTTCTTCGGTTGCCGGTGGGGAAAGCAATCTAGCGACTTATATGGGGGTACCCACTGAGAATTTAGATGATGAATTGACTAGGGCGTTTAAATGGATCCAAGGGTGGAATGTTGACGTTGCTTCTTACAAAGATACTGGAGAGGTAGAAGAGTACACCTCGATTGACATCAATGGTGTTAGAGCTGACATCATGGGAGATCCGCTGCATTCTCAGCCTTTGGCTATTGATTACGGTGACCATACTATGATTTTTGTGGGTACTAATCATGGTCTTATGCATGCATTTAAAGATACTGGTAACGCAGTATCCGAAAGTTGGGCTTTTATGCCATATGAATTGCTGCCAAATATTAGTGTTATTAGGCGAAATGATTATTCCGCAGGCCACAGTGTTTATGGGGTGGATGGTTCGCCTGTAGCTTATGTACAAAGAAATGGTGCGACGATAGACGAAGCTTGGTTGTTTTTTGGTTTACGCAGAGGTGGTCAAACTTATTATGCATTGGACGTTAAAGGCGATGTCCCTAGTCTGAAGTGGCAAATATCCAATACAACCGTAGGCTTTGAAGATTTAGGACAGACATGGTCAACTCCGGTCGTGACAAGGATCCCTGGTTTTGACGGACCCGTGATTATTTTTGGCGGCGGATATAACGCTGGCTATGACAGCGGCGGAGGCAAAAATGCTTCGGGAAGGATGGTGTATATTGTAAATGCTGCGAATGGCCAACTTATTCATTCTTTCGGCGCGTCAGGTAATACATCGCTACCTAACATTGAAGATTCTATAGTTGGTTCAATAGCAACATTAGACAGCAACAGCGATGGTGTAACAGACAGGTTGTACGCGGCAGATCTTGGTGGAAATGTGTGGCGTATTGACATGCCTTCAGAGGACAAAGCTACTTGGAGTGGGTTTAAATTTGCAAAAGCTGGTGGTGCACTAAGTAATAATGATAGGAGGTTTTTTTATGAACCTACTGTCGCACAAACTTATTTTACCAATACATCAAAAGTCACTGTCACAGACGAATCTGGTACAACGACAACAGTGGCTTATCAGAATGTTCCTTATGATGCGGTGACTTTAGGTTCTGGTAACCGAGCCAATCCATTGGGTACCGCCACAGACGATATGTTTTTTGTTTTTCAAGATAGGAATGTGATTACACAGCAGTTTGGTGTAGGTGGGACCGCAGTACCAGCTCCGCTGAGCTATCCAGATAATCTTTACAACATTACGTCTGGAGCTCCTTCCACTGAGAGTGAAAATATCGCCTTTGGCGCGAAAAGAGGTTGGTATTATGATTTTGCAGGAGCTGGTGAGAAAAGTTTGTCACCGTCAGTGATCATTAGCGGTAAAGTATATTTCACTTCGTTTACGCCAACAGGCCCAGCGCCAGATCCAAATTCATGTTCTCTCCAATCTGTAGGGAAATTGTATACATTAGATCTGCATAAGGGGGGAAGGTATTCAGAAGAGTATGTCATTGATGTGTGTGACAACTGTATCCCTCAGCCACCCAAAATTATAACTCCACCAAAATCGGATGACCCAAATGATCCCGATAATCCCGATGCAGTTCTTATCATTGGTCGAGGAAAATGTGATGAAAAAGGTGAGAATTGCTCAGGGACTGTAGATATTGAATCGGGCTTGAACACAAACAAAATTTATTACCACATAGATGAGTAGCGTTTTAATGAAGAAAAGTTCACTACTTGGGTTTACCCTAATTGAGTTAATGATAACCGTTGCTATTGTCGGAATATTGGCGGCAATAGCCTATCCTTCATATATCAATTATGTGACTAAGAGTGGCCGCTCTGAAGGGGTAGCAGCGGTAATGCGAGTCGCTAATTTGCAGGAGCAGTATTATCTTGATAATCGTGCCTATGCGACGGATATGACGAAGCTCGGATTGGGAGCGAGTCCATTTGTAACCGAACATGGGCATTATAGTGTGGCTTCATCCGGTACTAGCTCGTTTACTATTACTGCAACAGCACAAGGTGCACAGGCTAGCAGAGACTCGACATGTGGAACCATTACTATGACATCTGCAGGTGTTAAAGGGCCTTCAGCGGAGTGTTGGAAATGAATAAATTAATAGTTTGCGTATTATGCATCGTACTATCAAGTGTCGCCAGTTCGGCATTTGCGGCTAAGAAGGATTATAAGTGCTTTATTAATAGCGCTAAAAAGGGCGACCAAGTCGTTTTTTATCGCTGGAATGATAAGGATGTTAAATTAAGAGTTGCCAGTTTGCCAGGGAAACAATTAACTGATAGTAAAGGTAAAAAGTATTTTATCAAGAGCGTTGAAGAGTGTGTGCCTTTAAATGAAGAGTTCAGCAGTAAGCAAGCTAAAGCGCTAGACAAGCGCACTTTGAGATAGGTGTTTAGGATAAGGTGCAAGTCTCTGATAAGCTTGATAAAGTTTTAAGTAAAAGCCCATATTAATTTAGGTATGGGCTTTTACATATGCAGTTTAAGAGCAAGCTTGATTATTTGTGCCGTAGGTTATTAATCCACTTGAACTTACAGTAACGCTTTTAGAGGAGTTTGCTTTACCACTTGGACAATAAATAAAGGTTCCATTGGAAGGGGATAGCCCTTCTGAAGAAAACGTCACCTCAGTTTCGGGACCAGAAACGGCGTCATTATTGTTAAAGCTATCAATGACACGTAGTGTTTTATTTCCTGTCGCTACATAAATTCGAATACCCTTTCCCCAATCTGTACCGCAAGATGTTTCAGATGCATACGCACATACATTAACTACTGCGCCATAGCTGATGGCCTGGTTTCGGGCAAAGGCGAGGATATTATTGATTTTTTCTACGTTATTGTTTACTCGAACTTGTTCATAAACTGTTGTTAGAGCAGGAACGCCAATAGCCAATAGTATGGCTGCAACTGCAATAGTCACCATGAGTTCAACCAGTGTGAACCCATTTTTATTCTTCATCATGAGTAAAATCCTCTATTCACTTAACACTAGTATAAGCGAGAAGTTTTAGGATTTCAGTATATATAAGCTATTCTTTTTAATGCCAATAATTTGTCGGCTTGTTTAAAATTGGCGTGAGTCGTTAGCTTTGAATCTGTTATTGGTTACAGCTAATATTTTTCTCCTTTGAAAAGCGTATCCTACCGGCTTGATTGACGATAACAGCTTTGGAATAAGGACTGTTGGCCGAGCCTGGGCAGTACCTTAAGGTTCCGTTGCTGCCTGATGCGAGCCCATCAGGCTGAAAACGAGCAGAGGCTCGGTTGTAGTAGACAAAGTCACCGCTATCAAATGAACCTGTTTGCATCAGCAATTTGTCTGTGCCATCGAGCTGGTTGCTGGTCCCCGAGTCGGTAAATACACCCAGGCCTAGGTGCCAGTCATTGGTACATTGGTTATCTTTTATTGGGCAAACCGTTACCCTAAGCCCGTAGTTGATGGCAGTATTTCTGGCAAACTGTAGTGTCTGTTGAATCATCTTTATCGCGGCGTCGGCTCGGTAAGCCTGATAGAGATCTGTAAGACTTGGTAGGCCAACCGAGAGGAGTATGGTCGCAACGGCGAGTGTGACCATTAATTCAATGAGTGTAAATCCATTATGATGTTTCATGGCTAATCCTTGCTGTATGTAGTCTATGCTTCCTGCAATGACCTGAACTCGTTTCTGGGGCGAGTTCATTGAGTATAGAAGAGTTGGCTCAACTTTAGGCGATGGGTATATATTGTTCTGCTCTATGAATATTGAATCATTTTATCTCTCGATATAATCATCTTTGGTGGTTTGGATGGACGTGATAAGCTAGTGCCTAATAAACTTAGGTTTTGTCGAATTGGGTTAGCAGAATTTTAGGGAGCGTTTGATGAAGAAGGTCGAGGCCATTATTAAGCCGTTTAAGTTAGATGATGTACGCGAATCTCTGGCGGAGATCGGTATTACCGGCATGACGGTTTCTGAAGTCAAAGGTTTTGGACGCCAGAAAGGGCACACGGAGCTCTACCGCGGCGCCGAGTATATGGTGGATTTCCTGCCTAAGGTAAAAATTGAGCTGGTTATTCAAGATGAGCAGCTAGATCAGGCGCTCGAAGTCATCGTTGATACTGCGAGAACGGGTAAGATAGGTGACGGTAAGATATTTGTTACCGAAGTCGAACGTGTGATTCGAATTCGTACCGGTGAAGAGAACGAAGAAGCCGTTTAGGTCTAAAGTTATAAAAAAACCGCTGAGATATCAGCGGTTTTTTATTGTCTGTAGATAATCATTAATCAAAGTTTGATGCCGATTCCTAGGCCTTTGGGCTTGCCGATGAGTCTCTCAGTACCGGCTCGGGAATGAAGACCTGATGAGTCGTCTCACTCTGCTTGTTGCCCTGATTCTCGATAAGTAACTCGGTTGCCGTCTGCGCTATCAACTTATTTGGCTGATGGACTGTGGTTAGCTTAGGCCAGGTCTGTCTCGAGAAGGGGCTATCCTCGAAACCCACGATAGAGAGTTCCTCGGGTATTGCTACCCCTGCTAATCTGGCAGCGAAGAGAGCCCCCGCGGCAATTTCATCGTTACAGGCGACTATGGCCGTAGGTTGATTGGCTTTAGCCAGCAGTGTTTTAGCGCCTTCAACACCCGATTCAAAAGAATACTGACCATTGATGATGTTGGACTCGTCAAGGGATAGATTATTGCTTTGTAAGGCGGCCTTAAAACCGGCAAGACGTTCCTTGGTGGATTCGTGTTGGTGGTCACCGCTCAGAAAGGCGATATTTTTATGGCCGAGATCGATAAGGTGCTGGGTGATGGAAACCGCGCCATGTTTATCGTTGACCAGGATCGCTAAGCCATCGGTTGGGCTCACCTCTTCACCTGCAATAATGCGTACATAATTGGCGTTAATCTGATCCAGGGCCGCCAAGACTTTTGGGTCTTCCGATAGAGGCGGGGTTAATACCAAGCCTGACAGCCTGGCATGGCGCACCATATCGACCAGCTCCTGGCAGATATTATCTGACTTAGCATCGCAGGGATGGATGAGTAGCTCATAGCCTCTTTGCTTACAGGAAGACAAAATACCATTTTGCATATCAATGACATAGTAGGCATTGGGGTTGTCGTAGACAAAGGCGATCACATAGGATTTTGTGCCGGCTAGATTACGGGCAGCGACATTAGGCTGGTAATTAAGTGCGGCAATCGCCTGATTCACTTTATCAATCGTCGCCTGACGAACCGAAGGCTCGTTATTTGTGACCCGTGAAACCGTTTTTATGGAGACGCCGGCATATTTGGCGACGTCATTAATGGTGACTTTCATCTAGCGGATACTCTTTGTGTCTGCACAGCGTCTAGCTGCTTCAGAATTCAAATATGTCTCAAACAATGTACTGTATGGTTACACAGCAGATCTCACTTCCCCTGGCGACAATATTGCTGAGTTTTACGCTATTAAGCAATCATCAAATTGATTTCTATCCCGAATTACATTTGTCCCGTTTCGAAAGCTAGTGATTTTTATCCTTGTTTATCAGTGAATTGCAACAAGATGCAAAGAGCGTGTTTTGTTTAATAAATGTATAAATCCAAAGAAATTCCTGCTTTTGGTTATTTTGTTGTGGCGCATCTGTTAATTGTTGTGTAATCTTTGTACTCACATGACAGCGTTGTCATTCCTTCGGGGATGGTTATGAATACGAAAAAAGATAATAAAGTTATGGAAGGGAAACGAGATGCGACCATCTACTTTTAAGAAAAGTGTACTAGCTACAAATATTGCCCTGCTGATGAGCGGTGCAGTGTCTGTTTCTGCTCTAGCGGCAGAGGCCGATGCAGAAGCGGTTAATACTGATAATATTGAAAAAATTGAAGTACGTGGTCTGCGTGCTTCGATGAAGGCGTCAATTAACGCCAAAAGATTTTCTGATGCCGTTGTCGACGCCGTTACGGCCGAAGACATTGGTAAATTCCCCGATGGCGATGTAGGTGAGTCACTGGGTCGTATTCCTGGTGTTACCGTTAACCGCCAGTTTGGTCAAGGCCAGCAGGTGTCGATTCGCGGCGCCTCTGCTCAGCTAACTCGCACACTGTTAAATGGTCACTCGGTTGCCTCGACCGGTTGGTTTGACCAACAGGCTATCGACCGTAGCTTTAACTATTCTCTGCTGCCACCCGAGATGATCAGTGGCATCGAAGTCTTTAAGTCTTCTCAGGCCGACATCACAGAAGGTGGTATCGGTGGTACCGTGGTTGTTAAGACCCGTAAGCCGCTGGACTTAGATGCTAATACCCTATTCTTAAGTGCCAAGGGCGACTATGGTACTGTCTCTGAGGCGACAGATCCTGCGGTTTCTGGCTTGTATAGCTGGGCTAATGAGGACGAAACCTTCGGTGTTCTGGTCTCTGCTGCGGGCTCTCAAACCGACTATCAGCGCAACGGTATCGAAACCTTACTGGGTTGGGGCGAAATTGTACCGACAACTTTCCAACAAGATCGTGAGCGCACCGCTTACAACATTGCCGCTCAGTATCGTCCAACCGACAACTTAGAGTTCGGCCTAACGGTTACTAGCCTAGATCTAAAAGCAAATAACGCCAACACCTCTATCTTCCTCTTCCCTACTCAGCAAGGTGTAAGCACCTGTAATAAGACTAATGCTGCGGGTGTTTGTACCGACATTACCCATACGGGCGAGGGTGGATTTGCCTGGGCACAGACTTGGGCTCGTGAAGCCGAGATGTCTTCAGATACCTATGACCTGGACTTCAAGTATGAAGGTGAAGGTTTCACCCTCGAAGGCCGCGTCGGTAACACCAAGGCAGATGGTGGTACTAGCCTAACCTCTAACTATGGTAACTCTATCGGTCAGCCTGGTGACTTCGCCGGTCACTATGACGCTACTGGTGAGAAGATCATTATCGACATTGCCAACAAGTCTTTCGATGCGGGCGACTTCAATGGTCAGCTAGAAACTGCAGGTTGGGCGCTGAAGAAACAGCCTAACACCGACGAAGAGACCTACGCTCAGTTCGATCTGACCTTCCCGGTTGATTTTGGTGCCATCACCTCGATTAAAGCCGGCGTGCGCTATGCCGACCATGACGTGACACAGCAAACTGACGCGGCAATCGTGGGTGACATAGTGGCTAAGGATGCCTCTGAATACTACTCAGGCACCATCTCATCTGGCGCAGGTTTTACTCTGCCTAAGCCAAATTTCGATGCCATGATCCGTGACGCTAAAGCCTCAGTTGATGGCTTTACCCGCGATAAGTCTGGTTACGGTACCCTGAATGAGAAGAACCTGGCCGCCTACGCCATGGCTAACTTCGAGGCGGAAGGGATCCGCGGTAACTTTGGTCTACGTTTCATCTCCACCGATATCGAGTCTGATTACTATGCGCTGAGCTCAAGTGGTCAGTTCGCCGATGAGTTGAGCACTGACAAGTCGAGCTATAGCGACGTATTGCCAAGCATCAACGTGACGTTCGACTTAGCACCGGATCTCTTGCTACGTACCACGGCGGCTCAGGTGATGTCTCGTCCTAACTACGCAGACCTGTTTGCTACTTCGACTCTTCCTGGTCTGAACGATGGCACGCCAGGCAACGAAAAACTCAACCGTGGTTCTGTTGCTCTGGAGCCATTTAAGGCGACCCAGGCCGATGTGAGCCTGGAATGGTACTTCGGCGGTGAGGGTCTGGCCTCTTTGACCTACTTCATCAAAGACGTGAGCTCTTTCATCACCACACGTCAGAAGCTAAATCAACAGATTGGCATCGAAGACGATAACCTCAGAGATCAAGGCTACAGCGCCTGTGGTGTTGGCGTCTATGACTGCTGGACAGTCAGCGAGAAGTACAATGCTAACGGTGGTCATATCGAAGGGGTTGAGCTGCAGCTGCAAGACTCGTTTGAAAACGGCCTGGGCTACTCGGTTAACTATACCTTCGCCGATGCCGGCTCTCCAGCCGAGAATTACCCAGATAAAGTGGGTGTCTTCTCTGACTCTTCTAAGCACACGGTTAACCTTGTGGGCTACTATGAGATGGAAAGCTTCTCTGCGCGTTTGGCCTACAACTGGCGCAGCGAATACATGATGCGTGAGCTACCAGGTTTCTATGGTAACCGTCAGCACCAAGACTATGGCTCGCTGGATCTGAGCATGAACTACAGCGTGACCGATTGGATGGATCTGACCTTCGAAGCCGTTAACCTCACAGAGGAAGACAGTATCCAGATAGGTGTCTCGCCTGTCGACAACCCAGATGTGATTGCCGAGTTTAAAGATAACTACCCGGTATGGAGCTTCGAAGGCGAAGCGAGATACAAGGTGGGTGTCGCACTGCGTTTCTAATCGACACATGAGTGTACAAAGCCCGGCTTATGCTGGGCTTTTTATTAGCACCGGCTTTTTAGTAGTAACTTGTTATTTGCACCGACCTTTAATTAGACCAAGAGTAGGGCAGAGGTGAAACCATGGACATTAAGCGTATCCTTATATTGGGCGGCGGCACGGCAGGCTGGTTGGCGGCCAATCACCTGGGCAAGGCCCTTGAGCATCGCCTGGACGTGACCATTACGCTGGTGGAGTCTCCCGATATTCCCATCATAGGGGTCGGCGAAGGTACAGTGCCCGCCATTCGTCAGAGTCTGAAACGCTTTGGGATAAGTGAATCTGAGTTTATTCGTCGGTGTGACGTCACCTTTAAGCAGTCTATTAAGTTCGTCAATTGGATGGATAAGGACCGTCACGGGGCAGGGAACTTCTATCATCACCTGTTCGATATGCCGAGCCCTTTGGGGGAGGATCTGACCCAACATTGGTTAGATAATGCTAATGCCGCATACGGCGACATGGTCTCGCCTCAGCACAAGGTGTGCGAAGCCGGACGAGCGCCGAAGCGGATCACCCACAGCGAATATGAGGGAGCGCTGGGTTACGCCTATCACCTCAATGCGGCTAAGTTTGCCAAGCTGCTTGCCGAAAATGCCATCAGGCGTTTCAACGTCGAACATATCATGGCCAATGTGCAAGAGGTCACGTTAAGGGAAAATGGTGAAATAGCCTCCCTGGAAACCGATTGCCGGGGCAGTATCGGCGCCGACTTTTTTATCGATTGCAGTGGCTTTGAATCCTTGCTTATCGACAAGACGCTCAAGGTGCCCTTTGTCGATAAGTCTCATCAGCTGTTTGCCGACAAGGCGATAGCAGTGCAGGTACCTATCGATGAGAATGAGGCGATCCCGCCTTATACCCTGGCGACGGCGCATCAGGCCGGCTGGATATGGGATATCGCCTTGACCCATAGGCGTGGTGTCGGCTTTGTCTACTCCTCTAAACATATGGATGATGACACAGCGCTTAACAAGCTCTCCCGATATCTGGGGCAGGATGTCGCCCAGTATCAATATCGGGTCTTGCCGATGAAGCTTGGCTATCGCAGTGAGTTCTTGCATAAGAATTGCCTCTCCTTGGGGTTGGCTCAGGGCTTCCTCGAGCCCTTGGAAGCCACCTCTATCTTGCTGACCGATTTTGCCGCAGGCTTCGTGGCTAATCGCATGCCTAAGGATAGCGAGGCGCTTGCCTTGCTCTCTGAACAATTTAATCAGGTGATGACCTATGCCTGGGAGCGCGTCGTCGAATTTATCAAGATGCACTACTGCCTGTCAGACAGGAGTGACTCGCCGTTCTGGGTCGATAATCGCGATCCGGCAACGATTCCGAGTGAGCTCGCCACTCGACTCAAGCTTTGGCAAAACCATTACCCCATAAGGCAAGATTTCTTCAGCAAGTTTGAGGTGTTCGACTTAGAGAACTATCTCTATGTCCTCTATGGCATGCATTATCCAACGGTGCCTCAAGTTGCAGGTAAAGATCGCAGAGAAGCCTGGCAGGCCCAGGCACGGCAGATAGCGAGTGTGGGTGAGCACCTGATGAAGGAGCTGCCAGAACACAGGGAGTTGCTAGAGAAGATCGCGGTATATGGCTTACAAAAATGTTGAGCTCGAAGCGCTATGACGTTTGAGTTCTGAATGGGCACAATCGCTTTGGCGGGGCGCAGTTTAATCCAACGTCCCGCCATTAGCTTGTAGCGGATACTTATTGCAGCTTATCGAACTGATTTTGCTTGGCGATAAGGCGAGACAGCTGGTTAAGTGAGGCTCTGTGAGCATAGACGATAGGCAGCAAACCTTTCTTTCTAAGCTCGAGGAAATCCTCATCGCTTAGCTCGTTCAGCACCTTATCGTCGATCAGGTAGACACCATTGATGTTGATCTTCTGCTCAGATCTTTCCAGCTTAATCGTTAGCTGCTGAGAAACCAGTAAGTTCTTATCTGCCAGGTATTGGCAAACAGCCTGTGTCTGTTGATGCATGGCGGCGACATCCAGCAGGGCATTGGTTCGCGCCGTCAGGTATTCACTACGTTCACCCTCGTCGGTGAAGAGTCGATTGCCAGCGTCCTCTGACACCATAGGGCTCTCCTCATCGATGCAGACGATCACATTGTCGCCTTCCTCCGAGGTTCTGGCGATGGACAGCGGCGCATTGCTAAAGCCGATTGGGCTGATTGGCGCATCCCATTGGTTGCTCTGGCAGTAGAGGTTAACTTCGGGCTCGATCCCCATGATGGCTACTGGAATAAACTGGCCGGTCTCGCCATTCTTCACGAAAACGATGGGAAATTCGGCTGCCAGGCTAGGGATCTCCCTGGCCAGTACAGGGATCAGGTGTTCCTTGTTGAAACGGCTGAAATCGTTTGAATGAGTCAGCTTGATGTTGAGATGCTTTTCTGTCGATAGGGGGACAATCTTTGCCATGTTTTTACCTTAGTTAATTTTAGTTTGTGGTGTCTGTTCCCAGCCCATTGTTTGTTAGGCAGGGAAACGCTGGGTTAATCTTTTACCGCTAGTGGCGACCATAGTGCAAGTACTATTAAATCTAGTAGGCGCTAAAGTGGTGCGATAAAGGCGTTAAGTTGAGCAATTTTCACTGTTCGGCGCTTCGAATTAAATTTATCACTGGGAGGGCATAAGCTTGCTCTTTTTGATACTCTTCTCATAAGACCTCCCATTTTCTCCACACTATCATCTGGCGCCACACCCATACTCATAGGTCCTTTTCGTTAGCATTGGTGCTCGTTTTCGGCTTTGAGTATCTCCTGGATGTTATCAACAGTTGACAGCGTTGTCATATTTATGTGGCATTTGATGTTGGGTACTGTCTTTGTAGCTGTGTCTGGGACTGGCGGTTTTCAACGGGCAGATAAAAAATTGCCTCAGAATGTCAAAAAAATGTAGAAATTCTGTTCTTTATTAGGTAGATTAATAAATGACAGCGTTGTCATTTGCTTGTGTGGCACGTTCGTTTTGTAAGGTTTGCATTGTTAGGAAGAGGTCTCCTAACCTGTGCATTGGCAGTAGCCATTAAGTTTGTAGCAATGGTTATTGTGTTTGTTTTTTCCTATAGTCTCTCCCCAGATACTAGAGATGGCTAGATGTGTTATGTCTCAAAAGGCGCCTTTATCGGTGGCACTTGATACATGATGCATCTAGCGCTTTTTTCTGGATTAGAGTGACGCCTGATGAGTGGGCTCTAGGGAAATGCGGAGCAGCGAGCAAAGCACAGCAGAGCTGGGCGTTCGTTGTCTTGCAGAGCTTCAGATTAAATAAACAGATTTCTTTCATTGTCAGATTGCTTGCCGTAGCCAGAACGCTTTCTATAGCCTGATTACATGCCAATTCTAGATGCTTGTAATTGCCAGGTGGGGTTCGGGGAGCCGCCAGATTTATAAATGTCTGACGATGATCTGTTTTCGCCGTTGCATCTATTTGCAAATAGGGCAAGATGCGGCGGCAAATAAGACCAAGTGCAATAAGTAAGTGATCAGCAATAGCGCAGGGAAAACGATTGAGAGCAAGGCTGAATTTTTAGGTAAGTAGTGATTCTACAATCAAAAAAGTAATGCAGTTATCGAACGTTTTAACAAGTTAGCTTGAACAGTTATTTATTAGGATTGGCATAAAGTGGTGGCTATCTCAGATATCGCAATAACAGGAAGCTGATTGCCTATGCTGACGGGGAAGGGTGGCTGCAATGAGACTTGATAGTTCAAGTCGAGAAAAGTGAGGATAACAATGAATAATAAGCTCATTCCAATAACATTACTCATGAGCCTGGGACTGTTTGGGTGCAGTCAGCCAACCACTAACCAAATTGCCAAGGATAAAGGCGTCGCGGCGCAGCAGGTCAGCGAAAGTTCTGCTCAGCAGGTACTGTATCAGTTTGCTACTAGCCTTGCCGTTAATTATCACACCCTGACCAATTATCCTCAGCAGTGCACCTCAACAGGTGTCGATGGCCGCTGTTTTGCCGCCCAGATCGAATTAGTCCCGGGTGTCGATTTTGGCCGTAAGGATTGGGCTATCTACTACAGCCAGATGCGGCCGGTAAAACAGGTGCTAACCGATGCCTTTGAGCTGACTCAGGTTAAAGGGGATCTGCATCGCATCACGCCCACGGATAAATTTAGCGGTTTCAAGAAAGGTCAACCGGTCGACATCGCCTTTCTCGGTGAGTTATGGCAGCTATCGGAAACCGATGCCATGCCCAATTACTATATCGTCGTTCCCGGCCTTAAGCCCGAGATCATCAGCAGTACTCAGCTGACTGTCGATGCCAGTACCGGCATGGAGCAGCGGCCCTATGTCGAGACTTATGTCAGTGCTGAGAGCCAATATAAGCGTAGCGATACCGATAAGCTTAAGTGGGCGACACCTCAGGTCTTGTTTGATGCAAACCAGGATATCGAGAGTCGCCCTGAGCTTGCCGTCAACGCGATCATCCCAACGCCCAAGCGACAAATAATCAATAGTCAAAGCCCAGTGTTATCCCTGGCCTCTGGCTATCATCTGGATGCTGGCGGTGTAGCTAAGGCGTCTGTGGAGGCGGCCTTGGCTCGCCTGGCCCGCCTTGGCGTTAAGCCGTCGCCTCAAGGTATCCCACTCAAGTTAGAGCCGTCGAAGACTAAACTCGCCGAAGGGGGCTATCGCCTCGATATTACCTCAGATGGCATCACCATAGGCGCCAGCGACGATGCCGGTTTCTCCTATGGCTTGGCCTCGCTAACAAGCCTTATCTCTCTCGACACCCTATCGCTCAATGCCATGCAGATTGAAGATGAGCCTAGATATGACTTTCGCGGCATGCATGTCGACGTGGCGCGTAATTTTCACAGCAAGCAGTTTATCTTAGACCTGCTGGATCAGATGGCGGCCTATAAGCTAAACAAGCTACATTTGCATATGGCCGATGATGAGGGCTGGCGCCTAGAGATAGACGGCCTGCCCGAGCTGACCCTGGTGGGCAGTCGTCGCTGTCACGACCTGCAGGAAGATACCTGTTTATTGCCGCAGCTGGGCAGCGGCCCAGATGGCGATAGTAAGGTTAATGGTTTCTACTCAAAGGCCGATTATATCGAGATCCTTAAGTATGCCGGCGCGCGCCAAATTCAGGTGATACCGTCCATGGATATGCCGGGTCACTCGCGCGCCGCCATCAAGTCGATGGAGGCCAGGTATCGCCGTCTGATGGCTGAAGGCAATGAAGCCGCTGCAAACGAGTATCGCCTCATCGATCCGCTGGATAAGACCCGCTACGCCTCGATCCAATATTATGACGACAATACGCTCAACGTCTGTATGGATTCCAGTTATCACTTTGTCGATAAGGTGGTGAGTGAGATAGCCAAGCTGCATCAGGCTGCAGGTCAGAGCCTAGAGCTTTATCATATCGGCGCCGATGAAACCGCCGGTGCCTGGGTCGAGTCACCCGTCTGTCAGGCACTGCTTGCAGACAAAGACAGCGGCCTGGATAGCGAGGCACATTATGGGGCTTACTTCATCGAGCGGGTAGCCAAGATGCTGGCCGATAAAGGGATTGAAACCGCGGGCTGGAGCGATGGCATGAGCCATACCCGACCCGAGCGTATGCCGGCAAAGAATCAAACTAACATCTGGGATGTGGTTGCCCACGGCGGCCATAAGCGCGCCCATGCACAGGCCAACCTGGGCTGGGATACGGTACTGAGTAATCCCGAGGTGCTCTATTTCGATTTCCCTTACGAGGCCGATCCCAAAGAGCATGGATACTACTGGGCGAGTCGCAGCACCAACGAGCGCAAACTCTTTAGCTTCATGCCAGATAACCTTCCGGCCAACGCCGAGCAGTGGACGGATATAGAAGGTAAGCCATTTGAAGCCGACGATACCCTTAAGCTGGATGACGCGGGCAAACGCCTCAGCGGCCCGCTAAATCAAGGCGTTAGATTCAAAGGGATCCAGGGCCAGCTCTGGAGCGAGACCATACGCTCAGATCAAGTGGTGGAATATATGGTGTTTCCTCGCCTGTTAGTGCTCGCCGAAAGGGCATGGCACAAAGCCGATTGGGAGGTGCCATATCAATATCAGGGGGCTAAATATGGCCCTGAGACAAACTACTTCACGGCCGAGATGCGCGAGAAGCAGCGCGTGCAGTGGCAGACCTTTGCCAACACCTTAGGCTATAAGGAGCTGGCTAAGCTGGATAGGGCAGGAATAGCCTATCGTGTGCCAACCCTAGGCGCCAAGATCAAGGAGGGTTACCTGCAGGCGAACAGCATCTACCCCGGGCTTGGGATAGAGTATCGACTCGATGGCGGCCAGTGGCAGCAATATACAGAGGCGGTTAGAGTCTCAGGAAGAGTAGAGGTCAGAGGCGTCGCCGCCGATGGTATCCGCAAGGGGCGCATACTCAAGGTCAATTAGTATTTCGCTGACAGCATTAGTCTACTGGCCTAAATAGCTCATTTTAGCTAGCTAATGAAAAAGCGACTTAAGCCAGCTAATGAAAATGCAATGTAAGCTAGCGCGGTTATCGAAGAGCCGATAACCGCTTTCCTCCCTGTTAAATAGCAAATAAAAATCTGGGCGCCTTAGAGGCGTTAGCCGGGCAGTGACCGAGAAGTTTGCTGTCACAAATTTAGCGAACATTTTAAATGACAGCGTTGTCATTTTTGTTGTAACATGACATTAACTTAGTCAGTGGGCAGGGCGGGCGAAGCTAGATGCCCTGGATAATAAAACTGTGAAAGAGGTTGGTAATGGGATTTAACCAGACAGAGGAACAGGCCCTCGTCATAGGCATAGATGGTGGTGGCAGCAAATGCCGCGCGACTATCTACGCCGCCGATGACAGTGTGATCGGCACTGGTGTGGCCGGGCGTGCAAATCCGCTTTACGGCCTGACACATACCTTCGACTCTATCTCGCGTGCGACCGAGCTCGCCTTAGAAGACGCCGGACTAAAAGCTGGCGACAGCAAGACACTGGTGGCGGGCGTAGGCCTGGCTGGAGTCAATGTCGCGCATCTCTATCAGGCGATCAAAGCATGGCAGCATCCATTCGCAGATATGTATGTCACCACAGATCTGCACACTGCCTGCATCGGCGCCCATAAAGGTGGCGATGGCGCTGTGATCATCACAGGTACCGGCTCCTGCGGCTATGCCCACGTGGGCGAGCAGTCCTTGAGCCTAGGCGGACACGGCTTTGCCCTGGGCGATAAGGGCAGCGGCGCCTGGCTTGGCTTACAGGCCGCGCAGCAGGTACTGTTAGATCTCGATGGCTTCGGCCCGGCTACCCAGCTAACAGAGCGTCTGTTGGAGCACTTCAAGGTGAACGATGCCATGGGCATAGTCGAGCATCTGGCGGGCAAATCATCCGGTTGTTATGCCACCATGGCGCGCACGGTGTTATCTTGTGCACAGGCCCAGGATGAGGTGGCTAAGGCGATAGTGGTCGAGGGCGCCGCGTATATCAGTGCCTTGGCCCACAAGTTATTTGAGATCCACCCGCCGCGTTTCTCCATGATAGGTGGCCTCGCCGAGCCTCTGGCTCCCTGGTTGGATAGGCGGGTGGTCGACAAGATCTCGCCAATCCTTGCCCCGCCCGAATTAGGCGCCGCCTATTTTGCGCGCCAGCAGCTAGGCTCTAGTAGTTAGGCTATTGCAGTTAAGCTCTTGCACTTAAGTTTTAGCAGTTAAGATTTAGCAGTCAGGCGTGAGCCAAGCTAACGAGTTGTAGATGATGTTTTGCCAGGAATCGAATCGATGAAACAGACACTGATTGCCGAACGGGTATTTGACGGCGAACACTTCCACCTTAACCAGGCCATCACCATAGAGGACGGGCGTATCGTCTCTTTCGATAGGGCGAGCGATGTCGAGCCTATTTTGCTGGCCGGCACCCTGGTACCTGGCTTTATTGATGTTCAGGTCAATGGTGGCGGCGGTGCCTTGTTTAACGACGCGCCCAGCGTCGAGAAGATAAAGACCATAGGCCAGGCCCATGCCAGATTTGGCACCACGGGTTTCTTGCCGACCCTGATCACCGACGAAATTGAGGTAATGCGCGCCGCCGCCGATGCAGTGGCCGAGGCGCTGGCGCTGAATACGCCAAGCGTGCTGGGGATCCATTTCGAGGGGCCGCACCTCAGTGTGCCCAAGAAGGGCGTCCATCCGGCTAATTATATTCGACGTATCTCAGATGAAGAGTTGGCGGTTTTTGCCCGTGATGATCTGGGGACTAAGGTGGTGACACTGGCGCCGGAGAACGTCGCACCAGAGGTGATTCATGCCCTGGTCGAATGTGGCGTCAGAGTCTGTCTCGGTCACTCTAATGCCGACTACGACACTGTTATTAAGGCGCTTGAGGCGGGAGCTACCGGTTTCACGCACCTGTTTAACGCCATGTCACCCATGGATTCCAGGACGCCGGGCATGGTAGGCGCGGCGCTCGAAAGTCAGGATGCCTGGTGCGGCCTGATTGTCGATGGTCACCATGTGCATCCGGCTTCGGCTAAGGTAGCTATCGCCGCCAAGCCAAGGGGCAAGGTGATGCTGGTGACAGATGCCATGCCGCCTGTGGGCATGGACGATAACGCCAGCTTCGAGCTGTTTGGCACCCAAGTGGTGCGCCGCGGTGACAGGTTAAATGCAGTAACTGGCGAGCTTGCCGGATGTGTGCTGGATATGATTGGCGCGGTCAACAACTGCGTTAGCATGCTAGGCGTGACCCAGGAAGAGGCGCTGCGGATGGCGGCTAGATATCCCGCCGAGTTTATCGGTCATCGTCAGCGCGGCGTGTTTACCATAGGCGCCAGGGCGGATATGGTGTTGCTGGGCAGCGATAATCAAGTGGCGCGCACCTACATAGATGGCCAGCTGGTCTATCAGGCATAGTGACCCCATTAGATGCCTAGTCGTCGCGCTAGAGAATTGGAAAAGGCGCTGAAACAAGCGCTCTATTTTTGCTCGTAATTGAGGCGCTAATTAGGCTCAGTGCTCGTGCCGATCGGGTTAAGCCTAGTGTTTGATTTATAATAATAACGATAAGAGAGAGGCTCCTGATGGAACCTAAAACAGATACCCATCCAAAACCGGCCGCGAAACCCAGGCTGATGTCGCTCGATGCCCTAAGGGGCTTCGATATGTTCTGGATCCTGGGGGGCGAGGCATTGTTTGCGGCGCTGCTCGTCTGGACTGGCTGGCAGGGCTGGCGTATCGCCGATGCCCAGATGCACCACAGTCAGTGGCACGGCTTTACCTTCTATGATCTTATCTTCCCTTTATTTATCTTCCTCTCCGGCGTCGCCTTGGGCCTATCGCCCAAACGCCTGGATTCAATGCCCTGGCCCGAGCGTCTTTCCCTCTATCGCCACGCGATAAAACGTCTGATGCTGCTCCTCCTGTTTGGCGTGCTCTATAACCATGGCTGGGGCACTGGCATGCCGATGGCGGCGGATGAGGTGAGATATGCCAGCGTGCTGGGACGCATCGCCTTTGCCTGGTTCTTCGCCGCCTTACTGGTGTGGCATACCGGGCTGAAGACGCAGATCTTGGTCGCCATCGGTATACTCCTTGGATACGCCGCGATGCAGCTGTTGCTGCCGGTTCCCGGCGGTGTGGCCGGGGACTTCTCTATGTCTGGTTCGATCAACGCCTATGTGGACGGCAAGTTTCTGCCCGGTATTAGCTATCAGGGCAGGGCGACAGACCCTGAGGGGATCCTCTCGACGCTTCCAGCCATAGTCAATGCCTTAGTCGGCGTCTTTACCGGTCGCTTCATCGTTAAGTCTCATCCCAAGTGGGGAGGGGCAAAGGGCGAATGGGCCAAGGTTGGCATCCTGTTACTAGCTGGCTTGCTCAGCCTGGGGCTCGGCTGGTTGATGAATCCTTATATTCCGGTGAATAAAGATCTCTGGACCAGTAGTTTTGTTATGGTCACCCTGGGCTGGAGCCTTATCTTACTTGCCATCTTCTATGCGCTGGTGGATGTGCTAAAGCTGCACAGATTGGCTTTTGCCTTTGTGGTCATAGGCTGCAATGCCATCATCATCTATCTGGCCTCGAGTCTGGTGAAGTGGGACTACCTTGCCAGCAGCCTATTTGGCGGCGCGATACTGGCGCTGCCGATCGAGATGCAGCCACTGGCGTCTGCCAGCGCCTTGCTCTCGGTGCAATGGCTGCTGCTCTACTGGATGTATAAGCGCGGCATCTTCATCAAGGTTTAAGTCTTATAGAAGATAATGGCTGGGCAATTTAATAAGGAAAACGCTGTGTTAGCCTGCAAAGGCTAAAAAGCCAAAATGACAGCGTTGTCTTTTTTCTGGTTATGTTTTAACATCGATGAAACAAGGGGGCTACTTGCCGCCCAAGCTGTAATGTACCAAGCCGATATCACGAGCTGATATCCAAAGATTAATTACTATAAGAAAACAGGCTTATGGAAATGACATTAAATAGTGAAAGTAAGCGCAGCAGCGTGATCCCCATGGCGATCGTTGCCGGACTCTTCTTCATTCTGGGTTTTGCGACCTGGCTAAATGGGTCCTTGATGCCTTACCTCAAGCAGATCCTGCAACTCACCCCGCTTCAAGCCTCCCTCATTCTCTTCTCCTTTTATATCGCCGTGACCTTTACCGCATTGCCCTCGGCATGGGTGATCCGTAAGGTGGGTTACAAGACGGGCATGGCGATGGGCATGGGGATCATGATGATAGCCGGCCTGCTATTCATACCAGCGGCCAAGACGCAGGTATTTGTGTTATTTCTGTTTGCTCAGCTGGTGATGGGCACGGGCCAGACCCTGCTACAGACGGCGGTGAATCCCTATGTGGTCAGAATCGGCCCCGAGGAGTCGGCCGCCGCTCGCGTGAGTGTCATGGGGATCCTCAACAAGGGCGCAGGGGTGATCGCGCCGCTGGTGTTTACTGCCCTGATCCTCGATAGCTTTAAGGACAGAGTCGGCGTAGAGTTGACCCAGGCGCAGATCGACGAGATGGCCAATGGCCTAGTGTTCCCATATCTGGGCATGGCTATCTTTATCGGTGTGCTGGCGCTACTGGTGAAGAAGTCGCCTCTGCCAGAGCTTGAAAATGAAGACGAGCAAGGGCAGGGCACCAAGGGGCATACCCGTGAGGCGCTGTCTCATCCTAATCTGGCATTAGGTGTAGTAGCACTGTTTTTCTATGTGGCGGTAGAAGTGATCGCCGGCGATACCATAGGCACCTTCGCCCTCTCTCTCGGAGTCGAAAACTATGGTGTGATGACCTCCTATACCATGATCTGCATGGTCATCGGCTACTCCCTGGGTATCCTGACCATTCCCCGTTTCATCTCTCAGCCTAAGGCGCTGATGATCTCGGCGATACTAGGCCTAATGCTGACGCTGGGGATCTTATTTGGTGACAACGAGTCCTATGCTATCGCCAATGCGTTGCTGGTTCCCTTCGGCGGCGCCATGTTGCCAGATACCCTGTTGATGATCGCCTTCTTAGGCTTGGCTAACGCCATCGTCTGGCCAGCAGTATGGCCGCTGGCGCTATCTGGCATGGGCAAACTGACCAGCACAGGCTCTGCGCTATTGGTGATGGGCATTGCAGGTGGCGCATTCGGTCCGCTGTTTTGGGGATTAACCAGCTCGGCCACATCGCTTGGTCAGCAGGGCGGCTATATGGTGATGTTGCCTTGTTACCTGTTTATCCTCTTCTATGCCGTGAAAGGCTATAAGATGCGTAGCTGGAAATAGCCGAGAGTGTTTATCGAATTAAAAGGAGCCTAGTGCTCCTTTTTTGTTGCTTAGTATCAAAAGGGGCAACTCGTTAATGACGGCTTTATTAGGAGAGGGGATGTTTGTATCAGGAGTGCCATGAATCCCATCAAGGGCGGTAAATTTCAAATATAAAAAAGCCCCGACACTGTCGAGGCTGTTTTATATGGTGCCGGCACCAAGAGTCGAACTCGGGACCTACTGATTACAAGTCAGTTGCTCTACCAACTGAGCTATGCCGGCTAAATTGTGGTGCCCGAACCCGGAATCGAACCAGGGACACGAGGATTTTCAATCCTCTGCTCTACCGACTGAGCTATTCGGGCAACTAAACTAAGTGTCTAGTTAACTACTTCAAACCAGGTCTCTGTGACCCTTGCCGTTTGGAGTGCGCGTATAATATAGCGCTGATATTTATCCTGCAAGCGCTTTTTTGGAGAAATTTAACTGCATGGCTAGTTAATGTGCAAAGTGCTGGCTTTTTGGCATTTATGCCGTTTTTTAGCGCAGTGGCTGTGGTTAAAACCCAGATTTAAGCCACTATTTGTTCTTAAAGGCGCGTTTTCAGGCCTCTTATTTCCCAACGCCCCACTTATCCATTTTGTCTTAGTGCTACCTTTCTAAAAATTAGAAATTTATTGGCGAAATTACGCGATATTCGTCGATATAAATCGAAGTTAATATGGTGTTAAGTGATAAATGAGGATGAATCGTGTTTAAAAATACCCAGAGCCGCTATGGCTTGGTGAGCATAGGCCTGCATTGGCTGACGGCGATTGCCGTGTTAACGCTATTTGCCCTGGGCGTGTGGATGGTCGAGCTGACCTATTACAGCGCCTGGTATAAGCGAGCGCCGGATCTGCATAAGAGCATAGGCGTGCTGCTGATGGTGTTAACCCTGTGCCGTCTGCTGTGGCGTTGCTTAAACCCGGCGCCTAAGGGGCTCCCCGGGCATCAAAGGTGGGAGAAGCTGGCCGCGGGCTTGGTGCATCGCCTGCTGTATCTGATACTGCTTGGTATCTTGATTTCTGGCTATCTTATCTCGACCGCCGACGGCAGGGCCATTGGCGTCTTCTCACTCATCGAGCTGCCGAGCCTGGGGCTATTGTTTGAGGGGCAGGCGGATATTGCAGGCAAGGTACATCAATATCTGGCCTATGGCTTTATCGCCTTGGTAACTCTGCATGCCCTTGGGGCACTAAAACACCATTTCATCGACAAAGACGCAAGCTTGAAACGCATGTTAAACATTAAGGAGACACAATGAAGAAGGCTATATTGAGCGCCGCACTTATTAGCACACTAGGCGCGGGTGCATTCATGTTACCGGCTACCGCCAATGCCGCCGATTATGTGATAGATACCCAAGGTGCCCACGCCTCGGTGCAGTTTAAGGTGAGTCACTTAGGTTATAGCTTCGTGGTGGGGCGATTTAACGAGTTTGCTGGCGACTTTAGTTTCGATAGCAAGCATATCGCTGATGCCAAGGTAAATGTAACGATCAACACGGCGAGCCTCGACTCTAACCACGCCGAGCGTGACAAGCACTTGAGAAGCGAGGATTTCCTTAATGTGGCTAAGCATCCCGAGGCTAGCTTTAAATCGACCTCGGTCAAAGAGCTGGGTGACGGCAAGTTTGTGCTCAATGGCATGCTGACCCTTAACGGGGTGACTAAGCCTGTGGCAATCGATGCAAAGTTTATTGGTGAGGGACAAGACCCTTGGGGTGGCTACCGCGCCGGTTTCGTCGGCCAGACTGAATTTGCCTTGAAGGACTATGATATCAAGATGGATCTGGGTCCCGCGTCCAGCCATGTGACCCTAGATCTCGTGGTAGAAGGCATTCGTCAGTAGTGACTGCTTAAGCAAGTCCCCATTATAGAAAAAGCGCCCATTGGCGCTTTTTACTTTTATAGAGCGAGCTATCTATTACTCGTCATCTTTTTGCGGCACATAGCCTTCGATCTCGACCTCTTTGCCCTCAAACAGGAAGTTAACCATCTGCTCTTCGAGGAATTTGCGATCGTCAACATTCATCATGTTGAGTTTCTTCTCATTAATCAGCATGGTCTGC
This sequence comes from Shewanella sp. KCT, assembly GCF_007636505.1. Taxonomy (NCBI): domain Bacteria; kingdom Pseudomonadati; phylum Pseudomonadota; class Gammaproteobacteria; order Alteromonadales; family Shewanellaceae; genus Shewanella; species Shewanella sp. KCT. The sequence goes on from NZ_LVDJ01000004.1 coordinate 338,336, forward strand.
TTGGCCTGCCAGAGTGACCAGGCTTCCTGGCTGATGTTGTCAAAAATTCGCTTACCGAGTTCACCCGGGTAGAGCTGAAAGGCTAGGCCGTCTGCCTCTTTCTTAAGATACTGGCAGTTCACTGTACGCGCCATGATTACTCCTTATTTGATACTGAACCTAAGTTGGTGAGGATCCGCTCTGTGGCGGCGGCCAGACCAACCTTGGGTGGCTTGGCTATGTTATACCAGAGAGAGGCGCTCTCTTCCATGATCTCATGTGCGCTTGTGGCCTGGTGTGCCACAAAGGCGCTGATATCCAGATGGAAATGGCTGAAGGTGTGACGAAAACTGTCTATCGGCTCCTGACTTTCGAGTGTAAGCCCTTTTGTTTCGGCAAACTCCTCGAGCGCCTCCTGGCTGTCAAACTGTGGGAAGCACCAGAGCCCGCCCCAGATCCCAGCCGGTGGGCGTTTGCTCATCAGCACCCGATCGTCATCTTTAATCACTAGCATATAGCCGAGCTTTTCCGGAATCGTCTTCTTCGGTTTCTTGCCGGGAAACTCAGTCTGGCGGCCCATCAGCTGCGCCTTACAGTCGATGGCGACGGGGCAGAGCTCGCACCTGGGCTTAGAGCGGGTGCAGATACTGGCGCCAATATCCATCATCGCCTGATTATATTGGGTTACGCCTGTCTTAGGGGTCAGGCTGTTGGTGAGCTGCCATAGCTGCTCCTCCACCTCGCGCTTACCGGGCCAGCCGGCGATGGCGCCGTGCCTGGCAAGCACTCGCTTGACGTTGCCATCTAATATGGGGTGATGCTGCCCAAGAGAGAGTGAGAGTACCGCCCCAGCGGTCGAGCGGCCAATGCCCGGCAGGGCGAGTACCTGCTCGAACTGGGTTGGGAACACACCATCATAGTCGCTGGCGATCAGCTGGGCGCTCTTATGTAGGTTACGCGCCCTGGCGTAATAGCCAAGGCCGGTCCAGTGGTGCAGCACCTCATCCTGTTCGGCACTTGCCAAGTCCAAGATAGTGGGGAAACGCGCCATAAAGGCTTCGAAGTAAGGGATAACGGTGGCGACTTGAGTCTGCTGCAACATGATCTCGGACACCCAAACCTTATAGGGGGTCTTATCTTGTTGCCAGGGAAGATGCTTGCGTCCGTGTTTGTCGTACCAGGTGACGATGCGCTGGTGAAATTGCTCTGTTTTCATGGCGCTCAGTCTATAGAGGGGCAAGGTTTTTCTCAACCAAAATGGCATCTCAAGGGCGCCATGGCTCGCACGCCGTGGGATAATTGGTATACTTTGGCAACATAGGGCTTGCCTTAGCGCAGTAACTTTGGATAATGCCCTTCTTTTTATAATTTTCCAATCATATAAGTGTCAGGATCCCGTGGGATCATATGAGTTTGTGAGTCGAGCCTAGAGTCGCTTGACGCTGACTTTTTCTCGGCGCTATATGGCCAACCAATGGCAGATCTGAGGCTGAAAAATAATGAGCGAAGTGACCACCGCAGAGTTTAACGAAGAGGGTAAATACCTTCGCAAAGTGAGAAGCTTTGTTTTACGAGAAGGACGTTTGACCAAGGGCCAGGCGCAGGCGATGGAGCAACAATGGCCTGTGATGGGATTGGACTACTCGCCCGAGCCTCTGGATCTGGTCAAGGTGTTTGGCCGCGAAGCCGATACCGTGCTGGAGATAGGGTTCGGCATGGGCGCCTCACTGGTTGAGATGGCTAAGGCGGCTCCCGAGCTTAACTTTATCGGTATCGAAGTTCACAAGCCTGGCGTAGGTGCTTGTCTTGCTGATGCGGCTGAGGCCGGCGTCACCAACCTGCGTGTGTTCCACCACGACGCCATCGAGGTGTTGGAAAACAGCATCCAAAGCGGCAGCCTGGCCAGAGTACAGCTATTCTTCCCAGATCCTTGGCACAAGAAGCGTCATCATAAGCGCCGTATCGTTCAGCCGGAATTTGCCGAGCTTATTCGCCGCTGCCTTAAGATAGGTGGTGTGTTCCACCTGGCGACCGATTGGGAAAACTATAGCGAGCACATGTTAGAGGTGATGAGCGCGGCGCCTGGCTATAAGAACCAGGCGCAGGATGGCGACTTTGTGCCCCGTCCCGATCATCGTCCGCTGACCAAGTTTGAGGCCAGGGGCCATCGTCTAGGGCATGGCGTCTGGGATCTGATGTTCGAGCGTACCGAGTAAGCTTAATTTCTATAAAAAGAGGGAATACACATGGCAACACGTAGTCGTCGTTTACGTAAAAAATTACGCATTGATGAGTTTCAAGAGTTCGGCTTCGATGTGAATTGGACCTTCGATGATTCGGTAAGCGAAGAGCAGATCGATGCTATCGTCGATCAGTTTATCGACCAGGTGATCGAGGTGAGAAAGCTGGGTTTCCACGGTGGCGGCCATAAAGAGTGGGAAGGCATCATCGCCACTCAAACTATCGGCAAGTGCACCGAAGAAGACAGGCAAGCCGTGAGTGACTTCTGGAAGAGTCAGCCGGTGAAAGATGTCGTGGTTAGCGAGCTTTACGATATCTGGTGGAACTAATGCCACAGAAGGACCTGCTCGAGACCATTATCGAGCAGGTGCGTCCTCTGCTGGGAAAGGGCAAGGTTGCCGACTATATTCCCGCCCTGGCCGAGGTGGACCCTACCAAGCTTGGGATCGCCGTGACCACAATCGATGGTCAAACCATAGGGGCTGGAGACTATCTCGAGCCCTTTTCGATCCAGAGTATCTCTAAGGTCTTTAGCCTCACGGTCGCTTTGACCCTGTATGAGGAGGCCGAGATCTGGTCCCGCGTCGGCAAGGAGCCCTCGGGGCAGTCCTTTAACTCCCTGGTGCAGATAGAGCTCGAGCGCGGAGTGCCGAGAAATCCCTTTATCAACGCCGGCGCTCTGATCATCGCCGATCTGTTGCAGAGCCGCCTCGGCGCGCCTAAGCATCATATGCTCGAGGTGGTCAGAAAGCTGAGCGCCAACGCCCATGTGATTTATGATAAGCGTGTCGCGGCCTCTGAATATGAGCACAGCGCCCGTAACGCGGCCATCGCTTACCTGATGAAGTCCTTCGGCAACTTTAATAACGATGTCGATAGGGTGCTGAGAAACTACTTTCACTACTGCGCGCTGAAGATGAGCTGCGCCGATCTATCCAAAGCCATGCTCTATCTGGCCAATCGAGGCCAGAGCCTCTCGGCAGAGCAGGTGGTCTCGCCCATACAGACACGTAAGCTTAACGCCCTGCTGGCCACATCTGGTCTGTACGATGGTGCGGGTGAGTTTGCCTATCGGGTCGGCATGCCGGGTAAGAGCGGCGTGGGCGGCGGCATCATCGCCGTGATCCCGGGCGATATGAGCATCTGTGTTTGGTCACCCGAGCTAGATAAGAACGGTAACTCTCTGGCGGGCACCGCCGCACTCGAGAAACTCTCCCAAGCCCTGGGCCGTTCTATCTTCTAACAGAGCGCCTGATTAGGCGCTCTTTCATTTAACTCTTTGCTTTGTTTTTATCTTTCTCTGCATTCTACTTTTCATGTCTTAGTTGTATTCGCGTCGATGGTGAAATTTACTAAAAACTGGTTGAAGGCTTTACTTTTGTTAGCCCATAGCCGACTTATAGTCTTGGTATATATCGTCATTTTTATCTAACCCATTGATTATATTCAATTAGTTAAAGTTGGCACGATACCTGTATTGTTAGTCATCAACGACACATGGTGCACCTTAAGCTTCTCATCATGTGATTTTCGATGACTTAAGGAATAAGAATATGAAGAAATTGACCGCATCTCTTGGACTGACAGCTTTTGTACTTGCCACCACCAGCGCCGCCTGGGCCGGTGAAGATAAAGATAACCACATCTCCTTTGGACGGGATGACAAACAGTGCGAGGTGAGCCTCAATTACGATGTTTCCGTCGAACCTAGCAAGTTGGTGGTCAGTGAGGCGAAGAAAGAAGTGTATCGCATCGAGCTTGGCCGTCTCTACGTTAATGGTGACAAGGTGGAGCTAAACGACAAGCAGCAGGCGTTGGTTAATCAATATGCCGGTGAGGTGTCAAAGCAGCTTCCTGAGGTGATCGACGTGGTGCATGACACAGTCGATATAGCCTCTACCGCCGTGAGCATGGCGCTCACGCCGCTGCTGGGTGACGCCGCCGGAGCCAAGATAGATGAGATGATGGATGGCATGTCGAAGCGCATCGACAAGGTTGCTTACCAAAATGGCGATAAGTTCTACCTGGGCGCCACCGAATCTTCTATCGAAGACACCTTTGGCAAAGAGTTCGAGCAAGAGATGGAGCAGCTGGTGCAGAGCTCTATCGGCAGCATGATGATGACTCTGGGTAGCGAGATGATGAAGGGCGACGGCGAGAGTTTCGAGGAGAAGATGAACGCCTTCTCGGCCAAGATGGACAAGGTGGGCGACGATATCGAAGCCCAGATTGAACAGCAGGCCACAGATCTCGAGGCGCGCGCCGATAAGCTGTGTGACAACTTCCAGCAGCTGGCGGCTCTAGAGTCTCAGATGCGCAGCGAAGTCCCGGCCCTACGTGACTATCCACTGGTGAGCGCTAAGCAACAAACCCTGCGGGAATAGCCCGCAAACGATTTCCTCTGGCATAGCAACATCCACATTTCCCTGCACTTACCTTGGGTGCAGGGCTTTTTTTATTCTGGGCCTGCATTTGTTATGACTTTTCCTCCACTCCTAACTGGGTGTATAGTGGCTAGAAAATAGGTATTAGAATCAAAGAGCAAATCTTTGGTATACTTGTAAAAAATAATAACAATGCTGGCGAAATTTCGATAACGAAATGGCTAACAGTCTGACTCTACTCTTAAAATAATCTGCATAGTCAAGGGGATAACTTCGCACTTAGGAGGTATCTCTATGATTTATAATTGGTATTTATAGGGTCGCAAACACCTTAAGGCTATTTAAATGTTAGAACTTTTAGAACCTATTGCAATTTTTACTCATGTTGCTCGCGCTGGGAGCTTTAGCTCTGCCGCGCGAAAATTGGGGATTTCTAAATCAAAGGTCAGTACTCAGGTTGCCGACCTTGAGCATAAATTAGGTGTTCAGCTGATACAGCGTACCACTCGGAGTCTGAGTTTAACCGAGGCCGGACAGCTGCTTTATGCCCAGGGTGAAGAGTTGCTTCGCGATGCCGATCAGGCAGTCGCCAGCGTACACAATCTCAACGATGCCACGCGCGGCGTACTCAAGGTGGGGATCTCCCAATCCTTCGGTACCATGCACATCATTCCAGCCTTACCAGATTTTATGGCCAGACACCCTGAGTTGGAGCTACAGGTTAGCCTGTTGGACCATAAGGTTGACGTGGTCAGTGAGGGCTTAGATCTCCTGTTGACCATGTCTGAGCAGCTGCCGCTTGGCATGGTGGCCAGACCCCTGATGAAGTGTCAGTTCCTGTTGGCGGCATCTCCCGAGTATGTGGCCAAGCATGGTTATCCTGAGCGTCCAGAGCAGCTGGTGGACCATAACTGCCTTGTGTATCACGGCGAGTGGCATGAGCACAGCGTGTGGCAGTTTAAGAAGGGTGACGATTACTGTGAAATTGGCGTATCGGGTAACTTCAGGGTCGACAACGCGCCTGCGCTTAAGTCCGCCGCGGTGAGCGGCCTGGGTGTGGTGTATCTTGCCAGTTACCTGCTTGAGAATGAGATAGAGAAGGGCACCCTGGTTCCCTTATTGCCAGAATGGCAGTTGACCCACCATCTGCCATTGCAGGCCGTTTACCCAAGACGTAAACACCTGGCACCTAAGGTGAGCGCCTTTATCGACTTCATTAAGGATCATATCGGTTCACCACCATATTGGGACGAGCCATACGCCGCCCTTTATGCCCAGCGTAAGTAGCAGGATGTGGCTGAAAAAACAGCATTTTATCCATGTTGCTGTTAAGGTCTTTACGATTTTCAGTTATCAATAACTTAAAAACATTGTTCTGATAACAAGACGATAACCCCCGGTATTTTTGATGTCGGGGGTTATCTTTTTATAATCATATAGTTGCACTGGTATTACCTCTCTGTTTTGCGATGACTTATTTAGCTTGAGCTAAAGCTTGAGAGGAATTCACGTTGCAGTCTGTTCTTAATTTAATACAATGGTGGCAGTTGATATCGGGATGACCTGAATCAGTTAGCCGAGCCAGAGAATGACCCCTCTCTCGTTTGGTTACACAGGTCGGCGTTACTGCAATCTTGAATCAATGCTGGCAGCGGTTTAAGAACTAAAACAATGCTAGCCTTAAAACCATCATCCTAGTTTTGGTTTACCCCAGCAAAGATTGCTGGGGTATTTTTCTTTTAGGGCCTTGGATTATTAAGCGTCCAGATCTCCGCCCAATCTTTTCCTGTCGCTTTCGCCTTCTGTCATAGTGCTCTGGCTTTGACCAAGCATCTTCATCTTGCCGAATTAGCGTCTTATTACTGAAAAATAAAGATAGTTTAATGCGCTGTGCATGGTATCTGAGTATTACTCAGGGTATCGTGCTGATATTGTTTAATTCAGCTCGTTTCGTGTATGAGGCATTGCATAAAGGGCATGGCGCGATGAGTGTGAAGCGAGATAAAGGGAAGTCTATGGCGCGTAAGATCTTATTGTTGATTGTGGGTTTGCTGGTTCTAGTGGTGCTGGCGGGTGTCTATCGTTTTAATTTTACAAATGACGATCTCTATGTGGTTAAGGAAGATGGCAGTGTCATCCCCTTAGATGAGGATGTCGATAAGGTGATGCTTACCCTCTTTAGCATCAAGACCCATAAGGCTTGGTCTATCAAGCTGCCCGAGTCTCAGGCCGAGGTGAGACTCACCAGTATCAGCCTGAGCGGCGACAGACGCTTTGCCAGCGGCGATTACCAAGATGGCCCTGAGCGGGGCAGTGTACACCTGGACTATATGAAGATAGTGACGCTAAACCATGTCGCCGATGGGGAAGAAGAGCGCGTGTCGGATACAAACAGCGACGAGATGCTGTTTGTGGCGCCCTTCTTCGTCTCCAATCAGGGTAGCGGTGTATTCGCCTATCTGGGCCTGTTTAGCATCAATCATAAGCTTGGTGATATCGAGCAGTTAGACAGCTACTTTATCGGGGACAGGGTCGAGATAAGCGCCCTGCAGACCGAGGAGCCGTTTGATCTGACCTCGAGTGTGTCGCTGAGCTATCTCACCCATGGCGATCAGCAGGCGATGGCCGATGCGCCCACCAACAAGGTGACTAAGCTTATCAAGGTGACCCGAAAGGGTTTTAGCGAGTAAGCCTTAATCTTCAGCTAAGAGGCGTTAGCCTTGATTGAGAACAGAATTAGCCGATAAAACTAAAAAGGCCGCTCTGGTTGAGAGCGGCCTTTCTTATGGCTAACTATTCCTTGAATACTGACTCTAGTGATGAGTTAGGCCTTATGAGCCCAGTTCATCACCTTAGACTCCAGCACATCCAGCGGCAGAGGTCCGTTCTTCAGTACCAGAGTGTGGAACTCGCGAATATCGAACTTATCGCCCATGATCGCCTTAGCCTTCTCGCGAATATCGACAATCTTGAGCATGCCTATCTTGTAGGCGGTTGCCTGTGATGGCATCACGATATGACGCTCCACCATCTTGATGGCGTCCGACTCGGCATTAGGGGTGTTGTTGACATAGTATTGTATCCCTTGCTCGCGGGTCCAACGCTTGGCATGGATGCCGGTATCCACCACCAGGCGGCATGAGCGCCATAGCTCCATGGCCAGGCGGCCAAAATCTGAGTAGGGGTCTTTATATAGTCCCATCTCCTTAGGGAAGAATTCGCTGTACAGCCCCCAGCCCTCTATGTAGGCGGTGTAGCCGCCAAACTTTCTGAACTTAGGGATCCCCTGCAGCTCCTGGGCGATGGCGATCTGCATATGATGGCCAGGAGTACCCTCGTGGTAGGCCAGTGCCTCCATCTGATACTTGGGCATGGCCTCCATGTCATACAGGTTGGCGTAGTAGGTGCCAGGGCGGCTGCCATCCGGAGTCGGCTGATTATAGAAGGCCTTACCGGCCGACTTCTCTCTGAACGCCTCGACCCGTTTTACTATCATGGGCGCCTTAGGCTTAACAAAAAACACCTCATCCAGACGAGAGGAGATGTTATCTATCAATGCCTTGGCATCGTCTAGATAGGCGGTGCGGCCTTCTTCTGTGTCGGGATAGTAGAACTGCTTATCTTCACGCATAAACTTGAAGAAGGCCTTAAGATCGCCCTCGAAGCCGACCTTCTTCATGATGGCGCGCATCTCCTGATGGATGCGATCCACCTCTGCGAGCCCCAGCTGGTGGATCTCATCGGCTGTCATATGGGTGGTCGTGGTGCGAGCCAGGGCGTTGTTGTAGAACGCCTCGCCGTCTCTGAACTTCCATACACCATCTTTGGTGTCGGCGCGCTTTTCCAGGGTTTCGACATAGGCGATAAGCTTGTCATAGGCAGGCTTGACCTGAGCGGTCAGCGCCTGTTTGGCCTCATCGAGTAGCTTATTGCGCTGGGCATCGTCTATCGCAAGTTTAGCTACCTTGCGCTGAAAATCGGCCCAGATGGCACTGTCATCATTTTGATCGAAGGGGGCGCCGCTGATGATGTTGCGACTGTCTGACAGCACATAGGCAAACACAAACTTAGGCGCTATGATGCCCGCCTTGGCGCGCTCCTCTAGGGCTTCTTCCAACTGCTGCATGTAGTGGGGCACACCCTTGAGGCGGCTGATATAGGCCTCGGCGTCCGAGACGCTGTCTATCTGATGTTGGTTGATCAGGAAAGATGCCACCATGGAGTGGCCGCCATACATCTGGTTAACAGGATAAGTATACAGGCGCCACTTGTAGTCGCTGATGCTCTGCTCAAGTTTCTGAGTCAGCAGGTCGTAGCTAAGCAGGGTCTGGGCATCGAGTTTGCTTTTGTCTATCTGCTTAAGCTGGGCCAGATGCTGCTTATCTCTCGCCAGGCTCTTCTTATCGGCGGCTTCACCGCGCTCATCCCACTTGCCATAGTCTGTCTTGATCCCAAGATGGGTCTGGCTGATGGGGCTGGCCATTACGTTTTCCATGAAGATGGTTTCGAACAGTTGATTGGCCTTCTCTGATTCCTGGGCGCTAATCTTCTGTACGGGTTCGCTGGCGCTAAGTAGGGGGAGTGAAACTGGCGCGGCGTGCACTGCGCCAGAAAGAAGTGTCGCCAGAGAGATGGCGAGGATAGTTGTTTTTGTTTTTATTGGCATGACTTTATTGGCTTAACTCTATTGGCCAAACTTGGCGTTTGTTGATTAGTGCCTGTTATCCTAATAAAGCCGACGATTAAATATGCAAACTAAGTGTTAGAAAATGTTTCTGTTCCCCTCGAAAGAGGGGAAAGATTATTCGCAAAATAGCCCAAGTAGCTCGTTGACAAACATCTGTCCCTTGGCCGTGAGCTGCCAATGTTCATCTTGTATGATGACCAGCCCCTTGGCCGCGCCCCGCGCCATGCCTTCATCCAGCACCTCTGCCGAGAGGCCGGTGCGGCTCTCAAACTCGCTTTTAGGGATGGGCGACATCAGTCTCAGGCGGTTCATCAGGTATTCCAGCGCCCTGTCTTCCGCTAGCACCTCGCTCTTATCGAATAGATAGTCATCGGCGCCCAGATAACCCTTGGGATGCTTTATCTTCACCGTGCGGTAGATGCGCTGATCTTCTGCCATGGTGATCTTGCCGTGGGCACCACAGCCGATCCCCAGATAGTCACCAAACTGCCAATAGTTGAGGTTGTGACGACACTGATAGCCGGGCTTGGCGTAGGCGGAGATCTCATACTGCTCATAGCCGAGCGCCGCCAGGCGCTGCTGGCCCTGCTCATAGATCTGCCACAGCGCCTCATCATCCGGCAGCTGGGGAGGTTTTGAGTGAAACAGGGTATTGGGCTCTATGGTGAGCTGATACCAAGATAAGTGGGGCGGGTTGAGGGCCGCCGCCTTATCGATATCCCGCATCGCCTCTTCGAAGCTTTGATTGGGCAGGCCATGCATGAGATCCAGGTTAAAACTCTGGTAACCGGCCTGGGCCGCCTTGGTGGCCGCCACTTCCGCCTCATGCTTGTCGTGAATTCGCCCTAGCAGATTGAGCTTATCGCTGGAAAAACTCTGCACGCCGATGGAGAGGCGAGTCACCCCGGCGGCGCAGTAGGCGCTAAAGTCATCGTGCTCCAGAGTGCCTGGGTTGGCCTCCATGGTGATCTCTATATCCGCCGCAAAGGGGATCTGCGCCCTTACGCCATCGAGCAGTCGCTTTATCTGACCTGCATCGAACAGTGACGGCGTGCCGCCACCGATAAAGATGGAGTGCAGGCTGCGTCCCTGAACATAGGCCGCATCGTTTTTCAGATCATTGAGCAGGTCGTCTACATATTCCTGCTGGGGCAGCTCACCATGTTGGCCATGGGAGTTGAAGTCGCAGTAGGGGCATTTCTGCACGCACCAGGGAATGTGAATATAGAGGCTGAGCGGAGGAAGCGTAAGCATTAGCCGAGTACACCCTTGGCCTTGAGTTCGCTTAGCAGCAGTTGCATCGCCTTGCCTCTGTGGCTGAGGGCATTCTTCTCATCGCTGCTCAGCTCGGCGGCGCTGCACTCGTGCTCCATCGGAATAAAGACTGGATCATAACCATGACCGTTGTCGCCCTTAGGCTCGAAGCCTATGCTGCCCTCCCAGGAGGCCTGGCAGATGATGGGGGTCGGGTCTTTGGCGTGACGCATGTAGACCAGGATGCACTGAAAACGCGCGCTGCGCTTGTCGTTGTCAGTCAGGGCGCCGAGCAGCTTAGTGTAGTTGTCGCTATCGCTCGCGCCCTCGCCGCCGTAGCGGGCCGAGTAGATCCCTGGGGCACCCTCTAAAGCGTCTACTTCCAGGCCGGAATCGTCGGCGATGGCTGCAAGGCCGGTTACCTGTGCGGCGTGGCGAGCCTTGATGATGGCGTTCTCGACGAAGGTGGTGCCGGTTTCCGGGACCTCTTGAACATTAAATTGGCTCTGTGGCAGAACCTCTATGCCAAATTCGGCAAGGATCTCGGCAAACTCTTTCAGTTTTCCCTTGTTGCCGCTGGCTAATACGATTTGATTCATTTTCGCTGACTCATGGTGGCAGGTTTCAATGGCCGCAATCATACCCAAGCTGGCGGGGAAACGATAGGGCATCTGCTTAAATAACAACAAGCCGCGCAGGGCGCGGCTTCAACTGGGTTTGAACTGGCTTAATGGGGCCGATTAATCGACGTAAAACTTCTGCTTAAACTTCAGCTGGGTGTTGAGCTTGTTGCCATACTTGATGGCTATCTGAAAGTTGATCTCCTGATCGTCCCGGTAGGGCACCTCGGCGATGTAATAGATGGCCTCGCCTTCGCGGATCTCCTTGAAGGTCAGCTCTACCCTGGCATCGAGCAGGTTGTTGGCGATCCCCGAGATCTCTACCGGAATGGCCGGCGTGCCTTCGGCGCTGGTATCGAGCACAGAAATATTGATAAGGCCGGTATAGCTGCTGCGCTTGATGCCATAGGTCTTGGCGATAGAGGGGGTAATAAAGGTGCTGCCCAGGGCAACATAGTGGATATCGAAATTGCCGACGCTCTGCTTCTGTTCCGCCGCGGCATTGCCCATGCTAAGCAGGGTAAGCGCCAAGGCACAAAAAAGGGTACGTATCATGGTGAACTCCTGTCACGGGATAATTGATTCTAGTATAGCTATTAAAGTCTTAGGCTGCGGCGCCTTAGTTTATTTGCTTACACATTTCATGGGATTAAGACAGATATAGCCTCGGGGATCTCCTTTGGCATTACCACGCGGATCTGCTTGTGGCGCCCAAGTTCCCCCTTCTCGATAAGGATATTGCCCTTGGCCGTCTTAAATTGCTTCGCCAGAAACTTACACAGGTGGACATTGGCCTTGCCGTCGATGGGCGGGGCGGTAATGGCCACCTTAAGCTCGTCGCCGTGGGGACCAACAATCTGGTCCCGGCTGGCTTTAGGCTGGATATAGAGCCTGATGACGAGGTCGTCCTCTTCTTTGGTGACAACCGCCATCTAGACGTTGGCCCAGAAGGGAACGTACTGAGATAAGAGCTTGTTGATGAAGATCAGGCCGAACATGAAGATCATCACAGAGAAATCCAAGCCACCCATGGGAGGGATGATCCGGCGAATAGGGGCGACCAGCGGCTCGGTCAGCTGCGCCATCACCATCTCGATGGGGTTGTGGCCCTGGCTGACCCAGCTGAGGATGGCGCGCAGGATAAGCATCCAGAACAGCAACACGCCCGCCTGTTTCACCACTGAGACCAGCGCCACCAAGAGTATGATAGGCAGGTTAATGGCGGCGCCCGCCATCAGGCTGAGGATCACAAACTTGATCACCACCACCGCCAGGGCGAGTACCACTGAGGCAGTATCTAAGCCGCCCAGTGGCGGCAGGAAGCGGCGCATGGGGCCGACCACGGGATGGGTCGCCTTGACCACAAACTGGCTGAATGGGTTGTAAAAATCGGCGCGGGCCAGCTGCAACCAGATACGAATGATGACCACCATGAGGTACAGGTCAAACAGGGTGTTCACTAAAAAACTTAATGCATCCATTGTGTTTCTCTACTGTGCTGTATCGAATAAAACTAGGGTTAAGCCCATAAGAGGGCCAGTCCTAAAACTGCTTTGCCATCTCCTGGGCCCTGTCCATGCAGTCGTGCATGGCGGTGCGCACTATCTCCCTGAGGCCGGCGCGCTCGAACGCCGCTAGGGCCTGAGCCGTGGTGCCGCCCTTAGAGGTGACATTTTCCCTTAATTGTGCCGGTGAAAGTTGTGGGTTCTGCTTCACCATAGAGGCCGCACCTAATGCTGCCTGCTGCACCATCTCTCGGGCGGTCTGCTCGTCGACGCCATCTTGTTTGGCACTGTCAATCATAGCCTCCATCATAAGGAAAAAATAGGCTGGAGAACTGCCCGCCAGGGCGATCACCTGATTGAGATCTTCTTCCTTTTCGACCCAGACGGTTTCGCCGCCGGTTTGCATCAGCTGCTCACACAGCTCGCGGTCTTGCGCGCTCACGCCCTGCTCGGCGTAGAGCCCGGTCATGCCAAGGCCGATCTGCGTCGGGGTGTTGGGCATGGTGCGGATAAGCTGAATCGGCTGCTTGAAGAAGGCGTGGTAGCGCTCGGCTGTGACCCCGGCGGCGATGGTGACGATAAGCTTGTCTTTCAAGTTGAGTCCGCTCATCGCTTCGCACACCTGCTGCATCAGCTGAGGTTTCACCGCCAGCACGATAACGTCGGCCTCATCGGCGGCCTGCAGGTTGTCGTGGGAGACTTGGATACCTAAATCCTGCTTAAGGGCGATGAGTTTGCCTTCGCTGGGATTGGTGGCGTGAATAAGCTCTGGTGCATAGCCGCCCTTGACCAGGCCGCTGGTGATGCTGCGGGTCATGTTGCCCGCGCCGATAAAGCAAATCTTCTTTTGTGTCATAAGGGTCTCTATTTATTCGTCTAACTATCTATATTTGGGCATTCAGGGTAATTACAAGGCCTTAGGCTCTTAGCACTTAAGCCTTTAAGCTTTAGCGTAATCCCGGGCGCCGAAGATGGCACTGCCGATACGCACCATGGTCGAGCCTGCGGCGATCGCCTGCTCAAGATCTTGGCTCATTCCCATGGAGAGGGTATCCAGGCTCGGGTGTTGCTGTTTCAGCGCCTCGAACTGGGCCTGCATCTGGCTAAACTCGGCCTGCTGCAGCGCAACATCGTCTGTGGCGGTGGGAATGGCCATAAGCCCTCTCAGGGTCAGCTTGGGCAGGGAGGCGATTATTTCGGCCAGGTGAGCGACCTCATCTGGATTAACGCCCGACTTGCTCTCCTCCTGGCTGACATTCACCTGGATGCAGACCTGCAGCGGTGGTAGATGGCTGGGGCGCTGCTCGCTCAGGCGTTTGGCGATCTTCTCTCGGCTCAGTGTGTGCAGCCAGTCGAAGTGCTCGGCGATGCTCTTGGTTTTGTTCGACTGTAGCGGGCCGATGAAGTGCCATTCGATGTCGCCATGGCTTTCGCGCAGGGCATTTATCTTCTCTTCACCTTCCTGAACATAGTTTTCACCAAAAAGCCGCTGCCCAGCATCATATGCCGCTACTATCTGATCTATCGGCTTGGTTTTACTGACCGCCAGCAGCTGTATATCCCTGCTATCACGTGATGAATTTTGCGCCGCTTGAGCGATTCTTTGGTGGGCGTCGGCCAGTCTGTCTGCTATTGTTGTCATGTTGTAAGTTTTTGGTTGAATGGATATCCCATACTATGGAAATCACAGAGTTACTTGCCTTTAGTGTAAAACACAACGCGTCGGATCTACACCTTTCTGCGGGAGTCTCTCCCATGATACGTGTTGATGGTGAGGTCAGAAAGATTAATCTGCCGGCCCTGGATCATCAAGGCGTACACAGCCTCGTTTATGACATCATGAACGACAAACAGCGTAAAGATTATGAAGAGCATTTAGAGATAGATTTCTCGTTCGAAGTGCCCAACTTAGCCCGTTTCCGTGTGAACGCCTTTAACCAGTCCCGCGGCGCCGCGGCGGTGTTCCGTACCATTCCCAGCGAGATTTTAAGCCTGGAGAAACTGGGTGCCCCTGAGATTTTCAAGAAGATTGCCAGCTTTCCCCGTGGTCTGGTGTTGGTAACCGGTCCGACAGGTTCGGGTAAGAGTACCACCCTGGCGGGCATGATAGATTATGTAAACGAGAACCGTCACGACCATATCCTGACCATCGAAGACCCTATCGAATTCGTGCACCAGAACAAGCAGTGTCTTATCAACCAACGTGAGGTGCACAGACACACCCACAGCTTCAACGCCGCGCTGCGTAGCGCACTGCGTGAAGACCCGGACGTGATCCTGGTGGGTGAGATGCGTGACCTCGAAACCATACGTCTGGCGATGACGGCGGCGGAAACCGGTCACTTAGTATTTGGTACCCTGCACACCACCTCGGCGGCGAAAACCATCGACCGTGTGGTCGACGTATTCCCAGAGGGCGAGAAGAGTATGGTGCGTACCATGTTGTCTGAGTCCCTGCAGGCGGTAATCTCCCAGACCCTGATCAAGAAGGTCGGCGGCGGTCGTGTGGCGGCCCACGAGATCATGATGGGTACCCCGGCGATTCGTAACCTTATTCGCGAAGATAAGGTGGCACAGATGTACTCGGCCATTCAAACGGGTATGGCCCACGGCATGCAGACCCTAGATCAGTGTCTGCAGAATCTGGTCAACCGTGGCCTGATCACCCGTGAAGATGCGATGGCCAAGAGTTCTAATAAAAACGCTAGTTTCTAGTAAGGTTTGAGTATGGAAGTTCGTCCATTTTTAAAGGTGATGGTAGAGCGCAAGGCGTCGGATCTCTTCATCACCGCCGGCTTTCCCCCCAGCGCTAAGGTTGATGGCGAGGTGCGCCCCTTAGCCGAGAACCCCTTTACCCCGGCCCAGTCGCTGGAGTTTGTCGAGGCTCTGATGACAGAGGCCCAGCGCAAAGAGTTTCATGAGACCCGCGAATGTAACTTCGCCTATGGCGAGAAGGGCCTGGGACGTTTTCGTGTCAGCGCCTTCTGGCAGCGCGAGTCGCCGGGCTGCGTGATGCGTCGCATCGAGACCAAGATCCCGCTGGTGGAAGATCTTAAGCTGCCACCAATCCTGAAAGACCTGGTGATGAGTAAGCGTGGCCTTATCATCATGGTGGGCGGTACGGGTACAGGTAAGTCGACCTCGCTGGCGGCGCTTGTGGGTTACCGCAACTCCCACGCCCGCGGCCATATCCTCACCATCGAAGATCCGGTGGAATTTGTCCACGACCATCGCAAGAGCATCATCACCCAGCGTGAGGTGGGCATAGATACCGACTCTTTCGATGCCGCGCTGAAGAGTTCACTGCGTCAGGCGCCGGACGTGATTCTGATCGGTGAGATCCGTACCCAGGAGACCATGGAGTTTGCTCTGTCGTTCGCCGAAACTGGTCACCTCTGTATGGCTACCCTGCACGCCAACAACGCCAACCAGGCGCTGGACCGCATCATGCACCTGGTGCCCGAGAGTAAGCACCAGCAGCTGCTGTTCGACTTGTCGCTGAACCTTCGCGGCATAGTAGCGCAGCAACTTGTGCCCAAGGCAGATGGCACGGGTCGCCGAGCGGCCATCGAGGTGTTGATCAACACCCCAAGGGTTGCCAGCATTATCCAGAAGAATGAGCTGCATCTGCTTAAGGAAACCATGGCCAAATCCAACGAGCAGGGGATGCAGACCTTCGACCAGGCGCTGCTCAAGCTCTATGTGGAAGGTGAGATCAGCTACTCGGATGCGCTGCACCACGCCGACTCGCCAAACGATCTGCGTCTGATGATCAAGCTGCAAAGTTCAGAATCGGCCAGCTCAGGCTTCATGGAAGGTGTGACGCTGGATCTCGACTAGCCTCTGAAAGCAATTTGAAAAAACCGATAATCCTTTTATCGGTTTTTTTATGTGTGGCGATTGATCTCTAAGGGGCCGAACCGCGTACTGATGCCATGCATCATTAGCCTCGGCCAGGTGCCCTGGCGCAAAGAAAAAGAAAGCGAGTTGGGCAACACAGATAAAAACAAGGAATCACTTTGGCAAAATACTTTGGATTGAATAAACAGCAGGGCCATGGCGGTCGTGGCAAGACCACAGTGCTGCTGATGAATCTGGGCACACCGGACGCGCCAACTACGGGCGCCGTGCGTCGTTATCTGGCGGAGTTTCTCTCGGATCCCCGCGTGGTGGAGATCCCTAAGCTGCTGTGGATGCTGATCCTCCATGGCATCATTTTACGCGTCCGCCCGGCAAAGTCTGCCGCCCTGTATCAGTCTATCTGGACGGAGCAGGGCTCTCCCCTGATGGCGATCACTCAGGCCCAGCGGGACAAGCTAGCACAAAGGCTGAGTGAAAATGGCAGTGACGTCAATGTGGACTTCTGTATGCGTTACGGCAAGCCGAGCGTCAAGGAGACGCTGAGACGGCTTCATAGCGATGGAACCGACAAGCTTATCGTCTTGCCGCTTTATCCTCAGTACGCCGCGCCCACCACGGCCTCGGCCTTCGACGCCCTGACCAAGGAGCTGACTTCGTGGCGCTACCTGCCATCGCTGCACTTTATCAACAGCTATCATGACCACCCAGACTATATAGCGGCGCTCTCTGACTCTATCGCCAAGGACTTCGAGCAACATGGCAAGCCGAAGAAGTTAGTGCTCTCTTACCATGGCATGCCCGAGCGTAACCTGCACCTTGGCGACCCCTACTACTGCCTGTGTCAGAAGACCACCCGCCTGGTGGTGGAACGTCTGGGACTTCATGAGAATGACTATATCACCACCTTCCAGTCGCGCTTCGGCAAGGCCAAGTGGCTCGGCCCCTACACGGATGCCAGCCTGGAGGCGTTAGCTAAAGAGGGCGTGGATGATGTGGCCATCGTCTGCCCGGCCTTCAGCGCCGACTGTCTCGAGACACTCGAGGAGATTGAGCATGAGAACCGGGATGTGTTCACCCAGGCCGGTGGCAGCAAGTATCGTTATATTCCCTGTCTCAATGACCAGGATGGCCATATCCAGATGATGGTGAATTTGGTGAGGCCTTATCTTTAACTGGGTTAGGTTAAAGGGGGCGGGCTTGGTTGCCCCAAGGTGGCCATTGGTGAAAATGCCGAGTCTTTAAAAGGACTCGGCATTTTTGTTTTTGAAGATCGAATCTTCAATGTCTCTGCTTGTACCTGGGGAGGTTAATTTCAGGCTTTTCGACTTGGCGGCGCTCTGTATGAGTTGGGAAACAATGGTTGGGATGTTTTGCCATAAAGTTTGCTTGAGTAGCGCTTGGCAGAATGTTCATTGGCTGAGTGGATTTGAAGGTCGTACTTTCATGGCGACCTAACGCCTGCCCGGCGGGTGCTGTACATGGAAGTACCAATGTCGTGATCACATGGATGTGAAGGAACGACGTATGTGCAAGCACTCTTTTGGCACGGTGAGTGAAGCAAAGCTTCGAGCTTACGAACGAGAGGCATGGATGCCGAACTGGCAGTTAAACAGGGACGTTGTTTGAGCACTCCTTGGACGCTTCGCGATACTTGTTAAGAGGAATTAAAGTTTTAACCTTCATTGTTATCAATAGCCTGCGGCTCGCTCTTGTGCAGATACATCTGCTACACGCCGTGCATCCGTATATGGACACCTCGATAGATTCAATAGCTAATTTGTTAGTAACAAAAGATATTACTGCATCCGTATATCCGACCTGTTTATGAGCATCTTTGTGCTCTGGCCTTAATGAGAACCGCGCCTCTACGCCTTAACCGTCCGTCCGAACTCTTTGGTTCATGGATTCTCTCAGGGGTTGTAGAGGCCGGTATTACCTGTTGTTACATTACTATTTAGCAGTACATGGTTTGCTTTACTCTAAACTTTAAATTTAAACAGCTCTGAACTCTGTTTTCTTAAATAGAATGGCCCAAACAGTTCTTGCTAACTTATTAGCCAGCGCGACTGCAGACTTGTGACTGCCACGCCGTTCGATGAGCGTTTTAACCCAAACAGACAACCTATCTTGCGCTGTTTTACAGTGCCTGATAATCGACCAAGCACATTGAATGAGTAGCTTCCTGAGGTAACGGTTACCTCGCTTGGTTATCCCACCAAGACTTTGTTTTCCACCGCTTGAATGTTCCTTAGGTACTAAACCGATATTGGCTGAAAAATGTCTACCATTCTTGTAGGACGAACCATTACCAGCAAAAGAGACTACGGCTGTTGCCGTAATCTCTCCTATTCCCTTTATTTGCATTAGTAGTTTAGCTCCTTCGGAAGCCAGGGCTTGCTGTTTGATATCCTTTTCTGATGACTTTATGGCTTCATCAATCGCGCCCCACTCTTGGTGTAGCAGCGTAAAGTGGACTCGAGCTCTTTCGGTTAATCCATTTTCTGCATCTTCAATTAAGTCAGGTAATGCTGCTTTAAGGCTTTCTTTGCCTTTTGCGATGACAATGCCATATTCATATAGCAGGCCTCTGATTTGATTA